>DASSIO010000175.1:0-77863 GCA_035691825.1 Terriglobales bacterium | reverse complement strand
ACGATTTCGCCGACTACCTCGACTGTCACGTCCGGCGGATCGCAGCAATTTGCGGCATTCGTTCGCGGAACAAATCAGACCGCAGTGAGTTGGTCGGCCAGTGCGGGCCAAATATCCTCGCAAGGACTGTTCACGGCTCCTACCGTGAGTGCCAATGCGTTAGTGACAGTCACAGGCACTAGCGTTGCAGATGCGACCAAACACGCCTCGGCGCAGGTCACGGTCACCGCGGTACAAAGTTCTTTGTCGATCACGACCCCGAGCCTGCCGGCGGCACAGTTGAATACGCCCTATTCGGCTACGGTCTCGGCGACCGGCGGAAAGCAGCCCTATTCCTGGAGCATCTCCGGGAGCTTGCCTTCGGGGCTGCAGTTGAATGCGTCAAGCGGGTCGATTTCCGGCTCAGCAACGGGCTCAGGAAGCTTCCCCGTGAGCATGAAGGTCAGCGACAGTTCAGGTCAGAACGCCCAGCAGAACTTCGTGATAATTGTGTCCTCGAACAGCCAGTGTGGTCCTCCGCAATACTCGTGTTCACGTTCGGACACAGCCGTCCTGGTGCCCGGTAATCCTCCCCAGCTTGGGGCCGACCCGCGCTATTACGGCGGACACAGTGGTGCCGCAGCGATCGGCGTCGATCCCGATTACCAGAATCGCATTCTGCGGGTGACCGACGGCAACACCGATCCTACGCGGCCCGGAATGAGCTTCAATACGCCTGCGTCCGCGGAAAAGAACGTCACTTCTTTTGATGAAACGCTCTTTATCACGCATGACGAAGGAAATCGTTTGTGCCTTTTCCAATTTGATCCAGCCCAGTTCAAGTCGACGTATCACGGCTGTTTCTACAATCTGGGGTCAGGCGGAGGTGCGGAGTTCGGATATACCCAGGCCGACAATCGAGCCATTTACAATTTCAGCGGCAGAAAGCTCTTCCGTTTCATAGTCGATACCACCAGCTGGCAGGTCACGCCTGATGCCAATTTCAATAATGGGACAGGATTTGTGGACCTCGACAGCCCAACTTGCTTGAACGGCCAGATCACCGCGAATAAGTGGTCCGTGCACGATCACGCGATGTCCTCCGACGATGGCACCTTCATCGCCTCGGTCGGACCGCTTCAGGATCAGGATCCGTACTTCGTAGTCTGGAACGCCAGCAAAGGATGCCAGTGGATCAACGTCCACACCTGGCAGGCAAGCCGTGGCTGGGACACCGGCCAGAGCAATCCTATCAACGTGGTCTTCAAGAGCGGAACTGTACCCGTTCCGAAGACTAGCGGCGGCGGACACAATGCCCAAATCGACCGGTCAGGCGCATTCGGTGTTCTGGCGATAAATGGCGAAGCTATTAACCACAAAGTCTTCTGGACGATCGGGACGAACGTAATTGACGATACCTGCACCACTTGCCAGTCACACTGGGCCTGCGATTTCGGGATCTGCTTCTGGGATCATGGATCCAGCAGCAATTCCGGGTTTGCCATGTCGAGCCAGCCAATCGGAAGCAACTCAATCACGCTCAACATGAACAACGCCGCGGCCGCGACGCAATGGCCGGCCGATGAACACACTTCGCACGCCAATGCCTCTCCAAGTTCCAGGACCATTTATCTGGTTGCGTGGGACCGCTGGAAGCAGCAAACGACCACGCAGGTTTGGGACAGCGAGATAACCGGTGTGAATTGGGATGGTTCCATGCGAACCGTACGCTTCAACAAACACTGGAACAGCGGGTACGGCGGTTTCTGGGCCAGTTCGCGTTGTCCTATTTCGCGGCAGGGTAGCTATGCCCTATGCGGGTCCGATTACCAGCTCAACAACCTTGATCGCGGATTCGGCAACGGCTTGAACCAGGACACTTGCGATCATACGTTGAACGCCGGTGTTCGCGGTACCAATGCCTGCCGCACCGATGTGCTCTTGTTCGAATTGCGGTAATTCCTCGTTAGGATGAAATAGGGAGGGCCGCCGCCCTCCCTATTGTTTTGCCTATCAACAACCTAATCCCCGAGGAGCGATAGTATCTTCCCTTGGTAGTACCCGGCGCCATCGACTCGCTTTCGAAACAACTGCTCTGAATCGCCATCGACTCCCACCCGCTCTAAACGATATCGGTCGGAGCGATGGCTCACCAGTCCGAACTCGGCTACGACTGAGCACAGGTATCCGGCTTCTGCCACCTGCTGCACCTGGCTGGGGCGGTAGTCACCGCGTTTGCCGTTCGGGAAGCAGAAAGAGACAACTTCCCGTCCCAGGGCTTCTTGCATTTGCCTCCGCGATTCCTGCAATTCGCGCCACGATTCTTCATCCGAAATGCTCGATAAGATGGGATGCGTCACGGTGTGCGAGCCAACTTCGACCAGGCCCGTATCCGCCATCTCACGCAGTTGCGCCCAGGAGCATGGCGCGTATTTCTCAGGTGGACGCGTTGGAACGGTGATGCGCATGCCAGCCGCCAAGGTCGCGATCCTTTCATTGCGAACTGCTGGCGGCATACGGTTAAGCTCCGAAAAAATTCTTGGTAAATTCTTGGGCGAGAGTTCGACCGGCGCTGCGGATTGCTCACTCAACCAGAGAACTTTGTCCGTCCAGATCCAGTCTTCGCCCGAAATGAAAGAACTCACGACGAAGAACGTCGCGCAGAACCCAAACTCTTTCAACAACGGAAAGAGCACCCGGTAAAAATTCTGGCGGCCATCGTCGACGGTTAGAGCGATCAGATTGCGGTCCAGTTTTTTGCCGTCCCCAAGACACTGGGCAATCTCAAGCAGTGGAACCACCTTAAAGTGTTGCTTGAGATATTGAAATTGCTGGCGGACCGTTGCCGCGTCCAGCGCCGACATATCGCTTTCGCCTGTATTGCGGAAATTGTGATACATGAGGATTCTTGCCAGATGGGCGGAAAGCGTTCGCGTGAGGGAGAACAAACCGGAGCGCACCATCAATGCCTGCGCTCTGAGAGTCATGCGATGTTGGAAGTGATCATTCGCTTAGGCACCAGCGACGAACCTGCTTATGGCAAAGAGCTGTAGCAAGTTGCTGGTTTTGTGGCCAGTATAGCATCGCGATGCGAGGCGCCTCTTCGCGTGGTACCGACAAGAATTCTGAAGATTACCGCGAGTGAAATAAGTTGCAGTTTGCAGGGTTTGAGTAATATGGCTGTCTCCTGCCTCTTATCAGATTTTGTACCGAAGCTCGGGCCAGACTCACTAAAGGATGCAGAGTCAGCAACTTACAAACCAACGAGCTATGGAGCAGCAGGGGCGAGTACGGCCCCTCCAGCATGCTACTCTCAGAGGAGGTCCCGCAATTGCAGCGTTACTTGCTTCCTGACCGGGGAGCAAATCCAGATCGCGATAGAACACGTATTGACCTCGAGTGCACGGATGCGATGAACGGTAACTCGGACCAGAACCGATCGGCGATTGACAGCGGGGAAGCTACTTCGCCGGCCCCTAGCTCCTCTGTGCCGGCTGTTGTCCGGCGATTGCTAAAGCACGTTGTTCCAGGAAAAGTGCTGCGGGAATACACCGCATACCGGAAGTATGGCAGAGAGGAGCGACCGTCATATTTGAAGGTTCGCCTGCAAGATGCACTCGGAAAGATTCGGGGCCGGCGGCCAGAGAACCTCCCGCAAGTTCGTTCCGTCCTGTTTGTCTGCTTTGGCAACATTATGCGGAGCCCTATGTGTGAAGCCCTTCTGAGACGGGCGATTGAACAATCAGGAAACTCGCCGATTTCGATTACGTCCGCTGGACTCAATGCCAAGCCCGGCACCCCTGCGCATCCCTGGGCTGTCGCTGCCGCGCAGGATTTCGGTATTTCTCTCGACCGCCACAATGCCCGCCTGCTCACCACCGAAATGGTGGACCAGGCAGACGTCATCTTTGCTATGGACTACCAGAATTATGTTCAGTTGCTGCTCCGGCATCCCCAAGTGAGCATGAAGGTATTCATGTTGAGCAGCTTCGCCGACAAAAACTATTGTGAAACCGAAATTCCCGACCCTTTTTATCGGGGCGAGGAGGAGACACGCCGCTGCTATGGTGTACTCAACAGCTGCATACAAAACCTTGCCGCGGGTTTGAATCCCGCAGCGCCTGCTGAGATCCGGCAAAATGGAGGACCAGAGATTACGCCGAAGAAGGCGATTTCTGTTATCGAACCCCGATGAACCCCAGCACCGTTACGGAATCAATTGCTCCGGCCTCGCATTCGACTTTGATAGCCACGCAGGTTGAAGGGGGACTCGAGCTGATCGACGAACTGGGCGACGAATGGCGTGCGCTGTGTGACGAATCGCCCAGCGACGAGCCTTTTTACCGGCCAGAATGGATTCGGGCCCACGTACGAGCCTTTTTCCCACGCGAAAAGCTCTTGATGCTTACAGTTCGAGCTAGCGGCCGGCTCGTTCTGATCCTGCCCTTGTTGAAAGACACAACTGTCTTCTGCGGCGTTCCTGTTAGACGCTTGCGCAATCCCGTGAATAGTCATTCTTGCCGCTTCGATGCGGTGCGAGCACCGAATGCTGAAGGCGAACCCGCAATTCGCAGTGCATGGGATCATCTGGCACAGCGTCGCGACTGGGATCTGTTGCAACTGAACGAAGTTCCCGAAGGCAGCACGCTCGCGGCAATCGTGGCGCAGGCTGAAGCAAACCAATTTCGAGCCGGCTCCATCCCCGAAAGGCCAAACCCCATTGTGCCGGTACCCTCGGATCCTGAGCATCTGAAGAAGCTCCCAATCAATGCGCGGCTGCGTACGAAACTGCGCCAGATACGCAGAGAACTCGCGTCCACGGGCCCACTTAAATTCGATCGCAGAGTGACGGCCGACTCTGCCGCTCTGCAGCGCTTTTATGAGCTGGAAGCGAGCGGGTGGAAAGGGCAGGAGAAGAGCGCTGTTGCCTGCGATCCCCAGACCCGGCAGTTTTATGACGAAATAGCGAAAACCGCAGCGCGCTTCGGCTACTTTTCCCTCTACTCCCTGGAGATCGAAGGTAAGCTGCTTGCGGCTCATTTCGGGTTGGCGTACAAGGGACGTTACTACTCCCCGAAAGTAGCTTTCTCGGAAGAATTCAAACAGTGGTCGCCCGGCCACCTGATCGTTAGCGAAATCTTGCAGGACTGTCACTCTCGCGGAATAAGCTGCTATGACATTACCGGCCCATACGATGACTGGAAGATGAAGTGGACGGATCAGGTCTGGGCACGCAACACGCGATTCATTTTTGCTAAGGGACTGCGAGGGACCGCCGCTTATCAGGCACGATTCTGGTTGCGTCCGCTTCTCAAGAAGATGTTGCGTAGAAAGCCACATACCGCATGAATCGCGCCGTGCTCGTATTGGGCTCGGTTCCGCGGGTCACGACCGCGATCGCTCGTTCCCTCAGCCCACACAGCATTCCAGTCGACGTTGCTGCGTTCTCGCCTGTCGAGCCACGAATCCCATCGCGCACCATCCGACATTTCTGGCGGATTCCCGACCCGGATAGCAATTCCGCTGAATTTCTAGATTCCCTCCGCAATATCATTCAAGCAAATGGCCACGACATGCTCATTCCGGTCAATGACGTAGCCATGACAGCCATTGTGGACCACTGCGACAACCTCCGCGAATTGCTGTATGTAGCATGCCCGCCCGCAGCAATCGCGCGGCGTGTTCTCGACAAAACTGTCACGATGGAAATTGCGCGCGCCTTTGGAATCCGAGTGCCGCAATCCAAAATTGTTTCGAACTCAGCGGAGATCAGCACAGTGGCTGGCCAATTGGGATTCCCCCTTGTGCTGAAACCAGCCATTAAGGAGCGAGCGGAGGAGTTCAAGACACGTCTAGTCGCGAATCCGGAAGCACTCGGGCATCTGTTCCCCGAACCTCGACAGTTCCCTTCGCCGATCCTGGTTCAGGAGTACTGCGCCGGCAATGGTGTAGGGATTGAGTTGCTGATGCACAACGGACAATCTGTGGCTGCGTTTCAGCATCGTCGTATTAAAGAGTATCCCCATGGCGGCGGAGTGGCGGTAATTGCGGTCGCCGAGGCGCTGGACCAGAAACTACTTGAATCTTCTCTTTCGCTTTTGCGTGCCCTGGATTGGGAGGGCGTCGCGATGGTTGAGTTCAAGATCGGCAAAGAGGCAGTTCTGATGGAAGTAAATGGCCGGTTTTGGGGCACCATTTCCCTGCCCATCATGGCAGGAATCGACTTTCCTCTATATCTCTGGAAGATCGCGCATGACGATCAACCGCATGTTCCTGCCATGTACCGAGTCGGCACGCGCTGGCGGTGGAGCGCCGGGTACATTCGCCGTTTTCGAGGCTTGCTGAGTTCCGCTATCCGCCAAGCAAGCGCTCGAGAGAAACTGATGAGGGATGTCAAAGAAGCCTTCCACGATTTTGGCCTCTCAACAAAAGATTCGTTGTGGAAGTTCTCTGACCCGGCGCCGGCGGTCTCGGAAAGTCTCGGCACAGCTTGGGAGATGGTCGTTAGCGATTTCGCTAAGGCTACGCAACATTTCAGACACGTATTTTCAAAAAATCGTGTGAACCGCGACGACAACGAAAGACAAGCTGTAAGCAGCGGTTCAAAGAGCTAGTTATCGTGTATCAATCCTCAGTGTTGGCCGGGTTTTGAGCCTTGTTTTCTCTATGCCCCCGCAGCTGCTGCAGCTTTCGCCATACGGGCTGTGGCAGATTAGCTCGCAACCATTGCTTGGCGGAGCCAGACCCATACTTCGCCCGTAGGTAAACGCCGCCCTTGCTCAGAGGACGAGCGAAATCAATATCGACATAATTTCGAACCTCTGCGCCCCAGCGCAGCTTGGAATCGTCAACCCCGCCGAGAAAATCGTAGCGGCGGACGCCGTCAGCGATGACGGTCTTCAGCACCTGGCTACGTAGCACGTATCCCACGCTGTCGGCGTGGTAGGCGGGATCAAAACCTTCCTGCAAAGAGAACACCGTATGTTCGTGCCGCAGACCAAAATGTGTGGCAACGGTCTGGCCGTTCACATCCAGTAGCCAGAATTCCAGCCGCTTGCGTGCAAGCAACTGCCTGCCTAGATCACGGTAAAACTGCCGCCGCTCCGCCACGTGCAGCGTACCCGGCAATCCGCGGGCGTTCCAGTGTTTCGCGTGGAGTTCAAAAAGCTTGTTCAGGCAGGCATCCAATTCGGATTCAGACTCGCACTTGTAAATCTTGAGTTGATAGCGCTTCTCCAATTTACGATAACGATTCCCCACTTTGCCGCGTTCCTTGCTCGACAACATCTTCAAATAGGCATCCCACGTTTCGGGCAAGTTGATTAGAGATTGCGGTCGCGTTGAGCTATAACAGGTCCAGCCCCGACCCTTGAGGTCTTCAACTAGCTTTGCCGCAAGCGGGGAGTTGGAAGCCATGGTGTGCAGCTCGCAAATATCCCACTCACCGTGATTCTCTTGCAGCCAAGTACAGAAGCTGCGGCTAACCTCGGACTCACGGCCGCCGCTTAGAGGTATATCCAGGTTGTCGGAGTCGTGGCTCCCGTCACCCATGAAGCGCAGCACACGAAGCTGACTCCCGTACACCTTGCGACGAGTGATGGACAAGGGCGCTATACCGATGAGCGATGAGCCGTTTCGAAACGCGAGCACGCACAGCTGATCGTTGCGGGCAAACGCACGCCACCAGGACGTTAGCCACTCCCAAGTCGAGAATGTCGTGGAATGCGAGTACTGCTGAAGAAGCTGCTCCCACTGCGAACGCAAGGACTGCAGACTTTCCAGGTCCTTGTAGACCTGCACGTCCAGCGTTGCATCAGCAGACATGTGCTGCGTGTATCCTCCCGGAAAAGTGGTTTCAGGAAAAGCTGCGGATGGGGAGCCCGATGCGCCGTCAGTATTGTATATAATAACAAGAATTTAGCTGATTCCGGCCGTTCATGCATCCGGGGAAGCATCGCAAGACGTTCATAAGAAAGGGCTTCGTGAGGCATATTAGCTGCCGGGCTCAGCACACTCAGTGAGCCGCCATGAGCAGTGCCCAGGGACTCCAGCGAGCAGGTACCGAACAATGATAAGTTCTCCCTCCCGAACTCGCACTCGTGCACTTCTACGGATTGTTTCTCGGCTGAGCTGGGCTTGCGGACTCTTAAGTGCCGCGTTGCTGTGTACATCGACACTGGCTGCCGGGTCCCAACCGATACAAACGAAGTCCCGGGATAAGTGCGGGCCTCCGAGCTATTGCGCTCGAACCGACCGTAAGACTGAGGCATACCCGGACAACCCACCCGAGGTCGGCGCTGCCGGATCGATTATTACAGACCCCAGTTTCGGTTCCCGCGTCGTGCGCGTCACGGATCCCAAGTCAGATCGGCAAGGAAAGGGGCGATCCATGATGACTCCGTCCTCCTCCGAGCAGAATTCCTGGAACCTGGATAGCACGCGCTTCTACGTTCTCACTCCGGGAGGCGAGGACATCCTTTATCAGTTCGACCCAAGCTCGATGAAACTCCGCGAAGGCGAGATTATGCGCCTGGGTTGGATGCCGGAACCTCAATTCAGCTACACCAAGCCGGATTTGATCTACGGCATAAACAACCGCGTCCGCGGCTTTGAGCAATACGATATTGGAAACGGAAAAGTTGAGACCCTCAATAAATTCGGCGACTGCTTGAAACTGGACGGGCGCGACAAAGGTCATGACATCACGGTTAGCGCTGACGATAGTCGATTCAGTGCCAGCGTCGGCCCAGTCCAGGACGAGTACGAGTACGTTTACGTCTTCGACCGCAAGCAAGGCTGCCGCTGGTACAACACATGGACGGGAGAGGTTGGCGGGCAATGGGGCCCCAAGGGCACTATTTCCATACCGGATCGCGCCCGCTTGCATAACTCGCGGATGTCCAAGTCAGGCAAATACCTCTACATGACTCGGGGCAGCGGTCAGGGAGTCGGAAAGGGCTGGCTGGTGTGGGATATTGACACGTTGAATGTCCGGACTTGCCCCTCACAGTGCAGATCCCATCACGCTTTGGGTTACAACCAGATTGTCGGGGCTTCGGGCTTCACCCATCCGCTCGACATGATCGTGAGGCCTCTGGGTGATCTGGGCAAAATCACTCACCTGATCCCCGACCTCAAGGAGTTGAATGGCGCCCGGTTTTGGTATGACCAGCATTACTCCTGGAATAATGCCAACGCAGATGATACTGCTCCCGTTTGCCTGTCCACTTATAATTCAAGCAATCCTAAGGCGCCGCGAACGCCCCCGCTCGCAAATAGCGCCTGGGAAAATGAGATTGTCTGCGTCAGCACAAATGGCACGGGAAAGGTTTGGAGGTTTGCACATACCTACAGCACAGCCAAGAATGGGTTCTGGTCAACCCCTCGCGGCAATGTATCGCAGGACGGACGCTTCTTTGCATTTACGTCCGACTGGGAAGACCAGCTGGGGCAAGGGCCGCGTGGCGGCTTTCGAACGGATGTGTTTGTCGTCGCCCTCGAATAGTTCCTCTGCGTGGAGGTTACACAGGTGAGCTCGATTGCGCTCTCCTGGTCGCCCCAGGGCAGCTTCCACCACGTTGGGTTTGTGGTTTCATCCATCCAGAACACGATCCAACAGTTCATGCAGTCACTCAAGGCAGAGTGGGACCGGGACATCGTTCATGACCCTCTCCAACAGGTTTCCGTGACTTTCCTTCGAGGTCAGAACCCCGCCGACCCGCTGTTCGAATTGATCGAGCCTGCCGGGGAACAATCGCCGGTGATGTCGTTCCTGAAACGGGGCGGCGGGCTTCACCACGTGTGCTACCTGTCGGATGACATGGAGAACGAGCTGGCGACCTGCCGCCAGCAAGGTACACTCGTTGTGAAGCCACCCTTGCCGGCCACCGCATTTGGCGGACGCCGTATCGCTTGGGTTTATACAAAAAACAAGCTCTTGATTGAGTATCTGGAACGTTAAGAGAAGATGTCCGAAGACAGGCCAGCCTTGTTGCGCAGCGAGATTGATGAGCTGATTTCTGCGGGGCAGTACGACCCAGCAGCGCGTAATTTAGCGGCGCTCTGGCGTCAGGAGAGTGGACCCGCTGCAGCTGCGTTTGTCGTTTCTCGTTACGAAAAACTGCGCGGCAATACCGGCCTTCTTCCTTATCGGCTGGCGATCCTGCGCTCTTTCACGCTCGAAACTTCAATTCCCCTGCTACGGGCAGAAGCCTTCTGCAGTGGTATCGATCTCACGGTTCATATAGGCGATTTCAATACCTATGCGCAAGAGATCCTGGATCAGGAAAGTTCCATCTACCGGTTTGGCCCGAACGCTGTCATCCTCGCGGTAAGAACTCCCGACATCGCGCCAGATCTGTGGTACCGCTTCAGCGAACTCGATTCCCAGGGCGTCAGTGATGCCATTCAGCGTGTTTCTTCCAGCTTTCAGCAATGGATGCAATCGTTTCGTAAGCGCAGCCAAGCCGCGCTGATCGTGCATAACCTGGAGGAGCCGGCATTTCCAAGCCAGGGAGTGCTCGATTCGCAGCTGATACCCTCGCAACGCGATGTGATCTTGCAGATTAATTGCGCTATCCGCAACTCTGCAAAGCAGAATCAAGGTATATACGTGCTGGACTACGATGGCCTGGCCGCGCGCCACGGTCGCCTCAGTTGGCACGACGAGCGCAAGTGGCTGACAGCGCGAATGCCGATCGCCGCCGATAAACTTGTCAATCTGGCCCGCGAATGGCTGCGCTTTGTCGTTCCGCTCTCTGGCAAAATCTCGAAGGCGCTCGTCGTCGACTTGGACAATACGCTTTGGGGAGGCATTATCGGTGAAGATGGGATGAACGGGATCAAGCTCGGGGCGGAATATCCCGGCGCCGCATACCAGGCCCTGCAACGCACCATGATCGATCTGAGCCGCAGGGGAATTCTGCTGGCTATCTGCAGCAAGAATAATCCCGATGATGCCATGGAGGCTTTGCAGAGTCATCCCGGCATGCTGCTGCGTCCGAAAGATTTTGCCGCCATGCGCATCAGCTGGAACGACAAGACGCAGGGCTTGGGGGAAATTGCCGAGGAACTCAATATCGGAATCGATTCTCTGGCATTTTTAGATGACAACCCTTTTGAACGCGAGCAGGTTCGCGCGGCTCTGCCCGAGGTTGCTGTCATCGAGTTGCCGAATGATCCTCTTCTATACGCGGCAGCCGTTCGGAACTGGCCGGGTTTTGAGCGACTGACTCTCTCTGCCGAGGATCAGAAGCGCGCTTTGATGTATGCGGAGCAAAAAGAGCGCACCCAGGCCGAACATAGCTTCCAATCCAAAGAAGATTTCTACCGCTACTTGCAGCAAGAGGCGGAGATCGCTCCCCTGACGCCGGCAACGCTCGCCCGCGTGGCACAGCTCACGCAAAAGACCAATCAATTCAACCTCACAACTCACCGTTATACCGAGCAACAGATTTCCGCCATGGCGAGCAGGCCGGACTGGCAGGTATTATCAATTCGCGTGCGCGATCGTTTTGGAGATCACGGGTTGGTCGGGGTAGCGATCACGAACGATCACGATGATCTCTGCGAAATCGACACCTTTCTCCTGAGTTGTCGGGTGATTGGACGTACGGTAGAGGGCGCCCTGCTCGCGCAGCTTGCGTCAGACGCGCTGGCACGCGGTCGAAAGCGGATCGTAGGGCGATTCCTTCCCACGAAGAAGAATGCGCCCGCTCGGGATTTCTATCCTCACCATGGATTCGTCTTGCTTAGCCAAAATGGCGAGGGTGCGGTATGGGAGCTGGATCTGACGGAAAAACAGTTGACCTGCCCTGATTGGATCAAAATCGTGAGCGCAAATGGAGGACAGAATTGAGCATCCTGGAGCAAGTGCGGGGAATCGCCTCCGACTTATTTGCTGTTCCTGCAGAAAAGATCACACCCGACTCCTCGCCTGAAAGCATAGACACCTGGGACTCCATTCAACACTTGAATTTGGTGCTGGCGCTCGAGGAAAAGTTCGGACTGCAGTTGTCGCCGGAAGAGATCGAGCAAATGCACACAATCGGTGACGTAGCCGAGACGGTCGAAACCAAACTGCAATCCACTCCACGCTAACTTGCCCATCGTAATCCAGCCTTATGAAGCACGGCATGAGCCCGCAGTAGCAGACTTCAATCAGCGACTGCAGGCCGGTGGTGCAGATTCTGATTTAGTGTTCTTCCGCTACGCCCAACCAAAATTTCTCGCGCCAACCGCCGGTTCAGATCTTTACAACGAATATTTCGTCGCTTTGGACGGCGACTTGGTCCGCGGCGGCTACGCTATAAAGCATCAAAGATTTCTGTTGCCGGATGGCGCGGTCGAGTCCATCGGCTATTATCACCATCCTCTCTCGGAAGGTATCGTCAACCGATCCTGGGCTGTTGTGGGGAGTCTATTGTTGCGCGACGCGATGCAGCGCTCTCCTTTCTTATACTGCCTCGGTATGGGCGGATATGATCGGCCCTTGCCCAAGATGTTGATCGGCTTGGGCTGGAATCACTGCCAGGTGCCATTTTATTTTCAGGTCTTGCGGCCGGCCCGGTTTTTGCGAGAGATGCAGGCGCTGCGCACCTCGCCTGTGCGACGGTTCTTAATGAACCTCGCAGCGTTTTCCGGAGCGGGAGCGCTCGCAAATCTTCTCTATCGCGCCTATAGCCGCTTCCGCGCGCACACAGCCGCATTCAGCGTAACTCCAGTCGACAGCTTCGATGCGCGTGCCGATTCAATCTGGGAAGAAACAAAAACCAGCGCTTCACTGGTAGCTTTGCGTGACAGCAGAACCTTGCGCCGGCTGTATCCGCCAGAAGATCAGCATTTCACTCGTTTGCTCGTGAGCCGCGACGGATCTGATATTGGCTGGGCAGTGGTGGGCCGGCGGCGCAAAGACGCGAAGTACGGGGAGATGCAAGTCGGATCAATTGTGGACTGCTTGGCGTCGCCCGAGAATGCGCTGCCAGTAGTCCTCGCCGCCAGCCGAGAACTCGAGAGACAAGGCATGGATCTCGTCGTTTCAAATCAGAGTCATTCCGCCTGGTCTCGAGCTTTTCAACAGGCAGGATTCTTCGAGGGTCCATCAAACTTTATTTTTGCGGCCTCCAAGAAACTGAGCGCGCGATTGCACCCCTTTGAAGACACAAAGAAGACGATGCACTTTACCCGCGCGGACGGAGACGGCTTACCACGAAATTTCTAGCAGTTCGCGGCAGCCATTATCCCATCGATCCTCAACCCGAGATCAACAGCAAACACGCGCACTCGCTGAGCAGACCTGCATTCGAACTATGTTTTATGTCGCCTAGGCCGAGTGCGAACAGCTTACCTCTCGGCGTGGGAGCTGACGGCGGTCGAAAGTGCTGGCGTGCTAAGTTCGTAGCCCAACTGCCGCATGAGATGTCCCCAGCGCAGTTCCAGATACTCTACAGTTTGAGGCGGCAGGACGGAGCGCCAGCCGCCTGACGTTGCCCCGCGCACGAATGGTTTGTCGCGGCGAGTGTAAGTCGTGGCCACCCACTTGGACCCCTGCTTTTCTTCCAGCTTGCGCATGTGCTCCGCCGAGCTCAGCTCGACAGCTCGTTCGACTCGCTCGGTACTGGCATTGACGCCGAGGAATTCGGCAACTTTAGTCAGTTCGCGCTGGGGATCCTCCTGCAGATCCTCGTAGCGCAACAGCATGAAGCTGTCCTGACCCTGGCGCGGGCTTAACCAGCTTGCAACGTGATCTGCCCAAGAACCGATGCGCGGCCAGAACTGCGGTTTCATCCAGCGTGGTACGAACTCCTCAATGGGATAACCCTCCGGCACGGAACGCAGTTTCAATTCCCAGTGGTAATTGGAGACGGCCACATCCCTCGGATCGCGGACGATGTACACCACTTTCGGGTACCGCGGGTCAAAGCACTCGTGGCTTTTCAACACGCGCGGCCGTGGTAGTCGCCGCAATACCCAGTCGGCGGTCTTATACATATCGGGTACCAGGCGCTCAACGTTCAAGAAGTTGACGGGTTCATTCGCGTGCACGAGGTTGCCGACGAGAAAGCGCGTCCAGGTATTGCCAGAGCGTGGATATGAAGTCAGAAAGACATCGTCATCAAAAATGGTAACTTCGCGCTCCAGCAACGTTCTGCGAAACAACACGTCACTTACGCGCGATAGATGCCGAAAAGCCCGTCTCACAATTAACATTCTCTGTTCCTCTATTCAGCAGTAGCCACCGTGGCGCGGCGCCCCTGCAACCAGCCCATTAGCCGTTGTTTGCGGCTGAAAATGTTCTTTGCTTCATTGCGCAGCGTGGAGACAAACTGATACCGCGACTTGGTAAACCAGGGGACACGATGCAGCTTACAGCCGTACTTCTCTTTGTAAGCACCTTCGCCTCCCCAGTCGTACACCTCGACGCCGCGCTTTTTCCAGTAACGCATCGCATACCAGTGAATGGCCTCGTTGGGCCGAAGATTTTGACTGGAGCGAAAGCTTGCGTTTCCCCAGAACTCGGAAATTTTATTGAACCCAGGAAAAATGCCTGTCGCAATACATTTGCCTTCCGGATCACGCGCCCTCAGCAGTAAGACCCGCCCAGCAGGCTCCAGGTGTTTAACCAGGGCACGGACACGGTCGATGTCATAGGTGGGAACCAGCCCCTGCTTGGCGAACACGTCTTTTAGTTGCTCGTGATATTCGTCCGCGAAGCCGGGGTCGTGCGCCTCTTCGATGACGACGCCGCTCTTTTCAGCCTTACGGATGCACCGGCGGCAGGCGCTTTCCATGCCGTTAAAGATTTGGTCTTCCGATTGGGTGAGGTCCGTGCGATAGGAAGTGTAGTACTCGCAAGTGAATCCCAATTCCGTGCCGTCGTCCTCGGAAAAGTAGGGATCCGAAACTTCCACGTGGAGACACTTCAGCGTCTCCCACGCCATTCGTTCGACGGCTCCCAGAGCGGCCGCTCTCGACGTCCCAGGCGACAGATTGAAGCCAATGTAAGGAGTAGTCCAGCCCGGAAATGAGCTTCCGAGGATTCGTACACCGAATTTCGTAACGATCAACCCGGAGAAGTATCCAACGACCTTACCGTGTTCCTGGAGCTCGGCTATGACTGGGGTCGCTCTTTGCGTCTCGCTCACAAAACTCAACCACTCCCGAGTTTGAAAGACGGTTCGATCGGCAAAACTATCGAGCCGCTGCCAGTCAACCGTTTTCAAATCGATGAGGTTGCAGTTCATATTCGCATTAGCCTGCTTTCCTTTGTTACCAGCAGATGCCTTCGTACTGGGCAACGCCACTGACCCGCCGCGATTTATCCAGATGTACCAAATCGATAACCACCTGGTCTGGCCGCAGGCATTCTGACAGCTGCGCCTTGTCGACTGACTTGTTTCCGATTATTACAACCTCGGCGAAAGAAACTACCTCTTGCAGGTTCCCTGACAGCAGAGATCCGATATGCGGGATTACTTCTTCGATGTACTGACGGTTGGAGCCGACCAGCCGCCCTAGGCTGACCTCCTGATCCCAGATCCGTACCTCACAACCTTCGCCCAATAACCTTTTGATGAGCTGGACCTGGGGACTCTCGCGCAAATCATCCGTACCGGCTTTGAAACTGAGCCCCAGTTGCGCGATCTTTCTCTTGTTGGAGCGGAGCACCGCCTCTAGGGCACGGTCAATATGTTCGGCGTTGCTTGGCAAAATCGATTCGAGAAGTGGCAAATGTAAATCCAACTCTTTGGCCCGGTAGTTAATCGCCCGCACGTCCTTCGGCAGACATGATCCGCCAAAAGCGAATCCCGGTGACAGGTACGCGGGAGAAATGTTCAGGCGCGTGTCCGCCGTGAAAATCTCTGTGACCGCCTGCGCATCCACTCCCAGATGCTTGCATAAGGTGCCTACTTCGTTTGCAAAACTCACTTTTACGGCATGGAAAGCGTTGGACAGATACTTCGCCATCTCGGCTACGGTAATCGTCGTCTCGAAAACACGCCCCGGAACCGATTGATAAAGCTCCCGCAACGGGGCGAGGTGCTCAGGGTTCTGGCAGCCCAGGATGGTATATGGCGGCTGCATGAAATCGGCGACTGCGGTGCCCTCCCGCATGAACTCAGGGTTGTAACAGACCGTGAAGTCCACTCCCGCGCGCTTTCCACTCGCACTCTCCAGGATGGGGATAACGACCGATTCGGTTGTCCCCGGCAGTACGGTGCTGCGCAGAACAAACGTGTGATGTGTCGGCTTCCGTTTGATTGCGGCGCCGATTTCGCGAGAAACAGTCTCGATATGCCTGAGGTCCAACTTTCCATTGCGCAGACTGGGGGTGCCGACGCAAACAAAAGACACATCGGAAGCCAAAACTGCTGCGATAGGATCGGTCGTTGCGTGTAGGCGGCAAGCCTGATTGCCGGCAGCGACCAGTTCCTGTACCTTGGCTTCTACGATGGGACTGCGGCCGGAGTCGAGCAGTTCGACCTTTGCCCGGCTTACATCCACGCCCATCACCCGGTGCCCCATGGAGGCAAAGCAGGCAGCCGAAACCGAGCCGACATACCCAAGCCCAAAAACGCTGATGGACAGCCCCAATATCCCCTCCCCTGAATGAATTAACGGTACTTTAGCGCGCAGTTGTTCTCTCAAGCATGGAAGCAAGCCTTCTTCCATACCTCGTCAGGAACAGGCTGGAACCCGCAGCTAAGATGCTGGAAAGGCTGTGCTTATCGTAATCCAAAGTGACATTTTTCACCCCTTTCGCAATGAGGAAAAAGTGGTAAAACATTTTCCACTCGATGGAATTCGTCAGGGTCATTTTGGAGCTCTTTGGACAAACCTTTGTCCTCACAGACTAAGCCAAGCAAATTCAGCATCTTAGGATTCCAGCCCGAGTATCTTACCCCTAATTCTGGCATGGCCCGTGCTCTTTAGGGTAATTACGGCTGTCACACTGCGGCTTGGTGAGGCTCAGGCAACGGCTGGGATGCACGTGTAACATGGAGAATCGGTGACTGGATGGCGAAAAAACTGGGCGCGCCTCTCCCATATGAGCTTGGATGAGCTGCAGACGCGCGTCACCCAGGAGGTCCAGAAACGCTCCGACCTGCTCTCCTATAGGCTCGGCGTTCACGCCGGCGTTACTCGGCGCTTAACCACTTCCGCTCGTGAACCACAGTTTCTGTTCAGCCCGAATGAGTTGGACGGACGTATCGCCCTGCTTCGCTCTCATCTGCCCGGCGAAGTCGAATCCATTCTGCAAGAAGCCGATGAAATCTGTGACCACCGGTTCCGTTTGCTCGGGTATTCGGATGTGGCGTACGGCCCGAAAATCGACTGGCATTTGGACGCCGTACACGGGAAGAAATCTCCGCTCATGCCCTGGTTCAAAATCCCGTTTCTGGACTTCGAAGCTGTTGGGGATCACAAGGTCACCTGGGAGCTGAACCGTCATCAGCACTTGGTCACGCTGGCAAAGGCATGGCGTTTGGGTGGTCAAAGGCGTTATCTGGATGAACTAGTCGCACAATGGTATGACTGGCAACAAACAAACCCATATCCTCTCGGGATTAATTGGGCCAGCTCGCTGGAAGTTGCTTTCCGCAGTATGTCCTGGCTCTGGATTCGATCGCTGTTAGCTGGCTCAGCCGGTACGCCGCCGTCATTTGGCGATGACATAACTCGCGCCCTGAGCCCGCACGCGCGTTACATCCGGCGCTTCTTATCGACGTATTTTTCGCCAAATACGCATCTGCTGGGTGAAGCCGTTGCGCTGTTCTACATCGGATCGCTTTGTCCCGAGCTTCCCGACAGCAATCTCTGGCGCGAAACCGGTTGGAGAATAGTGCTGGAAGAGTCACACCGGCAAGTGCGCGATGACGGAGTTTATTTCGAGCAGGCGCTTTACTATCACGTTTACGCGCTTGACTTTTTTCTCTATGCGCGGATCTTAGCCGCCAATAACGGCATTGCTGTCCCTGCAGATTTCGATGCCACCATCTTGAAAATGCTGGACGTAGTTCGTGTTCTGTCACAAGCCGGCCCTCCTGAGGCCTTCGGCGACGATGATGGGGGAAGGCTCTTCAATCCTCGCCGAAACCGAAGCGAGCACTTGACCGATCCGCTGGCCATCGGCGCTGGCCTTTATGGCACCGCGGGACTTAGATCAACCACGCCTTTGACAGAGGAGGCCGTGTGGCTTTTCGGCGAAGCTGCCATTGACGCGGTCTCCGGCAACGAGGCGAAACGGGAGATCCAGTCGAAGGCGTTTGCGGCGGGCGGACTCTACGTCATGGCTGATCCGCAACTCAATGCGAGACTCGTCATCGACGCCGGCCCCCAGGGTACCGGGCGATGCGGTCACGGGCACGCCGACGCGCTCAGCATGTCTCTAGCTATTAGCGGGCGTCGTTACCTGATCGACTCCGGTACGGGCCGCTATATCGGCTCGAATAATGAACGCGCTTATTTTCGCGGAACCGGTGCCCACAACACTCTGCGGGTTGATGGTGTTGACCAAGCTGTCCAGGACGGCCCATTCGCCTGGAATGCAATCCCCAGCGTAAAGGCCGAAAAATGGGTGGTTGGTGAGAACTTTGATTTTTTCTCGGGCAGTCACGACGGATACGGCCGGCTCGAAGATCCCGTAATACATCGTCGGTGGGTAGTCCACCTGCACGGCGGTTGTTGGCTGATTCGCGACGAGGCACTCGGCCAATCCATCCACCAGTTGCAGTTGTTGTGGCATCTTAATCCCGAGCTGCAAGTCGAAGAAGAGGGAAACGCTGTTTTGCTATCAGACCGCACGCATGACGAAATGGACGATTTCACCGGGCTGATGCTGCTCTCCTGTGGTGATCCCCGGTGGGCACGAGAACTTGCTTCTTCTCCAGTCTCGCCAGCATACGGATTTACGTGCCCAGCGCCGTTGATTGGATTCTCGATTTCCGAGAAGTTGCCTTTGGAGCACGTACTGCTGATCACCCCTTGCCACCAGGGCACAGGCCAGGCGAACACTCTGGAAGCAAATACCTCCAGGAGGAATGGTGACGTAAAGTCGTACCGGTTTGAGTCGGCAGGGGCTGTGGACCTGTTCTTTTTCTCTGAAGCCGCGAAAACATGGACGATCGGCGACTGGTCAAGCGATGCGCGCTTCATGTACTGTCGTCTGGAACATGGACATTTGGCTAAATTCCTCCTGGTGGATGCCAGCTACGCGGCATGGCAAGAAAAGCCCGTTGTGAGTCTGCCGCACCCGGTTGAACGGTTCGAGTGGCTAAGTGAAAGAGGAACTGAGCGCACCAGTTGCTCGCATCCCACTGCCGCTCAACACATAAAGGAAAGGGAAATTGCTAATTTGGTAACTCAGCGTTGAAGGGTGTACTCGCCGGCCAGATGGGCGGAGATCGCCCTATTACCCCGGGGGTATGATCAAGGCTAGTCGAAAGCATTTATGTGTGGAATTGCGGGAATCCTCAAATTCGATAGATCGGCTCGCGTAGATAAGCCCGTTCTCCAGCGCATGTGCGATGTCATGCAGCATCGCGGGCCTGACGACGAAGGAGTTTACCTCGATCGTAATGTCGGGATCGGCATGCGACGCCTGAGCATTGTCGATCTTGCCACCGGCCACCAACCCATCAGCAACGAAGATGGGTCGATCTGGCTCGTATTCAATGGCGAAATTTATAACCACCTCGAAGTTCGCGAAGAATTGATCAGCCGCGGCCATGTATACCGCACGCACAGCGATAGCGAAACCATCGTGCACGCTTATGAGGAATATGGGCACGACTGCGTGCGGCATTTGCGCGGCATGTTTGCCTTTGCCATTTGGGATTCCAAACGCAATTCCCTCTTTGTCGCCCGCGACCGGCTCGGCATCAAGCCGCTCTACTACCACGTCAATGGTGAGGAATTTCTTTTCGGTTCGGAGATCAAAGTTCTAATAGCAAATTCGGCGTTGCGCCCCCCTTTTCGCCGCTCGGTGCTGCGTGAATACCTGGCGTTTGGGTACCTGTCGGGAACCGACACTTTCTACGACGGCATCGTTAAGCTTTTGCCCGGACACACCCTCGAAATCAATCAATCCGGCGAGATCAACATTAGCCAGTATTGGGACCTAGACAGACAGCCTGAACTCGATCTAGACGGCGAAGCTGCCTACGTCAACAGCTACCGAGAACTTCTCGAAGGCGCTGTGAAGAGCCACTTGATGAGTGATGTTCCTCTCGGCGTCTTCCTCAGCGGAGGGCTTGATTCCAGCGCGGTCGCAGCATTGATGACCAAGATTCGCCGCGAGCCAATCGAAACCTTCTCAGTTGGCTACAAGGAACAGAGTTATAGCGAGTTGCCTTATGCGCGTACTGTTGCCCAGCACCTGAACGCGATCCACCACGAGGTCTTCGTCGGGTGCGACGATTTCTTTGACGCGCTGCCTAAGCTTATCTGGCACGAGGACGAGCCGATCGTCTGGCCTTCCAGCGTCTCCCTCTATTTTGTCGCGCGGCTCGCCCGGGAGCGGGTGAAGGTGGTGCTTACCGGCGAAGGGAGTGATGAGACGCTCGCCGGATACTCAAGATATGCGTTTACGCTGAAAAACGCGGCCTTCGATCGAGTTTACCGCTCGATTACGCCGGGAGCTTTGCGCCGCAGCATTCGAGAAACCATTGCGACGTCTGCCTTGCTCAATGCAACCGTGCGCCGAAAGCTTTCGCACACATTTCTTGGCCTGGATGGAGAATCCTGGTCATCATTCTATTTCGACAACTTTTTCTCGGCGTTTGGCCCCGGTGATCAGGAGCAGTTACTGGCCAGCGAAGTTGCGTCTGAGATTGCTGACAATTCAGCCTACGCCAATGTGCTCAACCACTGGGGCCGGTCGTCGGGCCCTATACTGCAACGGCTCCTCTACACTGACATAAAAACTTATCTGGTCGAGCTCCTCATGAAGCAGGACAACATGAGCATGGCCGCATCCATCGAGAGCCGCGTGCCTTTCCTGGATCATGTACTTGTGGAGTGGGCTACGCGAGTTCCGGCCAGAATTCAGATTCAAGGAATGGCGGGCAAGCGCATCCTCAAGAAGGCGATGGAAGATCTGCTTCCGCACGAAATCATTTACCGTCCGAAGCTCGGATTCCCCACTCCGTGGAGCGGCTGGTTAGCTGGACCTCAGTTAGACGTGATCGAGCGCATGTTGCTGGAACCGAGAAGCACGCAACGCGGGCTTTTCAATCCCGCCGTGATCCAAAAGCTTTTTCGCGAACATCGCGCCAAATATCGCGACCACTACGATCGCATTTGGCGGCTGCTGAACCTGGAGATCTGGCACCGGGTCTGCCTCGAGGGAGACGCTCACGAGCTTTCTCGAGACGCAGAACTTGCATCGACGGCAAATTAACCCGTTACACGCGTCCAGAGTAACTTTGTAGATTCAAGCAACCAGGTTTTGGCCGAGGTCCGGTCGCTCCACCAGCGTTTTTCCCGAAATTCAGGATCGTCAACTCCATGAATCCACAGCTGCAGAGTTGGACTCTCGTTGCTGACGATCTTTTTCCAGATCATGCCGGCGCGCCGCGTGTGGTAGCTCGATGTAACCACTGCGACCGTTTTCCAGCTGTGCTCTTTGATACATTGCAACAGGGCACCTGCTTCATCTTCGGTCGAATCCACTTCGATGTTGCTTTCGCAGAAATCAACTCTGTCTGCCAAGTTCGTGCCGTAGTTCTTTTGGAAAAAGCGCCGGGCCGCGGGCGGAACAGGCTCACCCCAGAACGACTCCTGGGGAACGCTAAGAAGAAGGCGGTCTGCCTTGCCCTGCCTCAGCAATTCCATCGCGCCCGCGATGCGCGCTCTTTCCCCCCGCAGCGAGCCCTGCAAGACGACAGCAGCATCCACGTGGGCAGGTACTGTATCGGAATACACCAACAGAGATCCTCCCCACTGAAAAACGCACACAAGCACAACAGCCAATCCCAGCACGGTCCAAAGTATCCAGGACCGTGATGGCCGCCCCGGCGCAACCGGCGAATCAGCAAGCGTGGGAGATGCAATTAACTTCATCTAGACGCGACCCGCTGCGGAGACGAGTCCGTGCTCTTCCTGCGATATGAGCGAGCGATATACAGATAACCATTGTTCCCGTACCGCCGACCAGTGATAGCGGCGCGATTCCTCGTAGGCGTTCGTTGCCAGCCGATTTGCCAATTCGGAATCCCGCAGCAGGCGGATGACGTTTTGTGCCAGCTTCGACGCGTCCCCCACTTCCGACAGCAGCCCGGTCCGCTCGTGTTCGACAATGTACGGCATGCTTTCTGGCGCTGTGGTCACGACTGGTGTGCCCGAAGCGAAGGCTTCCAAGACGGACACTGGCATGTTGTCGAGGCGGGAAGCATTGATGAAAATGTCAGCACGGTCGTAAAAACTGCCAATTTCCTGACGGGATGCCACCCCCGCGAAGTTCACGCCCGATAATTTCAAGTCCCTTACTAGGGCACGAACCTCGTCTTCCAGTTCACCCCCGCCGACCAAGTCAAGGTGAGCGTCAGGATAGGCTTTTTGGACTTCCGCAAACGCCCGGACCACTGCATCGATGCAATAGTAGGAATGGAACCCACGCGTGCAAACCAGCCGAGGACGCAGAGGGTTGCGGAGCCGAAAACAGAATTGAGACAAGTCGACAACGTTGGGAACGACCTCCGCGCACAGCCCAAACTCGCGAAAGACATCAACAAGGTAGCCTGACGGAACCACCAGCCGATCTGTTCGCTTCAACACTGGAACCGCGCTGCGAAAGCGCTGCAAGTGATCTCGCGCTTCGCCGCTGCGATAATTGATGATGGTCTTCTTGCCCCGTAGTCGGGCTACCGCCCATGCGGGTACTGGCGCTAAGAGGAACGACCAGTAAGACGCAGAAAAAATGTGAGCTATATCCACATCTCTTAGATTTCGCCACAAAGAGAAAAAGTACAACGGTTCACGCAACATGGTCCTCAGGCCGGGAACACGTTCCGCCCAACGCAAAGCAGAGGGAAGCGCAGGATCGACGGCCACAAAGGAGGCACTTACGTCCCTATCCCCTTTCCACGAGCGAAGAAATAAATCCGCTTGTACCGCCTGGCCACCCACATAACGCAAAGATGGCGCAACCAGCGCGACGCGAATAGGTGAATTGGACCGGCCGCGACGCGCTTTCCTTGTCGCCGGACGCCAATTCTTCTGTTCCAGCAGTTCACGGTAGAGGTCCTGGTATCGGGAACGAATCGCATCCAGGGTGAAATTGGCTCGGGCAAATTCCCGGCTGACGCTGCCCATCCGCTGCCGCAAACTCCCGTCTTTCAGCAGTTGCTCGACGCCAATTGAAAGAGCATTCTCGTCATTCGGCGGCACCAGCACTCCTCTACGATCATTCAGGAGCTCAGGAGTCCCCCCCACGGCCGTCGCCACGACGGGCACTCCGGCTGCCATGGACTCCAAAATTACATTCGACAGGCTTTCGGAGTCTGAGGGCACAAGGGAAACATCGAGAGATGCGAGGATTGCAGGAATGTCTTGCCTGTCACCGAGGAAACATACGCGGTCTGCAATGCCCAAGTCCCGCGCATAGTTCTCCAATTCGGTGCGGAGCGGACCGTTACCGACCAATACGAACTCGAGATTGGACTGACGTTGTGCCAGCTTGGCGGCGGCACTCAGGAAGCCATGGTGATTTTTGTAGCGGGCATTCATGCGGGCGATCATGCCGACTCGCAGAACTCCGGACCGGCGCGCCAGGGCGGGCACGGTTTCCGCAAACGCGCTGTCAGGGAGGCCATTGCCAATGACGACAAGTTTGCGTTTGCTAATGCCCTGTTTGAGTAGACCGTCTGCAGCCGCCTGCGAGTTGCAGACAACGCGATCGCACAACCGGAGCACTGCAGCCTGCGCCCAGGATTGTGCCGGGGTAAGCAAGTCGCCTAATTGCCGCTGGCTGCCAATCACGACGGGGACTCGGGCCAGGCGGGCGGCAGGTACCAGAGTCAAGTTTGTGTAGAAATCAAACGCGTGTGCAATGGCGATATCACCACGTCGCAACTGGCGAGCCAGGCGAAGACGTGTTTTCACCGACTGCATTCGGTATAGGCTGCCACCTAATCCGAATTGAGCGACACCACGGAAGCCCTCCCCGAGTGGACCTATGTTTTGAATACAGCCCAGGTGAACGTCAAAGGCAGCGCGATCCAGCGATCGAGCCAACGCAGCGAACTGGCGTTCGCTGCCGCCAGTTTCGAAGCTGTTGATCATCAGGAATACGGGCGGAGGCGTCCCAGTAGATACTGCCTCTGGCGCGGATGACGATTGTACCGGAGTTGTAGGCGCGCTAGTCTCGGACGGCGCCGGCAGCATTAACCGAGATCTCCGCCTGCGGGCGCCGCGGCCGGATAGAGTTCCGCTTCCTGACTGTGGATACGCTCGAGGAAATTGCGGTGCCACAGCTCAAACATCAACAACCGCCAGATGCCCTCCGAATTGTTGCGGCGGCCCTGAAAGTGTTCATCCAGTAGTTGCTCGACACCGGCGCGATTGAAGTACCCGCGCTGAACGGTTCGGGAATCGAGCAAGGTGGACAGAATCAGCTCTTTGAGCTCATTTCGCATCCAGTGGACCAGCGGTATGGCGAATCCCTGTTTAGGCCGATAGAGCACCTCTCGGGGCACGCCCACGCGTTCCGCCAGCTTTCGCAAGATGTATTTCTGGGAGTTGCCGCGAAGCTTCCATTCCGGAGCGAGCGCCGTCACCCATTCAACAAAAATGTGATCAAGGATGGGAGCCCGCACCTCGAGCGAGGTCGCCATACTCATGCGATCGACCTTGGTCAGAATGTCTTCGACGAGATATGTCTTCGTGTCCACATACATGATACGGCTGAGAGCGTCCTTCGCCGGCGCGTGATCGAAGTATCGGAACAAGACATCGTACGGATTGCCGGCTTCAGCCAAGGTGTGACGAAATTCAGCGGAAAGCAGCGGGATGTCCCGCTCGAATCCTGGCAAGAACGAGACCATATCCGCGTAGCGTTCGCGGGCATTCAGGGAGACGTTGTAGGCGAATTTCCGCCCTCGGGTACCGCGCGGAAGCCGTGGGTAGATCTGGGTGCGGTAGACGCTTCTCGCCCACGCCGGAAGCTTGTTGAACTTTTCTCGCCGCGAGTGAATCGCATAACGGTCGTATCCGGCAAAAAGTTCATCGCCACCGTCTCCCGCCAGCGCAACGGTCACGTATTTGCGAGCCAGGCACGAAACGAAGTAAGTGGGCAACATCGATGAATCGCCAAATGGCTCTTCGATGGATTGCGTCAGCCTTTCAACGGCGCCAACTACGTCGGGATCGAGAACCAGTTCGTGGTGGTCGGTGGCAAACCTGTTCGCCACGATCCGGGCGTAATCAGCTTCATTGAAATCATTATTCTTGAAGCCGATGGAAAACGTCTTCACTGGCTGAGAACTCGCCCGGGCCATCAGCGCAACCACAGTAGACGAGTCCGTACCGCCGCTCAAAAGCGCACCCAGGGGGACATCGGAAATCAGGCGAATGCGGACTGCTTCCGCCAGTCGCCATTCCAGTTCCTCCAGGCATTCTTCTTCCGAGCGTGGACTGTGAGTTCCATAGGCGGGCAGATCCCAGTATTTACGGACCCGCAAACTCCCGTTTTCAAATTCCAAGAGGTGCCCGGCCGGCAGCTTGTGAATTTGTTTAAAGGCAGTGAGTGAGTCAGGAATGTAACCAAAGTAGAAGTACTGAAGAAGAGCTTCATTGTCGATCTGCTCCGACAATTCAGGCGCGACTGCCAGTATCGACTTAATCTCGGATCCGAAAAAAAGCCTGCCTTTTGAGAAAGCATAGTGCAAAGGCTTCTTGCCCAGGCGGTCACGAGCAATTAGCGTCTTGCGTCTTTTTTCATCGAACAGCGCAAAGGCGAACATCCCGCGTAATTTCTGTACACACTCCGAGCCCATGTCCTCATACAAATGGACAATTACCTCCGTGTCGGTGTGGGTGTAGAAGCGGTGCCCGCGCGACTCCAGTTCTTTGCGAATTTCGGGGAAGTTGTAAATCTCGCCATTGAAAACGATCCAGACGCTACGATCCTCATTGAAGACCGGCTGATGCCCGCCAGATAGATCAATAATGCTGAGGCGGCGCATGCCCAGGCCGGTTCCGGCTTTAACCAGCAGACCCTCGTCGTCTGGTCCCCGGTGGACGATCGCTTCGCACATGCGATGAACGACGTCCTGGTCAATCCAGCGGTCCTCTTTTGTGCCTACGACACCCGCAATCCCACACATGCTCAGGTCCTCGCAGTTTCCTTGGGCGGCTCACTCCTTACGCTTGCAGCCTGCGGCTGGCGAGTTCTTTTCAAATAGTAATCCCGGTAGTCACCCGGATCGCCCTCTCGCCCATCGCATGCCGCCATTATGATATTGAACATTTCGCGAGCAGTGACAAAATGCAAAACTTCCCTGCGTTCTACAGCACCCTCTACAAGTTCTTGCAGGAACTGCCGCATCGGCGCGCCGAGCATCGCCTCTTTGTCCCTGGGATCCATGCCGTGGCATTGAAGCTTGATGAAAATCCAATTGGGACAGCCGCGAACCGAGATGCCCGCTTTCTTCCAGAGTCGAAGACGTCGTATCGTGGGCGGATTTGCCGCCGTCAAATCGCCGTTTTCGATGCGTGGCCGCAATCCCCGCGTTGAACCGATCACCAGAGGCCCCTGCACGATGAGCGGAAAATTACTTGGGGTCAATCCCGCCACCAAATCCCGGCCCGACGCATGGGCTGCAGGTCGACTCAGTGGACTCCGACACTCATAAAGAGAATTGATTTTAGAGATGAGCGTAGGATGAAAAATTCCGGGCGGCAGCGTCAGGTCCGCATAGCATCCGGTGTCAGCCAGGATCTGAAGTTCAGAATCTACCCCGCAGTTGCGGCCGCCCATGGAGTTCCCCAACGCAAAATTTCCGTGCACAAAAGCATAGCGAGGAACTGCGCTGTCCTGGAAATACGAAAGGCAGCCATGCTCGAAAGCCAACTGGTCTCGAAACCGTTGCAGTTGGCGACGCGTGTTTTCTGCCGTGTCCGGCGCTTCCAAACCATGGTGCAGGTGAATTTCTACCTCACCCCAACCGGACCGGCAATGCTCCGACAGCTGATCGAGCACCGCGCGGTCGTATTGTTCAGCGGGATAAAAATAGGTGTGAACGAATGGGCGGCCCTCGTGATCGCGCCAGGGACCAAATGCCTTCGGATAGATCTGGGTCCAGGACCCAAGCCGTCGTTGTTGTTCTTCCAGGGAAGCGCGCTGCGCTCCATCTTGAGGCACAATCGCCGGCTCGAAATGATCGGCCAGCGCAATCATCAGGTGCACAAGGCCGGAGGGCGTTCGCCGCAGCGCCCTCTGAACGGCATAGGTTGGCAACCACCGCATGGTTCGCGAGGCGCGCCGCCATAACGTTAATCTAGTTCTTGCCACAGCTACCCATCGCAGAAGTTTGTATTCTCTTAGACAAGCTGGGCGGAAACTTCCGCTTGCTGTCGAACATCTCCCCGCAGTGGTTCCGGCGGTTTGCTGGCCTTCACTCCAATTGAGTAGTCACCGACAGTGATATCCCGAAGCCCGCAACTCTCGAACCAGCGGAATACCTGCTCGTAAGTATGTTTGGATTGATACTTCGGCGAATACCAGTCGAGAGTATCCAGAACGCGTATCTCTGGGTTTTCGTGCAGGCTCACGGGAAATACGTGGTGAACAACGCCGGCAAGCCTGCGCCCAACCAGCGGAATTGCGCGTAACGTCCTATCTACTCCGTTGAAGAGAGGAACCAGCACCGAGAAAAGGCGGTGCAGGCTCCGGGTGGACATGCGGTGCGTAATCTTCCGGTACAGGTCGCTGAAGCGGTACCATTTGTTGTATCCGCTGTACAGCCATACGGCGATTTTTCCACCCGGTTTCAGATACTGCGGCAAAGTTTTGAATGCTTTTTCGCAATCAGGGGTGTGGTGCAGCACACCCATGCTGTAAATAAGATCAAAAGTTTCCGGAGCAAAAGGCAGCGCGAACACGTCAGCCTGCAGAGCTTTGAATTCGCGATCCGAAAGATTCTGTGCGGCTACTTCGGCCGCAGCCGATAAATCGATGCCAATTACGCGCGCTCCCCAACGGGTTGCGACCTCCGCAAACCGCCCCATCCCACAGCCAACGTCCAGAACCAGTTTCCCTGCCATTTCCTCGGGCTGCAGCCGGGTCTTTCGCTGAAGGTCCTTTTCCGCGCCGCGGGGATTTAGCTGGGTTCGCGAAAAGCTCTTCCATTGATAGCCGAAGCTGTCGGCGTAGTTACTCTTATCAACAAAACGGACAACGCCGCGCACTAAGGGAAAACTCCGCCCGCAACGAGTGCACTGGTAACCGCCGTCGCTCTCTTGCAAGTGTGACTTGCAATCGACACAGCGCAGCAATTCCAGCAAATCAATGGGTTGGTGTGAGTATTTTTGTTGCTCCATCCGTCCTATTCATCTCCCGGTAAGGATGTGACCATTTTTGTGGTTCGGGGGCACGAATTTCGGTTTTCTGGCGTTCTTTGACAATCGCATACAGAACTGAGGTGAACGCCACCGCAAAATAGGCAAAGAACTGGTATGCCTCTGGCGCAAAAAATGCTCCGATGACAAATCCAATCAACGAGGCGTGTAAGGCCCCGACAAATAAGTTGGTTTCAGTATCGAGAGGCCCCATGCGCCTAATGTCTTTAAGATTCCTGAAACCGCGTTTGAAAAACAATATATAGAGAACAAGTACGGCTACTCCGCCTTCGGCACCGATCTGTAAATAAGCGGAGTGAACCTCTTTCCACAGTCCCGAATAGACAACGAAATTTTCACATCCAACTCCGAGAATTGGGTAATGGGCAATAGCGCCAAGGGCCAGAATCATCAACTCCTTGCGCTCCTCGTACGACTCGTAGGCAGTCTCCTGCACCGCGGTGCCGGCTTCAGAGCCGATGATCACAGACATGCGTTCTCTGAGCCGGGCTCCGAAAACAATCATCATGACCAAGCCCAGGAACATGGTTCCGATGATCAGATAGAACCGTTTCCCCCGCACGCCAAAGTGCCACAAGCAAACCGTTCCCGAGATGATCATGTTTATGAAACCGGCGCGGGAAGCGGAGAGGAATAAAGCCGCCGACATAGCGATGAGGCCAATGCACCACAGTAGCTTTCGAAACATTCCCTTGCTGGTGATGAGAAACGCCAGACAGAATGGAACGGAAAGAACGATGGCGAAAGCCAGATCATTAGGGTTGGAGTAAATGCCACCAATGACTCCGTTCAACCGCGGGACCGAATGGCCTTTGATGATGGCAACTGCCGAGACTGCCGCCACCGATGCCGCTTGGATGAAAATAATCCGGCGCAGCCGAGCCATCGTCGTAATCAGCAGAAACGTCAGGACCCACGCCACGTACACCTTGGCAAAGTCGATGGTGTGATTGACCGCTCCTCCCTTCCACACGGGCGAAAGGAAGCCTGACAAAAACATCAATCCAATTAAGGCGAGCAGGTAAGAAGCTTCTCTCGGCAAGTCCTTATATCGGCGGGGAGTGCGGCCGGCGGCCATCAACAAGGCCAACATGGCAAAAATTCCCGTGATCTTTGCCAGCGGAATATAGGCCAGTACAGTGACCCAATCCTCCGGACGGCCGGAGTAAATGAAGTAAAAGGCTGCCAGCCAGAAGAACGCGCCCCCGAGCACTTCCTTTGGCTTAATCTGTAGCCCGCTTCTGAGGACCCGCCCTTCGACCAAGAACTCCCCTTTCCAGAACAGAATAAAATCGATTCCTTAGCCAGCGACCTGGTATGACTCGGTGGACGCGATTGCTTGCCGAGCAACACCTTCCAGTACCTGCCCAAATCGCCGGCCAATCGAGGACCAGTCGTATTGGGCAGCTAATTCGGAAGCCGATTGCTCCAACCGACGCCGCAGCGCCGAATCGCGGAGCAGCGTGATAATGGCATCCGCGAAACTTCGACTGGTATCAGCCAAAATGATATCGCGGCCTTCATGGACATCCAGGCCTTCCGCACCCACCGTGGTGGACACAACAGCTTTGCCGGTCGCCATGGCTTCGTAGATTTTCAGCCGCGTGCCGCCCCCAACTCGCAGCGGAACCACAACCACAGCCGTTTGACGAAGATGGTCGACAACCGACGCCACCCTACCAGTCACTTCAACCGAGTTGCTGGCGAATCGCTGTACGCGCCGGTCAGGATTTCGCCCCACGATTCGAAAGCGCGCGCTCGGGATTTCCGCCAACACTAGCGGCCAGATTTCATTGCAGAAATATTCGACTGCATCAACATTGGGCTCCCAGTCCATTGCTCCGACAAACGCGACCAGGCCCTCTAGTTCGCGTGCATTCGCATCAGGACGGTATTGCTGCAGGTCGACTCCTGTGGGAACCACCGTGATTCGCGATTCCGCCACCCACCGTTTCATCAAATCCCGATCGTGCTCGGACACCGCGACTACATGATGAAATCTTCCGACGGCGGTTTGCTCGTAGTCCAACATCTTGCGGAATTCGACTTGGTAAACCGGTTTTTTGAGAGGGTTCGTCTCCGTCAAGGCGTGCCGCCGCCAAATCTCACTCTCGACATTGTGCTGGAACAACACGCTGGGAATTCGCAGGTTTAGCGGAAAATTAACGGCTGCATCGAGAAAGTCACAGACGGCCACGTCGAAAACACCGGCGTCGAACCAATTCCGCAACTGCGCACGCACTTTCGACGAGGTGAATCGAGCCACCGAGAAGGGTGCTGGGTGTGGCACCCGACGTAAGAAGTCCACAGCACGGGCAAAGCGCGAATCGCTCTTACCTGTGCAAACACAGACAGCCTCCGGAAAATGTTTCGCAAGCTCTTGTTCGTACGCGGGATCGGGAGAGCCGTCGTAGTACGACAGCAGAGTAACCGCGTGATCTTTGGCCAACTGGCAAAGTATGTTGTACGAACGAATATCGCCGCCGCTGTGGAGCGGCAACAATTTGTTCGCCTTTACCCAGACGATTCTCAATCTTCCAGCACCCCACACTGTCTTCGACTGACTATTCCCTAACGCCAGCCGAAGCCTCTCCCAGCCGCGCCGGTACCCACACACGCATCCTCTCTGTTGTGCAGCACGGGTACTGCCATTCAGAGATTGGCCGCTCTTCTGGCCAAGCTTGGCTGAAAGCGTCCAAGTCTTTCTACAGCTTACACGAGCAATTCGGGGAAAAGTGCACCTGAACGTAACCTTCGCAGTCGCACAAAAGGGAAAAGTTTTTCCAATTTTGGTGAAGCGCCCCGAGAAGTTTTCGGCACTCTAGGGGGACTCTTGTAAGTCGCTGATAATAAAGCAACGGCTCTGTATGACCTGATTTCTTCCCACGAGACTGGATGCGTGCTTTGGCAGCCCACGCCAACCGCCAAATTGCCATCGCCAGAAAATTCCATCTCCGACATCCGAACCGGCTTTGAAAAGCTGTCGAGGGCCTTGGTAAATCGCTGTGCTGAGGCAGCTTAGCGTAAATTGGTTTGGTGACTTGGTTGCTGGTATCCTCGCTGAGCCGATCTTTTTCTGCGGGAAACCAGAATTATGCCTTCATCAATGGACATGACCGTGGTCATCTGTACGCATGATCGGTCCACAAGCTTGCGGGCGACATTAGGCAGCTTTTCGCGGCTCGTTACACCTGACGGACTCCGCTGGGAACTCCTGGTGGTAGATAACAATTCAATGGACGACACCCGGCAAGTTGTAGAGGGTTTTGCCCAGAATTCTAGTGTTTCAGTTCGTTACACGTTTGAGCCCGAGCAGGGCAAATCCGTGGCCCTGAATCGGGGAGTTTCCGAGGCCCGGGGCCGATTTATCGCATTTACGGATGACGATGTATCCGTCGATCCCGGCTGGCTCATGGCTTTGAAATCGACATTTGACGAGTACAAGTGCCTGGGAATCGCAGGACGAGTGGTGCCCTTATGGCAAGGGCCAAGGCCATCATGGCTGGAGATGGAAGGTCAACAGGCGATCGTCAATTTCGATTTTGGCAGCGAACCTAGGGAAAGCGAGCGTCCTCCGCTAGGCGCTAACGCCGCTTTTGCCCGAATGGCATTTGAGAAATACGGGTTCTTTCGAACGGACCTGGGGCCCTCCGGCAGCCAGCGGGGTATCACATCCGAAGACACAGAGTTCGGGCACCGGCTTCTGCGCGCAGGAGAAAAGATCATTTATGCGCCTACTGCGGTCGTTTATCACCCAGTCGAGCCGCAACGTGCCACTAAGACTTTCTTTCAAAGGTGGTTTTACAACGATGGCCGGACTTCCATCCGGGTGGAGGGGTGGCCCGAGACGGCTTCAACCTATTTAGGCATACCGCGTTGGTTGTTGCGGGGCTTGGCGGAAAACGTGGTCCGATGGACAACAAGCTTAAACGGCAATCGCCGGTTTCATTTCAAGCTGCGGACCTTGAGAAGCCTGGGCGCTATTGTCGAAGCGTACCGGATATCTCATGGCCGCGTTCGACGCAACCCGAGTACGCTTTCAGCACGTTCTGGATGGAACGACGAAATTCGGAGACAAGTGTAAATGGCCAAACTTTACATTCTGGGCGGAAAACAACGCAAATCCCTGCTGAAAGATCCGACACAAGAGTGGAACTGGTACGAAACTGCTCTGATCCTCCAAGCCGATACGGACTCTGGCTCGGTGCGCACGTGTGTAGAGCACAAAACCCCGCCTGAAGCACGCGCCGGCGAGAAATCCTCAATTAACTTTCATACAGGCGCTTTGGCCGGAGACATTCTGTATACCTGTACCACGACTGAGGTCATGGCGTACCGATTGCCACAGTTCGAGCGGGTGGCCTATTTCTCCTTGCCCTGCTTCAATGATCTTCATCACGCAACTGTTTCCTCCGACGGAAATCTTCTGGTTGTGAATACCGGCCTTGACATGGTGGTCAAATGCACTCCCCAAGGTGAAGTCCTGCAGGAATGGAGTGCGATCGGCGAGGATCCCTGGACTCGGTTTTCGCGTTCCACCGACTACCGCAAGGTGGAAACCACAAAGCCGCACGCCTCTCATCCCAATTTTGCCTTCGAGATGGATGGTGAAGTCTGGGTCACACGCTTCAATCAACGTGATGCCATTTCCTTGAACGGCTCAGGAAAAAGCATCGATATTGCGGTGGAGAAACCCCACGACGGCTTGATATGCGGTGACCGTATCTACTTCACCGCGGTCGACGGCAAAATCGTGATTGTTAATCGACGTAATTTGCAGGTGGAAGAGATTATCAACCTGCGGGAAATCGACGATCGGGACGGTGAGGTGCTTCCGGCATGGTGCCGTGGACTGTTGCCGGTGGATGAACGGCACGTCTGGGTGGGCTTCACGAGGATTCGCAAAACCCAGTTTCAGGAGAATGTCCGATGGGTGAAGGCGCTATTGCGCGAAGGCACAGTGGTTAAGCCTACGCAGATCGCCCTGTACGACATTGTCGAGAAGCGGCGGCTGCAGGAGTTCGACCTGGAGCCTTACGGCATGAACGCTGTTTATGGAATATTCCCCTCGCCAGATCGTACCTAATTTCTCGCGGTCTGGAGCCGAGCAACTGGCGATTCCATGCTGAATTGGTCCGTCTACACCGTTTGGGACTGCGCTCGTGCCGAAGCTGCAAAATTTCCCACCACTTGCTCTCCCATCCCCGGCCATTTGGAGTTGAGATACTCGCGCAAAGCGCGATTGTGCGGCTCGTAGTATTCCTGCAAGCGGGCCTTCGTCTCCAGCGAAACTGGCGGATAATTGCCAACGTGCTGTGCGGGGTACTGGTCGAGTTCCCAGGCAGGTAGCGACAGGAATTTAAGCACTCGTTTGTATTGCTCTGCGGGATTACGGAAGAATTCCTCGCTGCTGATCACGAGCAGTTGTTCGGCTGGGTAGAAGTGCAGCCAGCGCTCGATTTGCGCTTGATAGATGCCCCGCGACACGTAGGAAAAGTGCTGGTGCTCGAAGCTGGTATAGAACCGGTCGGCCGAGAATCGCTCAGCGACACCCTTCAACCGACTCTCTTCCGCTTCCGTAGCCTTTTCGAACGAGAGAAACTCGTGACCGTGCCGGACCTCATGATTGTAATGCGAGTACGCCCGGTCCACGGGATCGCGCAGCATCACGATAATTTTTGCATGAGGAAGTGCTTGGAAGGCGCGCTCCGGAACCAGAGGGTGAAAAATGTAATACGGCGTTGCATCGCCGGTCATGAGACGGTGATGGCGCAAAAAGCTCTTGAGCCGCGGCCGGCCGTAAACCGGGAAGTGGGATCGGTACCATTCCAGCCCTCGATGGTAGTCCAAATCGAAGAAATGGACCTCTTTCCACTTTGGCGGAATGACGTCGGGATGCGCAGTAAGGTAATCGGCCAGCGACGTAGTGCCGGCCTTCTGCGCTCCCACAATCAGAAAGTCAGGTAGACAGGTAACGGTTCCAAACATCTTCGCCCCAAGTTCCCGGGAGTTTACCACAACTGGAAAATTTGAAAAGCATGGAGTTCAACAAACGTTATCTTGGGAGCTAGAAGGGTGCAGCCGGCGCCAGTGTTCGGCGTGCTATAGTTTCCTTCCCGTTCAGCACGCCCGCCGGTCGGGCATTTGCCGTTCAAAATAGCGACTACTTTTTCCTGATGGCTAGAACAGAACATAAGTTCCTGTTTCTCTGTGGCTTGCACCGGAGCGGCACATCACCTCTGTTCCGCATCCTCAGAGACCATCCCCAGGTCAGCGGTTTTCGGAATACGGGAGTCATCGAGGATGAAGGGCAGCTGCTGCAAACCGTTTATCCCCCCGCCAAGGTCTATGGGGGGCCGGGGCGCTTCGGTTTCTCGCCGGAAGCTCATCTGACAGAGAGCTCCGAGCTGGTCACGCCGGAAAATCGGCGGCGGCTGTTCGAGCAGTGGTCCAGGCATTGGGATCTCAACAAGCCGTGGCTGCTGGAGAAGTCTCCGCCCAACCTGATCCGGGCACGCTTCCTGCAAGCTCTTTTTCCGGACAGCTATTTCGTCGTGATACTGCGACATCCCATCGCGGTTTCCCTGGCTACATGGAAATGGTCACGTACCAGCCTCCTGTCGCTGGTTGCTCATTGGCTACGGTGCCATGAAATCTTCGAGGAGGACCGTCCGCATCTGCATCGTGTTCTGGTATTCAAATACGAGGACCTGATTCGAGACACAGCGCCCTTGATCAAACAGGTTTATCAGTTTGCTGGACTGCCGCCCCAACCCTGTGGCCCGATGAATCCGGCCGGTAATAAGCGCTACTTCGAAATGTGGGGAAAACTGACAGAAGATCCGACGCTTGCTCCGGTACAGCGGCACATCATCGCGAAATATGAATCGCAGGCAGGCAAATTCGGTTACACACTGAAGCCGGAGACTCTTAAACAAGCGGAGGCCGCACGATAAGGGCCCACTAGCACTTAGCAACTTAACTGTTGAGCCGTCCTCTGTCTTCGTACTGCCAAACGCACAATTCGTTGCCATCCGGATCGTGAAAGAAGGTCAGCAGTCCCCCGGGCTCAGCTTTGATTTCGCTTGTGGAAATACCCCTTTCCCGCAGTTGGCGCGCAGTTTCAGTAATATCATCGACCTTGAAGCACAGGCGAGCATTTCCTGCACCAGAAATTGGCCGTTGATGTGGGCTGGGTACGACCTCAAACAACACACCATCGATGTTGAACCGGGCAACAAAATCGCGCGACAGCAACGGCAGTCCAAGGGTATCGCGATAGAAAGCAATGGCCCGCTCCATATCGCTGACGTAGTAATAAACAGCGTCGAAGGAAAGCTTCAACTGGGGAAGTACAGCAGTTGGCATTGCAGACCTCCAGGCGAACAGTTTCCATCCTGGCTCGCTGAAACAAATTTTGCGTCGGCTTCGAAGATTAGGTCAGAGAGCGACCGCACGACATCCGGTGATACACAGCTCCGATCGAACCCTAATGTCGGCTGCCGTTGCCCACCAGATTGAGGAAGAGTTGATGTAAGCGCGAATCACCGCTCAATTCCGGGTGAAACGTTGCGGCCATGACATTGCCCTGCCGCACAGCCACGGGGTCGCCACTGTCGGTAGCCATCACCTCCACGCCCGCTCCGAGCCGCTCAAACTTGGGCGCGCGGATAAAAACCATCTCCATAGGCGCATTGCCCAGCTTCCCTTCGCGAATGGAGCTGTCAATCTGCCGCCCATAGGCGTTGCGGCGAATACGTACATCCAGCGCTCCCAGGCCTTCCTGCTCGGGATTGGTGATTTCCTTCGCCAGCAGGATCGCCCCGGCACAGGTGCCGAATGTGGGCTTGACGCGCACGAATTCATTGAGCTTGCGCATCCCTTCGGCCCCGAGGATCCGCAGGATCGCCCCCGATTCGCCGCCAGGAATGACCAACCCCGGCACCTCGTCGAGTTGCTCAGGTTTGCGCACCAGCTCAACTTCGGCGCCCAGTTCTTCGAGTCGCCTGCGATGGGCATCGAAATCGCCTTGAATTGCGAGGACTCCTATTTTCATAAGGAAGCTTTTAGCAGTCAGCACTTAGCATTTAGCCCCTCAGCAGTGTGGCCAATGCTAATTGGCTAAATGCTGAGTGCCAAATGCTAAGTGCTGTTTTCGTTACCAGCCTCTCGTTTGCAGCATCTGCGACTCATCCATGGCGGAGACGGCAAGGCCCTTCATGGCACTAGGAACGTCGGCGCTGACTTCGAGCAATACTTTTGGATCCTGGTAATGCGTAGCCGCCTGTACGATCGCCTTGGCGCGGCGCTCAGCGTCAGCTGGATCGGCAAACGCACAGTTTTCATCGTACGAGTGCTCTTCGTCACACCGCACACATGATGTGCGTTTGCCCATAAAGATGCCAGATCCGACGAATACCGATTCGGCGCCCAGCTGCATTACCAGCGAGGCATCCGCCGGGGTCGCAATCCCTCCGGCCGAGAAGTTCGGGACCGGCAACTTCCCTTCTCTGGCTACGAGCTGCACTAGCTCCAGTGGAGCCTGAAGCTCTTTTGCCCGCGCATAAAGTTCCTCTCCCCGCATCACGGTCAAAGCGCGAATTTCCGACATGATCTGGCGCATGTGCTTTACAGCATGCACCACGTCCCCAGTGCCCGCCTCACCCTTGGTACGGATCATGGCCGCGCCTTCCGCAATACGCCGCAGCGCTTCCCCTAAATTGCGCGCGCCGCATACGAACGGCACCGTGAAGGCGTGCTTATCGACGTGATGAGCTTCATCGGCGGGGGTCAGGACTTCCGATTCATCGATGTAGTCCACGCCCAGTTCCTGCAGAACCTGCGCCTCGGCAAAATGGCCGATACGGCACTTCGCCATAACGGGAATTGAAACGGCTTCCATAATCTCCCGAATCTTTTTGGGGGAAGCCATGCGCGCCACGCCGCCCTCCGCGCGAATCTGCGCCGGCACTCGTTCCAGCGCCATCACAGAGACTGCACCCGCTTTCTCCGCAATGAGCGCCTGTTCCGCGTTAGTGACGTCCATGATGACGCCACCCTTCAACATTTCCGCCAAGCCTGTCTTCAGGCGCAGACTATTTCCATTGGAACTTCCATTATTAGCCATGATTCACTCTCTTTCTGATCGAAACGACACAACTTTGGAGATCGCCACGACAAGGAGACGTAAAAACCTCCTGCTGGCCCACATCAAACGTACGAATATACTGGTATTATCACAAGGTCCATTTACTGTATTCTGACCATACCACTTATGGCTCGCAAGACGGCCAGCATGCCCTTAACTCTGTCCTCGCCCGTTGGGAAGACGACTCTTTACCGCTGGCTCTATGACGAACTACGCTCGGCGATCCTCCACGGTCGGATACCCCCCGGCGCGCAGCTTCCAGCCACTCGGGAGTTAAGTGCAAGCTACAAACTTTCGCGAGCCACCATCGTCGCTGCCTTCGAGCAACTCAAGGGCGAAGGCTACGTGGAGGGCAAGTCAGGCTCGGGGACGTTTGTCGCCCGGGTGCTCCCCGAACAACTCCTGCAGGTCGCGCGGATCCGACAGGAGAAGAGCCTGCCGCGTCGTCGTGTGGCGCTATCGTCTTATGCCCGGCGACTTCGCCCTTTTCGAGCGCCCGCTCCTCGGCCGATGCGTGCATTCCGCGCGAATCAACCGGCGTTGGATGCCTTTCCCACAACCTTATGGGCACAGGTTGCGTCCCGGCGCTTGCGGCGTGCCTCCACCCACTTGCTTTCTGGAGGTGATGCTCTTGGCTATCGGCCTCTCCGTGAAGCTGTTGCCGAGTATCTCAACAGTTCCCGCGGAGTGAAATGCTCTGCCGATCAGGTGCTCATCATTTCGGGAGCTCAGGAAGGATTGGATCGTACTGCCCGAGTTTTGTTGAACCCTGGCGAACCGGTCTGGATGGAAGAGCCGGGGTATCCCGGCGCGGTGTTTGTCTTTCGTGCTATGGGGGCGCGGGTCTGTGCCGTGCCGGTGGACAGCGAGGGCATGGATTGGGAGAAAGGTCGCGCACGCTGGCGGACCCCCCGGCTGATTTATACGACCCCAGCGCACCAGTTCCCGCTCGGCATGACCATGAGTTTGCGGCGGCGTCTCTCGTTAATGGAGTGGGCTCGCCACTCTGGTTCATACATCTTCGAAGACGATTACGATAGCGAATACCGTTACGCAGGACGCCCCATTCCCGCGATGCAGGGGCTCGATCGTGCGGGTTCGGTGATTTTTGCTGGAAGTTTCACCGCAGTCCTGTTCCCCTCACTTCGGCTGGGATATCTCGTGGTTCCTCCCGATCTTGTCGACGTGTTTGCTGCCGCTGAGTCGGTCAGCACGCATCACCCGCCGCTTCTTGATCAGGCTGTGTTATGCGACTTCATAACCGAGGGCCATTTCGCACGGCACATACGGCGTATGCGCGAGCTCTACGCCGAGCGGCTTTCTGTGCTGCTGGATTGCGCCAAGCAGAGGCTTGCGGGAGGAATTGCAATCTCGAGCGTCGAGGCGGGCCTGCAGACTATTGGATGGCTGCAGAGCGAGCTCACGGCAGACGCAGTTGCCGAAACTGCCATGCGGCATGATATCGAAGTGATTCCCCTCAATCGCTATGCCTGGGGCCGGGTGGGCCGCCGCGGGTTAGTCCTTGGGTTTGCAGCGGTCGACCCGCGGGAAATCCGGCGCGGAGTAGACGCGCTGGCGAAAGCTTTCACTACTTTGAAGTGACCGGAAACGCAGAAGCGACCGGTAACGCGCTGCAAGCTTAGGCAACTAGCGATCGACGAATTTCGCGAACATGCGGTGTGGATCGATGGCAATGAATGTGCCCTCGCTGCGCGCCAGCACCTCGCCTTTTTGATTCAGGATTTCCGCCATATTGATGTGCTGCCGCCCTCGCATCCGTACTTCGCGAGATTCCACACGCAGTGGCTTGTTCAAGGGTACCGGCTTGAGATACTTGACGGTAATTTGCGATGTGAGCGCAACTACCTGCCGTAACTTATTCACCTTCCCCATTGCTTCGTCGAGAATGGTGGCGATAATTCCGCCGTGACAGTGCCCCGGAGGCCCGGTATAACGCTTCCCCAGGCGAAACCGGCATACAAAACACCCTCTCCCTTCGTCGTAGCTGAACTTCAGGCGCATTCCCTCAACATTGTGCTTGCCACATCCAAAGCAGTAGTTCTTTGGCAGCCGGACGCCGCGGGTATTGTGGCCATGTCCGTGATTCTTCTTTGGCATAAGCGAATGATTGTACCTTGGAGCGATTCAGGGTAAATTCCGCGCCGAGCCTGCTTGACGAACAGGGACGGACGTCAGAGGTTTCTCCCGACGAATTCCGCCACACCGCGGTCGCGGAGGGTCTCCTGATAATGCAGCACACGGAGGTTTTTGAAAGCGCGCAGCAGCTCGTTTGCATTGAGAAGATGCATAGGGTGGCTCGGGCCGGCTTTGAACCTCTGCTGCTCCCGCGTATACGTCTTGTAAATGAGTAGCCCGCCTGTCCGAAGGCATTTGATCAATTCCGGAAAAACTGAGCGCTCCAGGTAATAAAAGACCACCACCAGGTCATACCGTTTTGTAGCTTTGTACGTCCGCAGGTCTTCCACCCGGAAGTCAATTCGATCCTTAAACGCGGCGGCATTCTTGCGAGCATTTGCAACTCCCACATCGGAGACATCCACCAGAGAAACCCGCCATTCGCGTTGCGCCAGCCACAGCGCATGGCGGCCCGCACCTCCGGCTATGTCCAGAGCCGAACCGCCTCGAGGAAACAGAGGCTGAATGAACTCATCGTATGCTCTTACCAGGAGGGAATCCGGTTCCATAGACGCACGTGAGCCGCTGCGATAACGTTCGTTCCAGTTTTCGCGTTCATTGTTCATCGCGTAAGGGCGCAAGCAGTGACTAAGAGTCGTATTCCGGAGAAGCTTGTTGCATGACGCAACACCCACGCACTCGATGTGATCTTAATCACGTGCCAGCCTTGCACAAATCACATGAGGGTGTGATAGACTCCGGTGCCAGCCGCAGCTTCCCTCTTGATCGCGATCGGGCAGCGGGCGTGTCGGCAAATTTTAGATCAAAAAAGGGGAGGCTAGTGGATGGGCCTCGCGCTTCTCTGCATAATTTGGCTGATCACCTTCGCTAGCACATACTTCTTTGCCGCAAAAACCTGGTGGCTCCCTCAAGGCGTGGCGGAAGCTGCGCCCCGCATCGACCAGCAATTCACACTTACCTTCGTAGCCATGGGTATCGTCTTTGTGGCCGCCCAGTGCGCCCTAGGCTACCTGGTCTGGAAATATCGTGACACGGGTGCGCCGCGGAAAGTCTCGTATTCCCATGGGAACACAAAGCTGGAAGTTCTGTGGACGACTTTAACGGCCATTCTCTTCATAGGCCTGAACCTGATTGGCAGCCCCATCTGGGCCGCGGAGCGTTTCGAGCCGCCTAAGGCCGGAGCCATACCCGTTGAAGTCACCGGCATGCAGTTCGCCTGGTATTTCCGCTATCCCGGCCCTGATGGCAAGTACGGCGCAACCAAGCCCGACCTGATGGATCCTTCATCAGGCAACGAAGCGGCGATCGGTCTCGATACCAACGATCCCGCCGCCAAGGACGACGTCGTAACCGGCACGATGTATGTGCCGGTGAACCGCGAGGTCGATCTCCAGCTTCGAGCCGTGGACGTGATTCACAGCTTCTTTGTCCCATCCTTCCGCTTCAAGCAGGATGCGGTCCCCGGTCTCATCATTCACATGCACTTCACGCCAACTGCGATCGGCCAATACGAAATTGCCTGCGCCGAGCTCTGCGGCCTCGGGCATTACAAGATGCATGGAATGGTCAACGTTGTCAGCCAGCAGGACTTCGATAAATGGCTTGCCGAGCGGGAGGCGGCAAAACAGTAAATGGCAACTACGGCTCACGTACACGCGCACGCAGCCCCTCAAGGCTTTATCCGTAGATACATTTTCAGTCTCGACCACAAGGTCATCGGCATTCAGTACTACTTCCTCGCGCTCACGGCCGTGTTCGTCGGCATGTTTCTCTCGCTGCTGATGCGCATCCACCTGATCTGGCCGACTGCCGTACTGCCGCTGGTTGGCGCGATCAAACCGGAAACCTATCTCAGCCTGCTGACCATGCACGGCACCATCATGGTGTTCTTCGTGCTCACGACGGCCCCACAGGGGGGATTTGGGAACTATTTTCTGCCGATTCAAATCGGCGCGCCTGATATGGCGTTCCCTGTTCTGAACATGCTGTCGTTCTGGACAACCTTCGTGGCCTTTGCCGTGATGATCGCGGCATTCTTTGTTACCGGAGGCGCGCCGCTACACGGCTGGACCGGTTACGCACCGTTGAGTGCATTGACAAATTCTGGCCCAGGCGAACAACTCGGCGCTGACTTATGGGTCACGAGCATCGCAATCTTTTGTATTGCTTCGCTCATGGGTGCTCTCAATTTCATTACCACCACCCTCGATCTGCGCGCCAAGGGCATGACCCTGATGCGCATGCCGCTCACCGTTTGGTCCTGGTTCGTGACGGCGATTCTGGGACTGCTGGCATTTGGTGTTCTGCTCTCGGCCGGAATTCTGCTTCTGCTTGATCGCAATTTAGGCACAAGCTTTTATGTTCCGCTGGTCGTGGTGAACGGCCAGGTCATGGGGCATAAGGGTGGCTCGCCACTGCTCTGGCAGCACCTGTTCTGGTTCTTTGGTCACCCCGAGGTCTATATCGCCATCTTACCGGGGATGGGGGTCGCGTCACAGCTGCTCTCCACCTTCTCGCGAAAGCCGATTTTCGGCTATCGCGCCATGGTCTACGCGATTATGGCCATTGGATTGTTGGGCTTCATGGTGTGGGGTCATCACATGTTCATGAGCGGGATGAGCCCGTACTCCGCGTTCGCCTTCTCGATCATGACCATGTCAATTGGCGTGCCGTCAGCTATTAAGACCTTCAACTGGCTGGGAACATTGTGGGGTGGCAAGATTCGGCTGCACTCGCCGATGCTGTTCGCCATCGGTTTCGTTTCGCTGTTTGTGTCCGGCGGGCTGAGCGGACCGTTCCTCGCACAACCGGTGCTCGACATCCCACTGCACGACACCTACTTCGTGGTCGGGCATTTCCACCTGATCATGGGAGTGGCTGCGATCTTCGGCATCTTCGGCGCAACCTATTATTGGTTTCCGAAAATGTTTGGCCGCATGATGAATGAAACCTTGGGGAAGATTCACTTCGTCATAACCCTGGTGGGCACCTACGCGATCTTCATGCCGATGCACTATCTCGGCCTGGCTGGTCAGACGCGGCGCTACTCGCAATTCACCGAGGTGGCTTACCAGACGAAGCTGATCCCGCTGCAGACCTTTATGACGTACGCGGCTTTTGTCACGATCGCTGCCCAGCTCATCTTCCTGTTCAACCTGTTCTGGAGCATGAAGAAGGGCGAGAAGGCGTCTGACAATCCCTGGGAGGCGACCACCCTGGAATGGATCACGGCGACTCCGCCACCACACGACAATTTTGGTGGAGTCACGCCGGTGGTCAATCATGGGCCGTATGAGTACAGCGTGCCCGGAGCGGCCAAGGATTACGTGATGCAAACGGATCCGGCAACCGCGGCTGCACACTAAGTCGATATTATGTGGCCGGCGCCCTCGCCTGCGGGTTTTAGGGATAGCAATTGAGTCCAACTAGTACAAGGGAACCTCGGATTAACAACGGCGGAGCCATCATTCTTCCTCCCATCCTGGACGGAGGCGGAGGCGATGGACGCGGTGGCAGCGGCTCGCCTAACTTCGGGGACCGCTTGCGCCGCGCTCGGCTGGGCCTGGCGGTCGGAATCACGCCGGTCATCATGCTCTTCGTGTCATTGACCAGCGCCTATATCGTGCGCCAGGGCCTTCCTACCCTCGACGAGAACACGAACAAATACATACACGATTGGCTTCCGGTAAACCTGCCCTGGTTGCTGCTCCTGATCAACAGCTTCGTGCTGATCGCCAGCAGTGTCACTATTGAGCTTTCCCGGAGAGCAATTACACGGGAAGCGGCTCTGGCACCAGTGAAGTCTATCCCTGGCGTTTCTTTGGGGGATGAAAAGAGCTTCCCCTGGTTGGGACTTACGATCGCTCTAGGTGGTCTTTTTCTTTTCGGTCAGTGGATGGCGTGGCGGGAACTGTCGTATCGTGGCTTTTATCTCGCTACCAGCCCGAGCAGTTCCTTCGTATACCTCCTGACCGGAATGCATGCTTTACACCTGGCCGGTGGCATTATCGCTTTGCTCTATGCCGGTACTATCACGATCCTTCACAAGCCGGTGGAGTCGCGCCGCGTGGTAATCGATATCACGGCATGGTATTGGCACTTCATGGCGCTGCTTTGGATCTATATTTTCGCCTTGATAGAATTCGCCCGTTAATCTGGAGGAGACCCAAACGATGGCTGATGTCGCGGTGCAGCACAGCGTAGCAGCAGCTTACGAACCATCCCTGTTCGGCACCTATTCGAAGAAAATCGGGATGTGGCTGTTCCTGCTTTCCGATTCCCTGACCTTCGGCGCTCTTCTTTACGCCTACAGCTACGGCCGGGTCTCGACCCCAAACTGGCCTACTCCCTTCCACTCCAGCAGCATCGTGAACGCGACCCTTATGACGGCGTTCCTGCTGACCAGTTCCCTGACGATGGTGCTGGCGGTCCGCTCTTCAGTGTTCGGCAACACCAAAGCCGTGCGCGGCTGGCTGCTGGCGACTATGGCCTGCGGGACGGCGTTCGTTATCCTGCACGGCCGTGAGTGGAGCCACCTGATTTCGGAAGGCTTAACCTTGCCGGTATTTCCTACTGTACCCGGCGCAGAAGCTAATCCGGAATTCGCCAATGTGACGAAAACAGTCCCACAATTTCCGGCGACATTCTTTGCGTTGACCGGGATGCACATGTTGCACGTGACCTTGGGGGTGGTTTACCTAGGCGTAGTTGCCCTCCGCCGGTGGTTTATTCCTGCGCTGCTCGGATTGTGGCTGGTGGCCTGGCTTGCAACTCCGGCCTACAGCCCTTTCCACTATGGCGCGCACATGTTGCTCGTCGCGGCCATGGTTTGCGGTGTGATTCTGTGGTTGAAGCCGAAATTCTATGATTCTTCGGATATTGAAGTCGCCGGACTGTACTGGCACTTCGTCGACCTGGTTTGGATGTTTATTTTCCCGTTGGTTTACCTGATGTCCACGAGAATCATTTAGGAGACTGAACCACTATGGATGCTGTCCAGGTTGCAATCGCCCAACGCGTGGCCGAGCAACACCGTCATCACGGGAAAGCGCAATTCTTGTGGGTATGGTTCGTCTTGCTGCTGATCACAGGCATAGAAGTCTATCTGGGTTACCAGAATATGGAACCGGTGCGGATGCTCAGCATCCTGATGGGATTATCGATCATCAAGGCGGCCCTGATCATCGGCTATTTCATGCACATGAAATTTGAACTGTCCCGCATGAAGTGGCTCACCATGTGTTCTCTTGTTTTCTGTCTGGCGATGATGTGCGTCTTCTTCCCCGACGCATTCCGCATTCTGCATTACGGAGTCCGATGAGGCTGCGGCTTAGCACGCTCATTCTTTTGCTTGCGTTCTGGACCTTACCTTCCTTTGGCCAGGGCTGCGCCATGTGCTACTCAACTGCCGCGGCAGCCAGCAAGGATGGCCAGAAAGCCATTAATCGTGCCGTTCTCGTGCTGCTGGTTCCGCCTGTGGGTTTTATGACCCTTGGGATCGGGATGGCTGTGCGCTACAGCAAGAAACGGGACGCCGAATCCGCTTCTCCAAACCCTGATGTGATTTGAATATGGCTTCACCAGTTGCCCTCGGACTGCGCGCTCATTCCGGGTGGGCGGCACTGGTGGCCATCAGTGGACCAACCGATTCACCTACCGTAATCGACCGCCGTATCATTCAGCTGGCGAATCCGGAAACGCGAGGTTCCAAGCAGCCCTACCATGCGGCCGAGCCGCTTCCCTTCCCGGCGGCGGCCGAACTAATCGCACGATGCTCAGTGGAGACACATAATTTCGCCCGCAGAGGACTAGAAGCGATTGTTGCGACGCTGCAGGAAAAATCGTTGCGAATAGTTGGCTGCGGGCTCCTGCTCAATGCCGGAAGGGCGCTTCCTTCGTTGGAACGCATCCTTGCGTCGCATGCTTTAATTCACGCCGCCGAAGGCCAACTGTTTCGTGATGCGCTGGCGCAAGCCGCAGCCGAATGTGGTCTGGCCGTCACCGGGATCAAAGAACGCGAGCTACTTTCCAAGGCCGCCATGGACTTGCAATGCCCCCCTGACCGGCTGCAGGTGCGGCTTGCTGACATGGGCCGGACGCTTGGCCCACCCTGGCGAGAAGATCAGAAGAAAGCCACGTTGGCGGCCTGGATCGTACTTGCTGCTACAACACTACGCCCGGCCAAGAGCGCCGCAATGCGTTGAGTCCGCCTACCGGGCGGGCGAGTTGCCAATGCCTCAGAATATGACCCCTTCCATTACTGCGTTTATCGGATGAGCTGCTTGGCAGGCTCAGCCGCCAGGACGATCTTCGGATGGAACAAGGTTCCTGCCACGCGCGTGGCAATTGCGATCAGCTCCTTTTGGCCGTAGAAAACCTTGACTTGGCGCGCACGAGATAGTTCGGGCAGGTTCACCGCGCGTCCGCTACGGATATTGGCCGCTATTTCGTCGTTGGCGGTGACGGATGGAAACTGCGGTAACAATTTTCTAGGGTGCACAAACAGTTCGTCAGCGGGCGCATGCTCAATCGCAGTTGCGATCTCGTCGAGAGTATGCGCATCCGAGATATGAAATTCCTCAACAGAAGTCCGTCTCAGCGCCTGTAAATGTGCGCCGCAGCCGAGTTGCTGCCCAAGATCGTGCGCGACACAACGCATGTAAGTGCCGGAAGCAACCCGGGCTCGAAAGCTCGCGCGCTCTCCATCGAACGACAAAATGTCGAACTGCTTGATGTCCACCTGAACGGGCTGAAGTTTGACTTCCTTATTGCGCCGCGCCAGCTTGTAGGCCGGAACGCCGTGAACTTTCTTGGCTGAGAAAGCGGGCGGCATCTGCTCAATTTTCCCGCGAAATCTGGCCGCGGCCTCCTGCAGTTGCTGTTCGGTGAACGTCACTGGTCGCGGAGGTCCGAGAGGCTCACCTTCCGCGTCATAGGTATCCGTGGCCCAGCCAAACCGTATGCTGCCTTCATAGGCCTTTTCGGAGTCGTTGTAAAACTGGGCCAAGCGGGTCAAATTCCCCAGCACCAGCGGAAGGACACCCGTCGCCATCGGGTCCAGTGTGCCCAGATGTCCCACCGACCGCTGCCCCAGCAGTCGGCGCACACGGTTGACAACATCGTGCGAGGTCAGGCCTGCGGGCTTGTCGACGACCAGAACACCATTCATCAGAATTTGGTAAGTTGTAATTGAGTAATTTTGGCGATTTAACCCGTTTCGGCGCTGCAGAGACATTGCGGTCTGCCCTGCAACGTTCCCCTTCTAAGTTACCAAATTACTCAAGGGCCAGATTGCTAAATCCCTATGATTCCCCTGCGCGATGACACGCCTCGCTTCAGCACCCCTGTGGTCACTTATTTCCTCATCATTCTCAATGTTCTGGCTTTTCTTTATGAACTTGCGGTGGGTGCGCAAAGCCAATATGGGCTTAACTCGCTGATCGTGCAGTTTGGGATCGTGCCTCGCCACGAGGTTGCTGTCCTCACAGGAGCTTCGCCCCTAGGCCCCGGGGCTGCAATTGTGCCTATTTTCACATCCATGTTCCTGCATGGCTCCTGGCTGCACATCATCGGCAACATGTGGGTTCTGTGGATTTTCGGCGACAACATCGAGGACTACCTCGGCCACTTCAAGTACCTGCTGTTTTATCTAGTCAGCGGACTGGCAGCCGGCCTGCTTCACATTGCCTTCAACCTGAGCTCGCGAGTTCCAAGTGTGGGGGCTAGTGGGGCTATCGCCGGGGTAATGGGAGCTTATTTTGTTCTGTACCCGAGGGCTCGGGTACTCACCCTAGTGCCCTTAATCGTTTTCTTTACCTTCTGGTGGTTACCCGCCTGGATTGTCTTGGGATACTGGTTTGTCGTGCAGTTTCTTAGCGGCGCGGCAACCGCCATCGCAGCTACCAATCAAACTACGGGAGGCGTTGCCTTCTGGGCACATGTCGGAGGATTTGTAGCCGGAATTCTCATGATCAAGATCGTCCCGCCCAGATTGCGCCGTTTCAGCTACAGTTCGCGATACTAACTTAAAATCACAGCGCTCCGGACGTGGGAGTGATCACTAGTTCCTCAACTGTGCTGTCTTCGGGCAACACGAGCGCATTCACCACGGCAGCCGCAACGGTTGCTGGAGACATCATGTTTTGCCGAGGAGCCTCCGGCCAGAACTGGTTCCAGAGTTCGGTGTCAGTCGGCCCCGGCATCAGCGCAATCACTCGGATCCCCTTCGACCGCAGTTCCTCCCGCAGCGTATTGGTGAAACCCAAGGCCCCGTGCTTTGAAGCGCAATAGGCGGATTCGCCGGCAAATACTCCCTTCGCCGCCACTGAAAGGTTGTTCACGATTGTGGCGCCTTTCTCCATAAGCGGAAGGGCCGCACGAGTGACCAGAAACATCCCGGTCAAATTTGTGGCCAGCACATCATTCCAGACTTTTGGATCCAGCTGGTTGACAGTTGCCATGGCATGGGATTTGCCGGCGTTGTTGATGAGAATATCGATCCGGCCGAACTGCTTCTTCGCTGAGGAAATCAAAGCGTCAATGGAGCGAGGATCAGTGACATCGCATGCGAGTGCGAGCACCTTAATGTCCTTCGACAACAACTGCCGCCCTATCGTCTTAATTCTTGATTCCGTCCGGCTGGTGATCGCCAGGTCGCAACCTTCAACCGCGAGAGAGCGCGCAATTTCCAGGCCAATACCGCGGGATGCGCCAGTAATCAGCGCGACTTTGCCGTTTAATCGCACGCGGCTTCTCGCAGGCTTGCGGGAAGAGACCATACCTTTTTCGAAAATCACGCGGACAGGAATGCCGCGCTACTCTACACCCCGTTGGTCTTGTTACGAATGAGCGACAGGAATTCAGTCCTCGTTTCCTGTTCATCGCGGAAACAGCCCAGCATGGAGGATGTGACTGCTGCCGAATGCTGCTTCTCCACGCCCCGCATCATCATGCAAAGGTGGCGCGCCTCGATAACAACACCCACCCCCTGGGGCTCAATTGCCTTTTGAATGCTCTCGGCGATCTGCGTTGTAAGCCGCTCTTGAATCTGCAGGCGTCGCGAGAAAATCTCCACCAACCGTGGGATTTTGCTCAGCCCAATTACCTTGCCCTTCGGAATATAGGCGACATGAACTTTGCCGAAGAACGGCAGCATGTGGTGTTCGCAAAGGCTAAACATCTCGATGTCCTTTACGATCACCATTTCGTCATAACTGACCGTAAAAAGAGCACCCTTCAGCAGCGCATCCGGATCTTCTTTGTAGCCGCGTGTCAAATATTCGAACGCGCGGTGCACACGCCCGGGAGTTCGCAGCAAGCCTTCCCGATCAGGCTCTTCACCGAGGCGCACAAGCATCTCGTGCACAAGATCTTCAAAGCTGGCACTGGTTAACGTGGCTGGTTCGGTCTCTGTCATGTTAGGCCCCCGCCGCAATACTCAAAAGAATTCATCATGGTTTCTTCCAGACGCACCTTTTCCAGATGAGCGAGAACAAACCCACGGCGCAAAATATCGTAAATTCTGATGCACAGATTTTCCGTGGTCGGCACCTGATCGCCGAATTCGTGCAAGTTGTTCAGGTTCTCATGATCGAAGCGCTCCACGATCTCTCGATGAACAAAATGATCCAGATCCGCTAAATTGCAAACCATTCCTGTCTGCTCATCGACTTGGCCGCTCACCGTAACCTCAAGTCCGTAGTTGTGCCCGTGACCATGAGGGTTGTTGCATTTACCGTAAGTCGCCTGGTTCTCCGCGGCGGTCATCGCGTCACTGTGGAGGCGGTGTGAGGCAGAAAAAAAATAACGTCGGGTCAGATGCGCCTTCATGCTTCCCCATAAAAATCGACAAACAAATCGGGCGTTTCGTATACGCGCACGCGATGTAGAGTCGCGCTCTTCAGCTTTGGTTCGAGCCGTTGCCAGATGGCAATCGCCAGGTTTTCGGTTGTCGGGATCCTGCTTGCAAATTCAGCGACCTCTTTATTGAGGAAGCGGTGATCCATGGCGTCGAGGACTTCGCGATTCATAATCTCTTTGAGCTGCTTGAGATCGACGACAAAACCGGATCGCTGGTCAATCTCGCCCTTAACCGTGACTTCAAGCGTGTAGTTATGCCCGTGGCCGTGGGGGTTGTTGCACTTGCCGAAGATCCGCTTGTTCTCTTCCGCAGTAAAAGCCGGATTGTGGTAGTAGTGCGAAGCGGAGAACTCAGCCTTGCGCGTCAGATAAACCATTCCTCTCCTTGCTCATTTCACACCGGCGGTTACACCGGTGTTGCTTCCCCGATACGTGCGTCCCTTCCATGTAACTGTCCCGCTGTTATGAGAGAGTCTTGAGCGCAATAAAAGATACGTGAATACAGGTAAACCGAAGATAGCCAACAGATTGGATTCCCAACTGAAGTGCGCTTTGGCAATACGTCGGGCAAAGCGCCCTGCCACCGCAAGCAGGACCATGGCGACGATAAATGCAGAAGCAGGTCTAGGTGCCATCAACAGCGCAAAAAACAATGCAACTCCGCCCACGAGGATCAAGAATTCTGCCAACCGAGTCAAGGCGAGCGTACCGGGGGACGGAAAGAGCAGCGCCAGATTCTTCGTCCATCCTTCCCGCAACTGAGCAAAATTCCGATACATGCGGGTGCAAACAGCATCGCCGCCATAGCGGAAGAAAATCCTCTTGCCGGATCTTTTGATGGCTCTGGCTAGAGCAACGTCCTCCAGAAGGCTGCCTGCGATGCTGCGATGGCCGCCCACGGCCTCGTAAGCCTCACGGTAAACAAGCAGGTACTGGCCATTGGCCGCTGCGGCAGGCAACGCGGGGTCACAGACGTCGGAAGGCCGATAGGTGCATGCCAGCTCTGAAAAAATAACCGCCATCACGACTTTCTCCCACAACCCTTTCACCTCTTGTTGCGGAGAATACGACAGCAAAACTGCTCCATTCGCCTTGGCTTCTGCCAGCGCGCGAGCTAACGAACCGGGCCGATGCACCGTATCGGCATCCGTAAACAACAGCCATTTCCCTCGGGCCGAGCTTGCTCCCGCCGCCAACGCGTTGTTCTTGCCAGTCCAACCGGGTGGCAGCGGTCCGGGAGAGATGACGCGCACGCCGGAGAATGATGACGCAATGTGCCGCGTCTTATCGGTCGAGCCGTCGTCAACAACAATAATTTCGAAATGCACTCCAGTCTGAGAAACCAGCGATTCCAGACAGGCGCCCAGGGACACCTCTTCATTCCGCGCTGGCACAATCACTGACACTTCCGGCGCGGTTTGCTCTGGCGCGAAGATACCCATAGGTCGAATCATTTATTATATCTGCGTGAGACGGCTTATCTTCCCTGTCCTTTGGCTTGCACTTATTGCCTTGAGCGGCTGCTACCGCGGCTCTCGGCCTCCGCGCATCGGCGCTCCCGCTCCCGATTTCACGGTCAAGGACTCCGATCGCAGCGTTACCCTCAGCCAGTATCGAGGCCAGGTAGTCATCTTGAATTTCTGGGCGACATGGTGCCCACCTTGCGTAGAAGAGATGCCGTCGCTGGTCAACATGTCACAAAAGATGAAGGACAGGGGAGTAACGGTTCTCGGGGTCAGTATCGATGTGGACGCCGACGCCTACCACCGCTTTTTGAAGCAGTACGGGGTCGACTTCCTCACTGTGCGTGATCCGGACCAGAAGAGTGCTTCCCTGTTCGGCACACACGGATGGCCGGAAACCTACATCATCGATCGCAATGGCATCGTGCGCCGCAAGTTTATCGGCGCCGTGGATTGGAACTCGCCGCAAGTACTAGATTACCTGACCAAGCTCTAAGCTCTGGAGCTGCGCTTTCCTCTTCGACAATTCTATGTCGCCGCGAAGTAGTCTGAGACCCTTCGGGATTACAACTTTACATTTCTCAGCCGCAGCGAGTTGGTGATTACCGACACCGAACTGAAGCTCATCGCGGCAGCCGCTATGATCGGGCTCAACAGGATTCCAAAGAACGGATACAGCACCCCAGCCGCAATTGGCACTCCCACCGAGTTATAGACGAACGCGAAGAATAGATTCTGCCGGATGTTGCGCATGGTGGCCTGGCTCAGTTTCCTAGCCCGCACGATGCCGGCAAGATCGCCCTTCACCAGCGTAATACTGCCGCTCTCCATGGCAACATCGGTGCCGGTTCCCATCGCTATGCCGACATTCGCTTGTGCCAATGCGGGGGCATCATTGATGCCATCGCCGGCCATGGCAACGGTCCGCCCCTCTTCCTGGAGGCGCCGGATCACCTCTGATTTTCGTTGCGGCATGACCTCCGCCTCCACTTCATCGATGGCCAAATTGCGCGCAACGGATTCGGCGGTGGCACGGTTATCTCCTGTAAGCATGACGATCCGAATCCCGTGGGCTTTCAGTGCGCGAATGGCGACCGGCGTGGACTCTTTGATCGGATCGGCGATGCCCACCACTCCTGCGGCCCGGCCATCCACTGCTGCGAAAACAGCCGTCTGCCCTTGTTCCCGAAAGTCGCGAGCTTTGGTCTCCAGTTCTGTGCTGCTAATCCCTAATTCCTGCAGAAAAGTTGCATTCCCGGCGACAACACCCTTCCCGTCGACCTTGGCGGCAATTCCCTTTCCCGCTACATAATTGAAATCGCTTACCGGACTGAGCTTCAGCCTCTTTTCTGCGGCCGCTCGAACCACCGCCGAACCCAACGGATGCTCACTGCTCTGCTCGGCACTGGCAACCAGCCGAAGCCAATCGCTGTCCGTTGTGCCGGCTATCGCAAAAATGGAGACAACCTTGGGTTTTCCTTCTGTGAGAGTGCCGGTCTTATCCACAACAACGGTATCGACTTTCTCCAGAGTTTCCAGAGCTTCAGCATTTTTGATAAGCACACCAGCATGAGCGCCGCGGCCGGTTCCGACCATAATTGCAACCGGTGTGGCCAGACCGAGAGCGCACGGGCAGGCGATGATTAGGACCGCGACAGCATTCACTAATGCGTGACCAAGTCGTGGCTGTGGACCGCCCACCATCCACGCCAGAAAGGTAATTGCTGCAATCGCGATGACGATAGGCACGAAATATGCCGACACACGGTCAGCGACTCGCTGAATAGGGGCGCGGCTCCGCTGCGCCTGACTCACCATGCGTACGATTTGCGCCAGCAGTGTTTCGCTCCCCACGTGCTCGGCGCGGATAATCAATGACCCGGCACCGTTGACGGTAGCCCCGATCACCCGGGCTGCCGGGCCTTTGGACACAGGCATGGATTCGCCCGTGATCATCGATTCATCAATAGTTGTGTTGCCCTCTAAGACCACGCCGTCGACCGGAATCTTCTCACCCGGTCGCACCCTCAGCCGATCCCCTGGGCGAACCTGATCCAGAGGAACGTCTGTCTCGCCACTATCGCTAATGCGCCGGGCCAATTTGGGACTAAGATCGAGCAGGACACGAATCGCCGCACCCGTTCGGCTGCGGGCCCGCAGTTCCAAGACCTGGCCGAGCAGGACCAGCGCAGTGATCGCGGCAGCCGCCTCAAAATAGACCTCCGGCTGACCAGCCATTCCCCGCAGAGACTCAGGAAACAGACCAGGAAAAACCGTCGCTACCGTGCTGTAGAGATACGCTGTTCCCGTGCCCATGGCGATCAGCGTGAACATGTTGCTGGACCGGTTCACGACCGACGCCCATCCGCGCTGGAAAAACGGCCACCCGCCCCAAAGGACAACTGGAGTAGCCAGCAGAAACTCAATCCAAGCAAGCAGCCGTGGAGGGAAAGCTCGCGATTCCATGCCGTGTCCCATGAATCCCATGGCGATCACGAGCAATGGAACCGTGAGTACCACGCTCACCCAGAAACGCCTGCCCATATCGCGCAATTCGGGATTTTCTTCGTCCGCCGTTTGGATTGTGCGCGGCTCCAAAGCCATACCACAGATCGGGCATGAACCAGGTCCAGGCCGTACGATCTCGGGGTGCATCGGACAGGTGTATTCCACGCGACTAGAAGAGGCAGGAAATTCCGGCTCCAGCGCCATTCCACAGCTGGGGCAAGCCCCCGGCACAGTCTCGCGAACTTCAGGACACATCGGACAAACGTACGCAGGGGTGGCCATAGACGTTTGCGCCGCGGCCGTGGGTTGATGCGTGCCAGTGTTCAAATGCTGGGGCTGTGGATGAATGTATTTTTCAGGGTTCTCAACAAAATTCTGCAGACAATGGGCCGAGCAAAAGCTGTATGGTTTTCCCGAATAGTCGGTTTTGTGCTTCGCCGTTTCTACATTCACATCCATACCGCAAACCGGATCTTTGACCGTAGTGCTCGTGGATGACTGTGGTGTGCCCAACATCACAAGGCCCGAGTGAATCTGCGTTTTCGGCGCAAGATATTTTTGCGGATCGGTCTGGAATTTCTGCGCACAAAGTTCGCAGCAGAAGTAATACGTCCGGCCACCGTACTCGCGCTGGTGTTTGGATGTGGCGGGGTCCACATTCATCCCGCAAACCGGATCTTTAGCCGGCATTTGCGTCGAGCTCTGCATTTCGCCTCGCAATCCTATACTGTCAGATTGCGTGTGATCTATATTGGATTCAACTCAGAGTTACAGAAGCACCGAACTTGAAAGGGTGGTCGAGCCAATGACACAGTTGGAAGTACGCTTCCGTTACGGAGCAACACCCAGCGAAAATGTGATGCGCGCGATCGATACAGTACGCGATGTGTATGGTATTCGAGGCATCAGCTTTGATGAGAAATTGCGGACGGTACGGGTCGAGTTCGACGCGTCAAGGCTAAAGGAACCTGTCGTGGCGTCGCTGCTGCGGCGCGCAGGCATCGACCTCCAGGAAAAACTAGTCCTAGCCTGATTTTGGGGGAGGTAAAAAGCCTGATTGGGGGAGGGCTGACCAGGCTTTCGATGCGGAACAACACGAAGCAGATATTGCAAAGGGGCGCCCAAGAAAACCTCTGGCCGAAGTTTATTCTCGAGAGCGCCCCGTTGCGCGCCACTTCGTCTGGTTGTGGGGTAGCACCTCGAGTACCACAGCTAAGACAATGAAACTACAGGGCTGCACGAAGTCCTGAGCAGGTAGGATTTTCAGGTCCCTTAGAAAGTTTTACTTGGGACAGAGATGGAGCACGCCGAGTGCCGCCCAAACTCTTGTATCGACGAGAACAGATGTGGAAAAAATGATTGCGATCGTCCAAGGACTGGGCGTGAATTTTCACTGCTCCTGCTTTCCGCTATAATCGACTCGCAGTCTCCTTCCAGAAATTATTGCGCCCTTAGCTCAGTTGGATAGAGCGTCTGGCTACGAACCAGAAGGTCGGGAGTTCGAATCTCTCAGGGCGCACCATATCTTTCAGGCACTTAAAGATCCCCGGCTGATGCTTTCGCAAGATCCTTCACTTCGCCAGCGGCAACACTCGGTCGCGCAATTCCTCAGCGAATTTTTGCTGCTCTTCGTAGAACGGAAAGTGCCCGGAACGCTCGAACCAAACGAATTCCTTGTGCGGGGCGCTAATACGTTGACTGTAGTCCCAGATCAAGGAAGATCGGCAGTATTGGTCATGCCTTCCTTCGAAAAAGATGATGGGTACACGGAACTCGAACCCGAGTTTCGTCAGATCTACATTTGCCAGCTGCGGAAAAAAGACGTTTACCGAAAACGACATGCCCTGCAAGAAACTGTAATCATCCCGCAAAGAATATTCAGGAGCTGAGAATACCGAGGTTAGAATTCGACCGCCATCGGTGAACGACACTCCGTTGGGCGGCGGCGCAAGTAATTCCCCCTCCCATCGTCTTGCGATCTGCTCCTTACCGAAATCAGGCACTGGAGCGGGGTAAGGCACGATGCTCTCCAATTCGTGGACAGCCTGCTGGTTGTGAACCTTGCGTGCTTGTTCGAGTGCATCCCGGTATCCGACCTCGTCGTTTTGAGCCATGTTGACCACCTGGCCGGTGCCCACGTAAGCGGAAACCAGTTCGGGATGCTCATGCGCCAGCCATAAACCCAACACGCTTCCCCATGAGTGACCCACCACGAAAATCTTCTCTCTCTTGAAACGTCGTCGAAGGTAGTTTGCTACTTCGATCGTGTCCTGTTGCATTTGAGCTACGGTCATCGTCTTGCGGAGTACGTCTCGATCATTGGACGCGTACGTTTTCCCGGCTCCCCGCTGATCCCATTGCGCTACGGTGAAGTATTGCTCCCAGGGGCCTTGAAACGCGCCGGCCAGCGGTATGAAGGCGATTCCGGGTCCGCCATGGATAAACAGAAGAATTGGGTTGTCGACGTTCTGGCCGCGCACCTCGATCCACTGCTGAATACCACCGATCGTCACGGGTTCCAGGCTGTCGATTCCATTTGACGAAGTGATAGCTCGTTGTTCCCCGACTTCGTTCTGCAGATACGCTCTATAGGAGAACGCAGCGGAGAACAACAAAACGACCAGACACACCAGTGTTATGCCAACATACTTGAGGACCTTCCGGAGCACCCGCACCCCTTGAGGCGAGAAACCGCCCGCAGCACTGATACGAGTGGAGCAGGATGTTTGTTCCTCGTTCAGCGCACGGTATTGTCGTCGTTGATGGAAACTGTCAACAGTGGGAGATTGGGCTGCCTTCGTCGACCAGGGACGTGAGGTTGTCCAGGGTCGCCCAAAGCCAAATAAGTTCAGGGACTTGGCATTTTATTTAACTTTTTGCAGGTAACGCTGCGTAACTGGCGGGACGATACCATTCATGCGCAGATATTCCACCAGTTGCCCGTAGTGGTCCGTGATATGCCAGACCGATATCACGGAAATACCGAGCTTTGTGTTTGGCGCGGCATAGCGTCCATAAACCGGATCGAGCGCGTTCTGTGCTGTTAGTGTCGCCAGGACGCGGTTCGTATAGTCGAACGAATCCTTCAGATACTTCATTAGCTCGGCCTTAGTTTTCGCCGGATCATGACCGCCTTTTTCGCAATCGGCCGGAGGCTCTTTGCCCTCGAACTCACTAAAAAATGCAAACTGAGCGCAGGCAACGTGTTTGACCTGCTCGCCGAAGGTGCGCGCGCCCGCGAAGTTTCCGGCGGTGGGAACGAAGCCATATTTCTCCTCGGGCATAGTTTCGGCGAGGCTCATAAGGCTGTGTTCGGTAAGCTGCATAGCGACTGCAACGCTCTCCGCGATGGATTTTGGAACATCCTTCTGCGCCGAAGTTTCTTTACTCGTCGACTGTTCTGAGGTCTTGGATTGCGCAGCGAGCAAGAGCGGAGTGCTGACAAGGAAGACGAGAATAAATTTATGCAGCGTCATTTCAATCTCCCCCGCGATTGAATCAAAAATCGGGGCCCATGTTAGCAGTTTTCGCAACCGATGCGCCCGATTTCAGCTTCACGCAGTCCAGGAAGCGTCAATATATGCCACTCTGGATTCCCACAAAACGCTGCGCTCTATGTTGCCGTCAATCAACCAGCAAGACGAAAGAAAAAGGGAGCCGAGGCCGGCGGCTGAGAAAAAGATCTTTCAGCAGTAGGTTTGGCTCCCTTTCTAGTGATTATTTGCCGGTTCTTGATTGATAGCGGCTTTTCAAATCTTGGCCCGCGATGTCGTTAGACTGGTTACGCAAGCAAACTCTGAGCTGCTAATCGCGTCATAAGCGCCACCACAACACCAACAGCAGGAACATTGGCCGAGGAAATGGCTGAGTTCGTGCGCAAAACACAAGCGCTCGCACAGGAGCGCCGGACGCGAGGAAAAGAAATGTACAAGCTTCTTTCAATTGCAGCAGCCCTGTTGCTGGCGAGCGCTGTTACCGTCGCCCAGAGCAGCAGCAGCTCGACCTCTCAATCACCATCTTCAGGCACCCAGCCGTCCATGGGACAATCGTCAGGCAGTCAGAGTGGGTCCTCGGCGGATCAGCAATCGATGGGATCCCAATCCGGACAGTCGTCCATGGGAACCAGCTCCACTTCTGGGCAGGATCAGACGGGACAAACCACGGCCCACCACAAAGTCAAGAAGCACCACAAGCATTCGCATAAGAGCAGCGGAGCCATGGGCTCCAGTGGGTCTTCAGGCATGAGTGGGACCGGTAGCTCTGGCTCAAGTTCAACCGGTAGCAGCGGCACCGGAACCGGCCCGACCGGCTCGGGAACAGGCAACACCGGTACAGGTTCGCAACAAAACCCACCGCGCTCGTAACATCTGCAGCAAGCGCTCCTCCGAAGCCGAGCCTCGTCCATCTGGGCGAGGCTTTGCTTTTGCCACTACTCACGTCCAAAGGGTCGTGCTACTTTTTACTGAACCGGACGGGGCTATGAAGTTCACGTAACCGAATTGGTGCTGTCACGTCCAATCAGAGCGACTACTAATGCCTGCTGACGACAAGCAGCTTTCTCACGAGAGGCGCTTCGCGCCGCAGATATCAGTGCTGCTGCATTGCATAGTGCTGGTGTGGCTCGTACACACTCCGTCGGCTATTTTCGTTGCGCCGAGTTCGGTTATGCGCGGGGAGGGTGGCACCCGGGTTACCGCCCTCTATTGGCCAGGGCGTCGCATGGGCTCGGGGAACGATGAAGTGAGCGTTTCCACACCGCTATCCGTACGCCGTAGTCCGAGGGCGCAAATCCAGTGGTCCAAGCCGGCAGGAAAAGGCGAGCGTGGCAGCGCATCAGAGGAGCTTGCAAGAGGGACATCGGCGCGTAGCGCAAACAATGCGCCATCAGCCGGCTCGCGATATGGTTCGCTCAGCGAGGGTCCCATCGCCGGTGAAGAGATCAGCCCGGCTTTGCCAATTGAAGCTCGAGACCCAGTCGTCTACCCCTGGGAATTGGCCGGAAAAGAAGGCGATGTCGTGATCGAGATCACTATCGACGAAGCCGGCAAGATCGTCGATAAGAGGGTCCTACGCAGTATGGGGCCGGCTATCGACGAAAAAGTATTGGCAGCACTCGAAGAGTGGCATTTTCAACCTGCCCGCCGAGATGGCCTACCCATCCCTTCGAAACAGGACGTTCACTACCATTTCAAACCAAGCTGAGCGGGAAACCGATCGCAAGCTGGCCAGCCCCAGATGACAGCTCCACCATCGTTGTAGTAGCTTTGCCGTCGCGATGGTCAATACCACAGTGAAGGTGGCGGTGTAGCATGCGTGTGTTTGCTGCAATAATTGTCAGCATCGGTATTCTGTCTCCGGGTATGCACGCTCAAGATCGGTCCCACGCACGTTCCATGGTGATCACGCGCTACGGCATTGTGGCGACCAGCTATACGCTCGCTTCGCAGGCAGGCGCACAGGTACTCGCCCGCGGCGGTTCAGCGGTGGATGCTGCCATTGCGGCGAATGCCGTTTTGGGCGTCGCCGAACCGATGATGAATGGCATGGGCGGCGACCTGTTTGCGATCTATTGGGACGCAAAGTCCGGGAAGTTGTACGGCTTGAATGCAAGCGGGTGGGCGCCCAAGGCGCTCACCATCGATCACCTCAAGCAAAAAGGCGCGACTAAGATGCCGCATTTCGGCATCGACTCGGTCACTGTGCCCGGTGCTGTGGCGGGCTGGGACGCATTACACAAACGGTTCGGGCATCTGCCCTGGAACGAAATCTTCAAGCCGGCGATTTTTTATGCCGAAAACGGATATCCGGTTCCGGAATTGATCCACGCATTTTGGGCGGATTCTGCCACTGACCTCCAGCAACCCACAGTGTTGCTCCCCAACGGCAAAGTCCCCGGGGTAGGCGAGATCTTTCGCAATCCTGACCTTGGAGGAGCATTGAGGCTGGTCGCCCAGGAGGGTACGAAGGCTTTTTACGAGGGACAAATCGCACAAGCCATATTGAGCACCTCGCAGGCGCTGGGCGGCACCATGGTGGCCGACGATCTGTCACAGTTTGCTCCGGAATGGGTTGAGCCAATCTCGACGACTTACCGCGGCTGGACGGTTTTCGAATTGCCTCCCAATGGGCAAGGCATGGCCGCACTCGAAATGCTCAATATCATGGAGACTGCGCCTGCTTCTCCCAACGGTCCGCTCAGCGTGGAAGAACTACACAAAAAAATAGAAGCGATGAAACTGGCGTACGCCGACCTTTACCGTTACAACGCCGATCCACGGTTTGCCAAAGTTCCCGTTAAAGGCTTGCTTTCAAAAGCTTACGCCCAGGAGCGCGCAAAGCTGATCGATCTGGCAAAGGCGAACTGTGAGGTTAACGCCGGCGAACCACCCGCGAGCGAGACCACATATCTGACCGCGGTGGATGGCGACGGAAACATCGTGTCGCTGATCCAAAGCAACTATGAGTCTTTTGGCTCAGGAATTACGGTGAAGGGCATGGGCTTCGTTTTACAGGATCGGGGAGCGCTGTTCCGGCTTGATCCATCTCATCCGGATGCCTTGGCTCCCCGCAAGCGTCCCTTTCACACGATCATTCCCGCGTTTATGGAACGCGGAGATCAGCACATCGGGTTTGGCATCATGGGTGGTCCCAATCAGCCGCTAGCCCACGCGCAATTTGTTTCCAATGTTGTCGATTACAAGATGAACATCCAAGCCGCTTTGGAAACCGCCCGCTTCACCGTAAGCCCTCTACAGGGGTGCAATATTGTAATTGAGTCGAGAGTGACGCCAGACGTCCGCACCAAACTGTCCGCAATGGGACATCAGTTCAAGGTGGAACGAGAGTATTCCACTTCGATGGGTCGCGGCCAGGCCGTTCTGCATGACTCCCGGAGCAAGGTTAACTACGGCGCATCAGATGCGCGCGCGGACGGATCGGCGGAGCCAGAGCCGCCTCCGATTTCGTGGTAGTCCAAGCTGTTTAGGAAAGGGTGACTAAAATTTAAGGGCGTCCCGGACTAGAGTCGCAGGACGCCCGAACAGCCCTCCCCCAGAACTGCTCGCGTTAACAGTACCGACCTCAACCCGCCCTGTAAATTACACGATCGTGCCATACCGCCTAAGCCACGACTTGGGGAACGCGTTCACTGTGCAGAATTCACCCCTCTCATCGCCTAACTCGAAGCGCTTGAGGAGCTTCGCAGTCCTCATGTTGATACTCACAGGCACATTACCCGTGCACGTTGTGTGCAGGACTTTGCAGTTTGCCGACTCCCACTCTGGGTCAATTCCCATTCTAAGTTGCTGAAAAGGTAAGTAGCTGGATGGAAAGTGACTTTTGGAACCAGAGATGCTCGTTACCCCGCGACACTGCTTCGGCATTGCTCTACGCGCGGTACCCCCTTAGCCGCCGATTACTCACAGGAAGTTTTTTGGGAGGAGATCCTTTATGAGGCGAGTAGTTTTGTTGGCTTTACTGGCCCTGGCCTTACCCCTGACGGCCTACGCCAACACAGGTAACCTGGTTTTTACCAACAGCGGCGGCTTCGTCAAGCTGAAGAACAATAACACCCTGTCGGGCTCTTCGACATTGACCAGCTTCACCGGCTTGAACGGCGTACCTATTAGCGGCAACCTCGGGACGGTGAGCTACAGCACCGGCGCGCTGTTATCGGGTAACGTGGGGAGTTCTGCAACCTTTGGTGCGGGCGGATTTTTTAAGATCGTTGGCAACGGCACCAACGGAATCCCGGCAGGCGTTTTGTTTACAGGTACGTTCACCAGCAATGTGAACTGGGTAGGAACCTTCAATCCCGCGGGCAACAACGGAAAGGGAAACTGGACGTACACGCTGACCGGTGTGGTGACCGGAGTTCTGAGCAACGGCACTAAGGTGAGCGGCGGAACGATTCAATTCACGTTTGACGTTCCCGGCAGCAAACCCTTTTCCAAGATTGTGCGGATCAACCACGGCGTCACTACGGTAACGGTTCCTGAGCCGGGCACCCTAGGATTGCTTGGTACAGGTCTGATCGGAATCGCTGGGCTTATTCGTCGCCGCTTCGCCGCATAGACGCACAAAACCAAACATAGCCACAAAACCACTCCGAAGCCCCGGGTAATCCGGGGCTTCTTGCTTGCCATTTCCGCGAAACGTGGTTACCTGACCCTTGTTGCGAGTATTTTCTGCAAATCACCGTTCTTGGCGTGTTTTGCTACAGATGGAAGCCGTGCGCCCACGAGATGGAGGAGTACTCCGTTACGTCCGTAACCCGACTGCAGGTGATTGCCGTTGACGCCTCACCAGCCTGCTCTTAAATTCGCGGGCAGGGGGATTTATGAAGGATATCCACGAAGTGTTGCGTCGCAAGCAGGCGCAATATGCCCAGTTGGCCAAGCAGATTGAGGCACTGCAAACTGCCGCCGACAAGCTCCGCGAGGTAGCCCCTTTATTGTCGGAGGCGGATGAGGAACCGGCTGCGCTGGTGCTGAACGATGCGGAAGACGATTCCCGGTCGATGGCGGCGAAGGCAAATGCTGCGCCAGCAAGTTCGCCTGCTGCTCCCAAGGCGCCCGGGCGTACTGCTCCCCGTTGGCCGTAAGTCTTAACTGCGGGTAGAGAATAAAAACTCATGAGATTTCAGGCATTGCTGGCATTCGCGGATGAGAACGCAAGCGAGGCGCTAAGCCAGGCTTTAGAGAACTTTCCCGTCAATGCCGAAATTTGCCCGCCGCAAGCGAGTAAGCCGAAACTGCAAGAAACCCGCTGCGATCTGCTGTTCGTGGATTTCGATGAGAATTCAACCGCCGCGGAACTGATTCAGACCGCGCGTCAATCCTCAGCCAGCAAAACCTGCATTGCAATTGCATTGGTCAGCGATACCAACAAGACAGGCAGCGCCTTTGGAACCGGTGCCAACCTCGTGCTTTACAAGCCACTGGTCAGCGAAACGGTCTCGTCTACCCTCCGGGCAGCTATTGCCTTGCTGAAAAGAGAGCGCCGCCGGCAATTCCGCGTACCCGTCCAGCTGCCTGTCACGCTGATCAGCGATCATGACAGCGATATTGAAGGCATCATGCTGGACCTAAGCGAAGGAGGAATGGACGTCCTGGCTGCCAAGCCACTGGAACGGCAGCAGCGCATTCAGGCGCAATTTGATCTTTCCAGCACCAGCCCCATCAAAATTCACGGGAAAGTAGTCTGGGCAAACCCGAATGGCCAAAGCGGCCTGCAGTTTTTGGATGTCACCGAGGAGCAAAGGACTGCGCTCTGCACCTGGCTGAGCGCGAATGCCCCCGAAATTCCCCCCGAGGAGCCTGAACCGTTCACGGACTGCAAGCTGTCGGACTTGAGCCTTGGAGCATGTTACGTAGAGACCTCATCACCGTTCCCTAAACGCACCCGAGTCGAACTGGTGCTGCGTGCCGGTGATTTTGACGTTCGCCTCGACGGAGTGGTTCAAGTCGTGCACCCTGCCCACGGAATGGGAATCGAGTTCGCGAACGAAGGGGATCAGCCACACAAAATCGAAGATTTCATCGAGCATCTTAGCGCAAGCCCTGGGCTCGCTCCGCAACTGCTGGTATGTCCGAAATCAATCAGCTTCACTGAAGACGGCTTTCCGACAACTCAGGACGAGATCGGGGACGAAGACCCGTTGGTCCGTCTTCTTCACAATCCCGAGTCCATCTCCCAGGACCAGTTTCTGGCGGAATTGCGCAGCCAGCGCCATGGCCAAACCGAAGCTACTATCGCCTGAATCGTCCGGGTGCTAACAAAAAAACCTGACAAGCTGAACGTCACATAGTCGGGTGATGCGCCTCCTTGTCTGCGGAAACAATAGCGTAGTAAAGGGCAAGGTGTAGGAGTCTCCACGTCCGGCAGGAGGTGCTCCATGCAGGCAGTAAAAACGACTCCCCGCCTCGCATTATCAAACATTTTGTTCACTACGGACTTCTCGCAGACATCGGATCGAGCGCTAACTTTTGCCCTTGCGCTGGCAAGCTGGTACGGGGCTACGGTGCACTTGCTGCATGCTGTCACTCCCGAGCCGCACTATAGCGTTCCTTTGGAACCTCTTCCTCTCGAGATGGACACGCTCTGGCAAGATGCACGCGACAAGATGCAGGCCTACGAATCAAGTCGCTCGTTCGGAGAAGTACGGCACGAGCTCATCTTGGAACACGGAACACCGTGGGACGTCGTTTCACGCGTGCTGCGGACGAGGAAAATCGACCTGCTGGTGCTCGGCACCCACGGGCGCGAAGGAATCAAGAAAATTGTTCTCGGTTCACAGGCCGAAATTATTTTCCGCCAAGCCGGATCCCCGGTTCTGACCGTGGGTCCTCATGTGCCAGCCGTGGAAAGCAGGACCTGGAAGCCCAAGAACATCATCTTCGCGACCGATTTTTCTGAAAGCTCACTCAATGCCCTTCCCCTCGCCTTCTCGATTGCCGAGGAGACGGATGCCAACTTGCTGATGATTCACCTAACCCCCCTGGTCCCGATGGATTACAAGGATGATACGGAAAACAATGTCATCGGCAGATTGAAGGCACTGCTGCCGCAAGATGCAGCCGACTGGTGTAAGCCCGAATTCATGGTTCGATTTGAGTTCCCCGCCGAGGGGATCCTGCGGCTCGCCGACGAGCGCAGGTCAGATTTGATCATCGTGGGAGTCAGGAAGCGCACTATGCCCGTGCTTTCGTCCCACTCACCATGGGCCACGGCTTCGACCTTGGTCGCGCGAGCCAGCTGTCCGGTGCTAACCGTGCGAAGTTAACGTCAATCAACCGTCGGCAGTAGCCTATCTGCCTGCCATCTCGGGTTGTCTTGGTATGCTGGTTCGCTGATGAGTGACGCGAACAGCCGTTTTCAAAATCATAGTCGATTGGTTGAAGTCGATCGTCCGAGGGATCTTGAGATCGGCCGCAATCCGCCGAGAGTTCTTTTTTCGTTCCTGATCATCGGGGCAATATCATTTGGCGCCATCCTGCCGATGTTCTTCCTTGGAATTCCCTCGGGCCATGACTTCGAGTTTCACTTGAACTCCTGGCTGGAGGTCGTCAGGCAATGGAAGCACGGCATCATCTACCCCCGTTGGGCGGCTCTGGCGCAGCATGGCTATGGTGAGGCCCGTTTCCTTTTTTATCCGCCGGCTTCGTGGATGCTCGGTGGCTTGCTCGGCATGCTTCTTCCGTGGTCAGCTGTTCCCGGCGCATACATATGGATTGCGTTGAGCTTAGCGGGGTGCACGATGTTCCTGCTGGCCCGGCGATTTTTCGAGTGGCGCGACGCGCTGTTTGCCGCCGCGATGTATGCCCTGAATCCTTACCATCTCGTCATCGTGTACTGGCGAAGCGCTTTTGCCGAACTGCTGGCGAGCTGTCTTCTGCCTCTGCTGTTGCTGCTGATTCTGCGGATGAAAGAGGAAGGCAGCCGGATCATCATTCCCCTGGCACTCGTGGTCGCGGCCGCGTGGCTCACCAATGCACCCTCGGCGGTGATCATCAATTATTCCCTGGCTTTGTTGATCGTGCTGATTGCAGTTCTTGAACGCACGCCGAAGTTGCTGATCTACGGAGCCGTTGCTGTCATTCTGGGCGCTGCTTTAGCTGCCTTCTATGTGCTGCCCGCCGCTTACGAGGAGAAGTGGGTCAATATTGCCGAGGTGCTCTCGCCCGGAGTGCGTCCGCAAGATAATTTCTTGTTTACCACGATCGCCGATGTTGACCATAACCGCTTCAACCTGCTGGTGTCGGTGGTTGGCTTGACAGTAATGGGAGTTACGGGCTTGTGCATCATCCTGTCACGCAGATTTCGACGGCGAGCACACGGTTTCTGGTGGACGACGGCGGCATGGGCGCTAGCCGCCACAGTATTAATGTTTTCCTTTAGCTTTCCGCTTTGGGAACACCTGCCCAAATTGCGCTTCGTGCAGCTTCCTTGGCGCTGGCTGCTGTGCCTCAATCTGGCACTCGCAATTTTCATGACCATGGCTTTACGCAGGTGGACTTTCCGAATCGTAGTTTGCGTTGCACTGATTGGAGTCATTGCGGGCGTTTGGCTTCGCCTCCAGCCGCCGTGGTGGGATACGGCGGCTGATGTCGCCGAAATGAGAGACAACGTGCAATCTGGCCGTGGATACGAAGGCACCGACGAATATGTTCCCAGCGGAGGCGACGCCTACAACGTCAAGCAGGATGCTCCCAAAGCTATGCTCGAAAATGAAGGTGCGGGCCGGGTGCGGCTTGCTTCCTGGGAGCCCGAATCGAAAATGCTTGTTGTTGACGCCCTTAAGCCTGACAGACTCATTCTTCGTCTATTCAACTATCCAGCGTGGAAGGCGCAGGTAAACGGAAAAGCAGTCCAGATCAATTCGCAGGAGGACACCGGGCAGATGGTCATTCCGGTTCCCGCGGGCGTCGACCGCGTCGAACTGAAATTCACCAGAACTTGGGACCGGACCGCGGGAACTGCAATTTCGGCTGCTGCTTTGATCGGTATGATCGTGGCTTGGATGGCAGCCAGAAAAAGACAAATCGTGCGAGCATGAAGCGGATTCTCATCGCTACCTCAAATCGGGGCAAGCTGCGTGACTTTGTCGGCGCCGCGAAGACGCATAATGTCGAAGTCGAGGGTATTCCCAATTTTGACGCATTGCCTCTTGCCATAGAGGACGGGCTCACCTTTGAGGAGAACGCTTGCAAGAAAGCCGAGCATTACAGCAGGTTCATGCCCGGCGAACTCGTCCTCGCGGATGACTCCGGCTTGGAGATCGATGCCTTGAGCGGCGCGCCCGGAGTGCATTCCGCCCGCTATGCGGCGGACGAACCTCACCTTGCCGAAAAGAATACTGACGATGAAGCCAACAATGCGCGGGTGGTGCGCGAACTGCGCGCGGTCCCGCCAGAACGCCGCACTGCACGTTTCGTTTGCGTGATCGCCGTCGCCCAGGACGGGAAAACAATTGCGACGTTGCGCGGCACGGCAGAAGGCATGATTCTTGACAAGCTGAGAGGAAATGGGGGATTCGGCTACGATCCCTTGTTTTACTTGCCCAAAATCGGGAAAACATTCGCCGAACTGGAGCCGCAGGAGAAGGCGCGCTACAGTCATCGGGGCGCAGCGTTTAGAAAATTTCTGGAGTGGTGCGATACGCAGGGGCAATGAATGTGTTCACCACAGAGGGCACAAAGGATCACAAAGGTCAACCAGCTCGACAAAACACCGCCTTGCTAGTCCTGGAACAATCTGATCGCGCCAAACACCAGAGAGAAGACGCCGACGGAGAATATGGCTATCCGGCCGACCTTACTTATGGGTCGCCACGCCGATTTAAATGCTAATACTCCCCGAATACCGTTGACCGCAAAGGCCGCCAGCATTAGAAACAATCCCAACGAAACCAGCGCAAGTGAGTCTGGAGCAGTTCAGTGCGAGGAAAATGGTCGCGATGAGAAGAGCGGTTGCACCACACTGCATTGTCCTGCGAAGCGCAGCCGATTCGACTATTGGGCTGTGATTACCCATTCAGATCCAGAAGGTCCAAAGCAGTATATCGCTTTCGCTAAACCCTTAGTCATAGGACTTCCGGATTAATCCTTCTGCATGCCTGGAGAACTACAGTCGCGCATTAACCACCTGAGGACGGCCGACTGAAAGCTGACGACCGTTTCTTGACTTCGCTTCTCTTCCACCAAGATAATGAAAGGTTCGTTTGTCACTTCCAGAGGGATAAGGAGCCGTTTCTGTGGCAACTACAGCCAGTTCCGTTGCTCCGAGGCCGCTAAAAGGGGGAGTCGCTCCTTTGCGGGCCGGGCAGGGACACTCATTTTTCTGGCGACGCCTGCATTCTCTGACCGGCATTGTTCCGATCGGCGTTTTTCTTATCGAGCATTTTTTTTCCAATGTGGTCGCAACGGAAGGCCCCGCGGCTTACACGCGGCAAGTGGCATTCCTGGCTGGGTTTCCGTTTGTGGAAGTGCTGGAATTAGTCGGCATCTGGATTCCCATCACCTATCACGCGCTGTACGGGTTCTACATCTGGTATCGCGGCGATGCCAATGTCGGCGACTATCCCTGGACCGGCAATTGGATGTACACGGCACAGCGCTGGACTGGCGGCATTGCGTTTCTCTACATGGGCTACCACGTCTGGCATTTGCGGTTTGCGGGCGAGCATATCCTGACAAACCCAGCCGCGGCCTTCGGCAAAGTGCAACTGGAATTTCAGAATCCCTGGCTGGTAGCGTTCTATGCCATCGGCATCGCAGCGGCGTCCTGGCACTTCGCTTATGGACTATGGCTGTTCTGTGCAAAGTGGGGAATCGTGAGCGGCGACCGCGGGCAACGGCGCTTTGGCTATGTTTGCCTCATCATCGGCCTGGCATTCGCGATCGCGGGTGGCGCCACCATGTACGCGTTTCTATCTACGCCGCTGCAGCCGATTCATCCGGCAGTAGGGACGGAGTCGTTTGTGATGCGTTGATGCCCAGCCAATGCGGGCAGATTGGATTCTGATTTCACATGGCATCTTCTAATCCCAACATTATTGTGATTGGCGGCGGACTGGCGGGGCTTGCCGCAGTCATCAAGATTGCCGAGCTGGGCGGCCACGTCGATCTGTTTTCGATAGTTCCGGTGAAGCGTTCGCACTCGGTGTGCGCCCAGGGCGGCATTAACGCCGCCAAGAACCTGAAAGGCGAAGGCGATTCGACCTGGCAGCACTTTGACGACACGGTCTACGGGGGCGACTTTCTTGCCAATCAGCCGCCGGTCAAGGACATGTGCGATGCAGCTCCCGGAATTATCGATCTCCTGGACCGCATGGGTGTCCCCTTCAACCGCACCCCCGAGGGATTGCTCGATTTCCGCCGCTTCGGGGGCACGCTCTACAATCGCACCGCTTTTGCCGGTGCAACCACTGGTCAACAACTGCTGTATGCCCTCGACGAACAAGTGCGGCGTTACGAGTCCGAGGGCAAAGTTACCAAGTACGAGAGCTGGGAGTTTCTGTCGGCCGTCATCGACGGCCAGCGCATTTGCCGTGGCATCTGCGCCATGGACCTGCGGTCAATGGAGGTTCGCACCTTCCCTGCCGACGCAATCATTATTGCTACCGGCGGTATCGGCGCGATCTTCGGAAAGTCTACGAATTCCGTTGTGTGTACCGGATCGGCTCAATCTGCGCTCTACCAGCAGGGCGTTTACTACGCGAACGGCGAGTTCATCCAGGTCCATCCCACTTCGATTCCCGGCGAAGATAAGCTTCGGTTGATGTCGGAATCGGCGCGCGGTGAGGGCGGTCGGGTCTGGGTGCCGAAAACACCAGGCGATAAGCGCGATCCAAAGTCGATTCCCGAAAGCGAGCGCTGGTACTTCCTCGAAGAGTGGTATCCGAAATACGGAAATCTTGTTCCACGTGACGTCGCCACGCGCGCCATCCACAAAATTGTTTACGAGCATGGCCTGGGCGTCGATGGCAAGCCGATGGTCTATCTCGATCTGACGCACATCGATCGCAAGATTCTCGATCGCAAGCTGGAGGGCATTCTCGAAATTTACGAAAAGTTCGTCGGCGATGATCCGCGCGACACCCCAATGAAGATTTTCCCCGGCATGCACTACACCATGGGCGGGCTCTGGGTCGATTTCAAGCAGGCGACCAATGTCGCTGGCATCTATGCCGCTGGTGAATGCGAATATCAGTACCACGGGGCGAACCGGTTGGGCGCGAATTCGCTCGTGTCTTGCATCTGGGGAGGCTTCGTAGCCGGGCCGGAAGCTCTTAAATTCGCGCGCAACACTTCGGCCGCACCCAGCAACGGACACTTTGATGCCGAGCGCAAGCGCCAGGAAGAAATTAACGCCAAGCTGATGCACGCGCACGGCGATGAAAACCCTTTCCTGCTGTGGCGCGAACTCGGCGATGTCATGACCAAGAACTGCACCGTGATCCGCTACAACAAGAATTTGAAGGAGACGGATGCCAAACTGGTCGAACTGCTAGAGCGCTATCAGCGAGTAAACTTGAGCGACCGCACTTTGTGGGCAAACACCACGATCGCATTTACCCGCCAGCTATATAACATGCTGCAACTGGCGCGGGTGATTACGCAAGGCGCGGCAATGCGAGACGAATCGCGCGGGGCGCATTACAAGCCGGACTTCCCCGACCGGGATGACAAGAATTGGCTGAAGACGACGAAGGCAACTTTTGCCCCGGATGCAGACGAGCCGAGATTCGAGTTCGAGCCGGTAGACATTTCGCTGATACCGCCGCGGGCAAGAAAATATTAGAAGCTACCTCCTTAGTGCGAGGTACTGGGCACGAGTTCACTCGTGCCAAGCATGTAAATGCCCCTTAGGCTGCGGCTTCAGCCACTGGGGGCCAAGGATCGAGTTTGAACCCAGGAAATGCGGAGCAGTATCGGTACTGCCGAGCATCGGTAACGATTTTCGTTGAGACAGGATTCTGGTGCACATACTGCTGATGGCGATCGAAATCGTAAGAATCCCGGATTCGGTGATCCGTGAATCCTCTCTGCCACACCTCGGCGCTGCGGCCGACCAGGCAACGGAGCGCATGCGAGTACCCACCCTTAATGAGTTGGACGGCGTGCTCGATGGTCACATTGGTAGCGGGCGTGAGCAAGAGATGCACATGATCTGGCATAAGGACAAACGCGTGCAACTTAACTCGACCCTCGCGACGGTAGTGGTAAACAGTTTCCAGAAACAAACGCGCATACGATTCAACAACGAAGAGCCTGCGCCTCTGCCACGTCGAGAAGGTCACAAAGTACGTTCCCGGCGGAGAGATAGGTCGTACAGGTTTCAACGAAGACCTCAGCGGCTAAAGCCGGAACTGTTATCTAAGAGTAACTCGGCACGAGTGGAACTCGTGCCCTTCCCGATGTCCGTTTTTTTCACATTTTCATTTCGGGAAGATACTGAAATCGTCCGACCGCGGTCCGAGGAATTCTGCACACCAGTTGGGCTGAAGGCTAAGAACTAATGGCTGATCACAAAAACGTAATCATTCGAATCAAGCGCCAGGACGAACCAGCCGCCAAGCCGCGCTGGGAAGAATTCGAACTGCCCTGGAGGCCGGGCATGAATATCACCTCATGCCTGATGGATATCGCCGCCAGTCCCGTGACTCGGGACGGCAAGTCGACTACCCCAATCACCTACGACTCCAACTGCCTCGAAGAGGTATGCGGGTCATGCGCCATGCTGGTAAATGGCCGGGCTCGAATGGCGTGCTCTGCCCTAATCGATCAACTCGAACAGCCCATCAAGCTGGAACCCTTTTCGAAGTTTCCTGTGATACGCGACCTGTCGGTGGACCGCAGCGTCCTATTTGAGAATCTGAAAAGGGTAAAGGCTTGGGTTCCCATTGATGGAACGTATGACCTGGGTTCAGGTCCGCGCATGTCGATGGACGAGCAGGAGTCCGCGTATCCGCTTTCCCGCTGCATCTCCTGCTGCTGCTGCATGGAAGCGTGTCCGCAATTTACGGAGGACACGGGCTTCGTGGGCGCTGCGACGATTTCCCAGGTACGTCTGTTTAACACTCATCCCACCGGGAAGGCTTTGAAGCGGGAACGGTTAGCAGCGCTGATGGGCGATGGCGGTGTTCAGGAGTGCGGGTACGCCCAAAATTGCGTCGAAGTTTGTCCGAAGGACATCCCTTTGACCCGTTCGATTTCCCAAGTCGGGGGCGAGGTGATTAAACAAGCCTTCGCCGACTGGTTCCGAAAATAGCGTGTTGTAGGCAAGCCTCTCAGCAGTATCTTGCATCCAAGTTGCGCCTTGTTTTTGGGGCTAATTCCCGCTGACGCATGGCCGGAACGTAATGCCTCAGGCGGATAACCTTGGTAACCATTTTTTTCTGCATTTGAGTACTTACATATTTTTGCCTCTGCGTTAGAATCACAGCCTGCCGTAAGTTGGCATGTTTTGAGTTGAGGCCACTCGTTTGACGACCAGTAAGCAACGACCCATCTCCCTCGTTGTGGTTGCGGCGTTCCTGCTGTGCAGCGAGGCGCTCGCTCTGCATAGCCGGATCTCGTATCACCGCGCGGCCGTCCGGCACGCGCGCCATAGCCGGCGTCATCTGCGCCGCGTGGTCTGGAACCCGATGTTCCGGCCATCTCACGATTCCCTGCTCCGCCAGAACGAGGAAATTGACCGGCTGGAACTGCCTCGGATCGCAGACGACGATGAACTTGATGAACTCAAGTCCAGCGAGGCCCTGGTTCCGATCCACCAAAGTGAGACCCTGCGCATCGATCCCCGTTTGGATCCCGAAAGACGCTATTGCCGGCCCTGGACACGGGACTTTGTAGAAGATCTCAGTGAAGCTTACTATCGCCGCTTTCATGCTCAAATTCAGGTGAACTCGGCCGTTCGCACGGTTAAGGTTCAGCACAAGCTCCGTCGCCATAATCGCAACGCCGCCCCTGAATACGGCGAAACTGCGTCCTCGCACCTCGCGGGTGTAACGCTGGATCTCCAGCGCCGCGGAATGACCAAGGAACAAGTCCACTTTGTAGAACGGTATCTGTTTTATTTGCGCGCTCTGGGGCTGGTTGAACCGGAAGAGGAGCGGCACCAGTGGGTTTTTCATGTCATGGTCTCGGACCGCTACAACGAATGGCGGCAGCATCAGAATGTCTTTGCGGTGCCAATGACTGAACCGGTCCGTACCGCCGAGGACCGCGCCGAATAGGTCCGCGCGGGCTCTCCTGCCCGCGTCCTACACCATGATCATCTTGATGGCTGGCCTGCCAGGAACCGGCAAATCTACGCTTGCCCGCGCTTTGGCTCAGGAATTGCGCGGTTCCGTTCTAAGCAAGGATGCAGTTCGTCAGGCCCTCTTTGCGCCACAGGACATCGAATACTCCGTGGAACAGGATGATTTCTGCGTGGAAGTCATGCTGCAAGCTGCGTCGTATCTACTGAGAAAACAACCTGCCCGTTTCATCTTTCTCGACGGACGTACTTTTTCCCGACAGTACCAGGTCAAGCGGATCCTGGATTTTGCCAGCGAGTTGAGCCAGAACTGGCGGATTATCGAATGCACCTGTTCACAAGCTACTGCACAGAGCCGACTGTCAATCGAGAATGGTCATCTGGCTGGAAATAGAGATTTCCAGCTTTACCTGGAAGTGAAAGACAGATTCGAGCCGATCACGCAACCCAAGATTGTGGTCGATACCGATCAGCCGCTTGAATCGTGCATTTCCCAGTGCCTTGAAGCGCTCGCCTGAGGAGTCAAAGCAAGTACGAGACTTCTAAGCTGGTTTACGCTTATCCCTGCGTATACAATCGTCGGCTTGCGTGTGGTTCTCCCAATCGCTATGTCCAAACATCAGAGAACGCTTTTGTACGTTGCCTCTGTTGCCCTTGCCGTTCAGCTTGCAACTGCTCAAACTTCGGCCGGCGAGGTTCAGGTAAGCGAGCGAGCACGGGCTTTGCAGCAATCCGCAATCGTGGTCGACACTCATGCCGATACCCCGCAGCGGTTCCTGGATCGCGGCTTCGATATTGCTAATACAGACCCAAGCGATAAAGGCCAGATCAGCCTGGACAAGATTCGCGCCGGGAATCTAGGCGCGGAATTCTTTTCCATTTGGGTCGACCCTGTTACGACCGAGCCTTCCAACTATGCGAAGCGTGCATTTGACCTTATCGACTCGGTGTATGACCAGGCGCGGCGGCATCCTGACCGAATGACGATGGCGTACACGGTCGCCGACATTGAACGCGCTCATAGGGATAGGAAGTTTGCGGCATTGATGGGCATCGAAGGCGGCCATGCCATCGAGGATGACTTACATCTTCTCAACGACTTTTATCGCCTGGGCGTGCGCTACATGACTCTGAGCTGGTCGAATACAAACGACTGGGCCGACTCATCCGGCGATATAAACGATGCCAAGATCCAACATCACAAAGGTTTGACGGACTTCGGAAAGCAAGTCGTGCAGGAGATGAATCGGCTGGGGATGATGGTGGACATCTCGCATGTCGCCGATAAGACGTTCTACGACGCGATCGCCATCAGCAAAGCCCCGCTGATTGCGTCTCACTCCTCGGCGCGCGCGCTGACCAATGCGCCCCGCAATATGACTGACGACATGCTGCAGGCAATGGCAAAAAATGGCGGCGTAGTTATGGTGAATTTCTGCTCATGCTTTATTGCCGAGGATTTCCGCAAAGCCGAAGAGGCTCAGCGCCCTGGGATGGACGCTGCGGTACAGAATTTCATCAATCAGCAGAAAGCCTCTGGCAAGGCACCGCAATACATCGACACCGAGCCAATTCAGGAAGAATGGATGGCCAAGATTCCGCGGCCCCCGCTGACGTCGCTCATCGATCATATTGACCACATTGCTAAGGTCGCTGGCATCGATCATGTCGGGCTGGGCTCGGACTTCGACGGGGTGAGCGGAGCTCTGCCCCAGGGTATAAACTCAGCTGCCGATCTGCCCAAAATAACGCAAGCGCTCCTGGATCGAGGCTACAGCGATGCGGACATTCGGAAGATTCTCGGCGGCAACCTTCTTCGCGTCATGAAAGATGTCGAACGAATCAGTCACGAAATGCAGAGTTCACATCCAGCGCAGAATGCTGCCAGTAGGCAACGCTGAATGGCGTAGAATTATTGCTGAAAAATCGGCTCGCAGCCAAGGAGCTTTGGCGATGTTCAAACGCATTTTGATACTGGTTCCTATTCTATTCACTTCGATTGCGCTCTGGTCACAGGCTCCAGCCTCGAAAGCGCCAACCCAGAAATCCGGCAGTTCTGCGGCGAGCAGCGGCCCGGTTGCCGTGTTCGACACCACGGCAGGAAAGCTCCGCTGCACCTTGTTCGAGAAGCAAACGCCCCTCACCGTGGCGAACTTCATCGGACTGGCCACTGGCACCAAGGATTGGAAAAATCCTGTCAGCCACGCGACCAAACATGGGGTGCCCCTGTATGACGGCACCATCTTCCACCGCGTGATCCCGAATTTCATGATTCAGGGTGGAGATCCCGCAGGGAACGGCAGCGGTGATCCCGGATACACGTTTAAAGACGAGATCGTCTCTGGCCTTACCTTTGATAGGCCAGGCAGGCTGGCGATGGCGAATTCGGGACCGAATACGAATGGATCGCAGTTCTTCATCACAGAAGTCGCCACTCCCCACCTTAATGGGCATTACAACCTCTTTGGCCAGTGTGACAACGCATCGGTAGCACTCGTGAAACAGATTGCCCGCATGGCTCGCGATCCCCGCAACGACATGCCGTTTCGCCCAGTCAAGATCAACCACGTTACTATTGAACGCGGCGGCTCCGCACATACGCCGAAGCCCGCACAAAAGAAGGCTATTGCTGGGAAGTAGTCAGGCAACTCTGATTTTTCTAAGGCGCTTCTCCTGGGACTCAAGCTGCCCAAGCGCAAAACATTCTGATTTCAGTTCACAAGGGAGGCACACGGAGACACTATGACCAGAGCTGCAGGTACTTACGCCATCTTTAATACGACCGAGGGACAAATCGTCTGCCGCCTTTTTGAAAAGGATGCGCCAAAAACGGTTGCCAATTTTGTCGACCTTGCCGAGGGCAATCGCGAGTGGACGCATCCCGTTACCAGCAAAAAGAGCAAGGACAAGCTGTATGATGGCACCGTCTTCCATCGTGTGATTCCCGACTTTATGATCCAGGGCGGCGACCCTGCCGGAAATGGAATGGGCGGTCCAGGGTATCAGTTCGAGGATGAGACCAAGGGATCTCCCCACAAGTTTGATCGTCCGGGCAAGCTGGCTATGGCAAACGCGGGGCCGAACACCAACGGCTCGCAGTTCTTCATCACGGTTGCTCCGACTACATGGCTAACCGGCAAACACACTATCTTCGGAGAGGTCGTGGAAGGCCAGGATGTCGTCCAGAAAATCACCTCGGTAGCACGCAACCGCCAGGACCGGCCTTTGAAAGATGTGCAACTGAAGTCGGTCACAATTGAACGCGCCTAGCGGCCAAAGAGCCAGTAATCACCCCTCCTCGGAGCCGAATTAGCCCGAGTTGCCCGGAAGGATTACGGCGGCTGACGCTGCTTTACACCCCGATTACGTTGACCAGTTCCTTGACAGCCCCGGCGCTCTTGTCCAGCGCCGCCTTCTCTTCGGGGGTTAGCTTGATCTCGATGATCTGCTCGATGCCGCGCGCGCCCAGTTTGCAGGGTACGCCAACATAAAGGCCTTTGAGGCCGTACTCGCCTTCCAGGTAAGCGGCGCAAGGAAGAATCTTCTTCTTGTCCTTGAGAATGGCTTCGGCCATTTCCGTAACCGCGGCGGAAGGAGCGTAATAGGCGCTCCCCGATTTCAGGTACTTCACAATTTCGGCGCCTCCGTCACGGGTCCGCTGCACCAGGCGCTCAACTGTTTCTGGACTCATCAGTTCGGTAATCGGGATACCTGCCACGGTTGAATAGCGCGGCAAAGGCACCATGGTGTCTCCGTGTCCGCCGAGAACAAAGGCGGTGACGTTCTCCACGCTAACTTTGAGCTCCTGGGCGATAAATGTTCTGAAGCGAGCCGAGTCGAGCACGCCGGCCATGCCAATCACGCGGTTGCGGGAAAAACCGCTCAGCTTGTACGCAGCTTGCGCCATAGCGTCGAGCGGGTTGGAGACGATAATGAGAATGCAGTTTGGCGAGTAGTGAACCGCCTTCTCCACTACGTCGGTCATGATCTTGTGGTTAATGTTCAGCAGGTCGTCACGGCTCATGCCAGGCTTGCGGGGAACGCCTGCCGTGATGACCACGATATCGGAGTTCGCCGTATCGGAGTAATCCTGCGTCCCTACGACAAAGGAGTCCCGCTTCTCGATCGGCATGGCCTCAAGCAAATCCAGACCCTTACCCTGCGGAACCCCCTCAACAATATCAATGAGAACCACGTCAGCAAGTTCTTTGGAAGCGACCCAGTGGGCAGCGGTGGCGCCAACGTTTCCCGAACCAACGATCGTCACTTTGTTACGCATAAGTAATTAGTCCTTTCCGGCAATCTCGAATGCACGGCCAGTCCATAAAACTCATCATTCTAAACCAGAAAGGACAGCGAAAAGCATGGAGAGCTCCAGCTCTCTCGCTGTCCTTTTTTGACTTCGATTCAGCAGTGGTTGTGGTCAGCGCGCTGCGGTCAGAATGCCGGTTTCCATGTTCTCGATGATGGCGCTGGCGAACTGGCTGGTGCTGACCTTGGTCGCACTGTCCATAAGCCGCTCGAAATCATAGGTAACCTTTTTCTGCTCAATTGTTCGCTCAAGTCCCTGCTCGATGAGATCGGCCGCTTCATGCCAGCCCAAAAAACGGAACATCATGGCCCCGGAGAGAATCACAGAGCCAGGGTTGATAACATCCTTATCCGCATACTTCGGAGCAGTGCCGTGAGTTGCCTCAAAGATGGCATAGCCGTCTCCAATGTTGGCACCGGGCGCGATGCCCAGGCCGCCAACTTGAGCTGCACATGCGTCGGAAATGTAGTCGCCGTTGAGGTTGGGAGTGGCCAGCACGGAATATTCGTCAGCACGAGTGACAATCTGCTGGAAGATCGAATCGGCAATGCGATCGTTAATCATCAGCTTCTTTTTCCATGCGCCCTTTCCATGCGTCCTGTAGAGGGCTTGCAGGACAGTTTCTACCTCACTGTAAACGGATTTTCGAAACTCCTCCCCAGCAAATTCCATGCCCGGCTCGATGAGGTGAGCGTTCTCTTGCACCGTAATGTCTGGGTTCTTGTCTTTGTTATCTAAAATCCAGCTTTCGCGCTCCGTGACCACCTGGCCGCGAAATTCGCTCGTTGCCAACTCGTAGCCCCACTTGCGAAATGCGCCCTCCGTGAATTTTTGGATATTTCCTTTGTGAACCAGTGTCACGCTGCGGCGGCCATGATCAAGAGCATATTGAATGGCCATGCGCACCAACCGTTTTGTCCCGTGAACGGAAATGGGCTTGATGCCGATTCCTGAGTCGAGGGGCAACTGCTTCTTGCCGTTCTTCAGCATTTCGTTATTAAGAAAGCTGATAAGCTTGAGAACCTCGGGGCTTCCCTGCTCCCATTCAATGCCCGCGTAGACATCCTCGGTGTTCTCCCGAAAGATGATCAAGTCCAT
>DASSIO010000174.1:0-43180 GCA_035691825.1 Terriglobales bacterium | reverse complement strand
GGCCAAGACGGCAGTAAAGCCTTGCCCAGGAGCGGTGCAGGCCTGAGCATAACTGAGCTCAGCTGTCACCAGGGTACGAATCGACCCGACAGCCGAAGCTTCGTTAGCCGACATTTTGGCGCGCAGCAGGTTAGGAATAGCGATGGCGGCGATGATCAGGATGATCGCCACCACAATGAGCAACTCAATCAGTGAGAAACCCTTCTGTTTCCGCATCTCGTGTTTTCCTCGTTTTGGATGTTCTGGGGCGTATGCGCCCATCCTGCTAGGAAAATAAGCAGGCGAATCGCCAGAGCCCCAGGGGCGGCCGAGGTTACGTCAGTTTTGAGCATCGCTCTTGCCGAATCAGCAGCTTAGAAAGAAGCGTATATTCAAACATCGAGCCATTGATGGATTGCAGAAGGGGGTATTGACATATATTGGCACTCGCGTCGCCAATTTATGTCACAGGAAATATACGACACACGATATATGTTTGTTGTGCAGCGGAATCTCGTTGGGGGTCACGACCATTGCGCGCCCTCAGACATGGTTCGCCTAGATCTGCGTTGTTTGCATTTTGAGTTGCGCCCTCTACCACGCCGAGAACTCATGCCGCTTTCATTACGAGGCAGGTGATGTCGTCGTGCTGAGGAGTGTTGCCGACGAAGAAGTCGAGATCCACCATGATTCGACTGAGCAGCGTGGTGGGCGACACTGCCGGGCTCGCATGAATCATCGATAAAAGGCGCGTTTCTCCATATTCCTCATCGCGATCGTTGATCGCCTCAATTACTCCATCGGTAAAGATGACGAGCCAGTCGCCAGTCTGCAAGTCAAGCTTACCGGTCTGAAACGAGCAGTCATCCTGAATACCCAGCGGCAGGCCGCCGGCTTGGAGCCTCTCAATTGCGCCGGAGCAGCGCCGCAGGATGGGCGCGTTATGGCCGGCATTGATATAGGTCAACAGGCGATCGCGCGGATCATACTCGGCAACGAAGGCGGTGGTGAATCTCAGGCCTCCCTGGCTGTTGGTGCACATGTAGTGGTTCAGGCGTCCAAGCAAATCCTCGAGGGAGCAGCAGGTGGTGGAAACTGTCTTCAGGCTGGCCTGAAAGGTGGCCATGAGCAGGGCAGCTGGGATACTCTTGCCGGCCACGTCGGCTACGGCGATCAGGTGAGTCGGCGCACTGCCGTCCGGACTCAAGCGCGGGAAGACATCGTAATAATCTCCGGCGACCGTGTTGGCCGGGCGAGTGGCGAATGCGATCTCCAGGCCGGGAACCGCGGGAGGGCTGGCGGGGAGCAGCCACATCTGAATTTCGCGCGCAATCTGCAAGTCACGTTTCATGACTACGCGATCGGCCACTTCCAATACCAGCAGCAGCAACAGCAGAAGGCCGCCCCAGAGGCGCGACTCGATTATCACGGCATTGGACGAGCCAAAAGTCGGGTTGAAGATAAGCAGGACCAGAGCAACCAGCAGCAGAACACGGCGCGCGGGGGAAAGCTTTTCTAGAATTGCCCAGAAGAACTGCTTGCTGATCTCCCACCAATGGCGCCCCCGGCGGACGCCCTCCTTGCGTTGCGAATCGATATCGCGGGTATAAAGCCGGTAGCTGGAACGGGCATCGGCCTGGAACTGGCTCCACAACTGATTGAGCTCAAGCCCATCCGTGACGCGTCTCCAGAATTGTTCCATCTGCACGCGGAGACTGCGCTTGGGCGGAGAACCGACGGGCTGCGATGCCGGCGTCAACACGACGCCGATTATAAAAGAGTTTCGTCAGCAGGAACTTGTGTGAAACGGAGCCGATCGTCGTTAGACATTCTGCTTTCAATCCTGCAAAATGATTGGTTTCATTCGGGAGCCATCATTGAATAAACCTGTTCGCGCCAAAATCAGCGCTTTGGGCACCTATGTCCCGCCACGACTACTAACCAACACAGACCTGGAGAAAATGGTCGAGACCAGCCATGAATGGATCATGGAACGAGTCGGCATTCGGGAACGCCACCTCGTCGACAAAGGGGTTGCAACCAGTGATCTGGCAGTAGAAGCAGCGAAGCGAGCGTTGAGCGAACGCGGCATTGGCCCCGATGAGATCGAGGCGATCCTTGTGGCGACAGTAACGCCGGACATGTTTTTTCCATCGACGGCATGCCTGGTTCAACACAAGCTTGGGGCCAAAGGAGTTTGGGGATTCGACCTGTCGGCGGCCTGTTCCGCATTTGTTTACGCTTTGCAGACGGGCGCGCAGTTCATCGCCACTGGCGCACACAAGAAAGTGCTGGTCATTGGCTCCGACGTGATGTCATCGATCATCGACTACACGGATCGCGCTACGTGCGTCATTTTTGGTGACGGAGCGGGCGCGGTGGTGCTGGAACCGGCCGACGATGATTCTCTCGGCATCATTGACTTCGCCCACGAAGTGGATGGCTCGGGCGCATGTGCACTGTATATGCCTGGGGGAGGAAGTTTGCATCCCTCCACGCACGAAACTGTCGACAAGAAGATGCACGTTGTCCATCAGGATGGACAGGCGGTTTTCAAGTTCGCGGTGCGCAAGCAGGTGGAAATCTGCGAAAGATTGCTGAAGAAAAATAACGTCAAGGCCGCAGAGATCGACGCTTTCATCCCGCATCAGGCGAATAAGCGCATCATCTCAGCAACGGCGGAACGTCTGGGCTTGCGTCCCGAGAGCGTGATCATCAATATCGATCGGTTCGGCAACACCACTGCCGGCACGATTCCGCTCGCCATGGAAACGGCTCGCCAGGAAGGCAAACTGAACAAAGGGAGTCTGGTGCTGCTGGCGTCGGTGGGCGCAGGATTCACGGTCGGGGCGACGCTGTTGCGGTGGGCCTGCTGAGGGGTACAGCGGCTAATCGATTGTGTGTTGGTGGCACGGCCCTCGTCGGACAAGATTATTCGCTAAATAAGCGACGGAGAGAATTGCTTGATACGGACGAGCGAGCCCGGGGCTGAAGCCCTCATCCGATTTCTGATACAACTTACGCGGCCCTGAAGGACCGCTCTTCCACCAGGAAGGACAGCTCTTCCACGCTCTTCCGCCCTGCTCTTTTACGGCGCGTAGATTCTAGTTTTTCCGCACGTCTAAAAGTGGCCCTCAGGCAATGCTATGTCAGCTGAGGGTGTTGCTTTGGATGCTGTCGGTTATTCCTGATCTCCGGAGTCGTCCTCTGCCGCCGGCGTAGTTTCGGGATGAACCTCGCTCAGCCCGGCGGCGCGGAGTTGGGCGTTCAATGCGCTCAGATCGCCCGTCTTGAGCTGATTCCAAGTCTTCATCACGGTTGCGAGGTCCTGTTCCGATTTATTGGCCAGAGCCGTCTGAGCCGCAGTCGGAGCGGCATCGGAGGCGGTTACCTGACTGTAATCCGTCGAGATCGCGCTATTCACATCGCTCAGCGTGGGCGCTTGCGCAGTGTTCGTTTGTGCGGGCTCTTCCGGACCTTCCAAAAGAGTTTTCAGCTTCTGCTCAAAAGCCTTGATAGAAGCGGCAACTGAGCCGGTCGCCTGCTTGGCCAGCTTTTGCGTCTGATCACGGATCGAGCGCGCCTGCATGACCGCCTCCGCTGCGGGCGTCATCATCGATGCCAGCCGCATTTCCAATTGGAATTGCTGCTGCAACGCTACTGCCGTGGTTTTAACTCGCGGGTCCATTTTCACAGTCAGCGGAGCGGTATAGGTGCGCCCGGCTGCCGAGAGGCGGACCGTGTATTGTCCGGGCAAAGCAGTTGGACCGAGGGGGGTGCGCGGCGTGTCGTGAGGCACGGCCGAAATCGGGTACTCGTGACTCGTCGAAACCGGTGCGGGGTAATGCAAATCCCAAACCCAACGGTGCATGCCGGCGTCGGTGGCAAGCATCTGCGGTTTGCGCAACCAATAAAGCGGGATCAACTGTTTCGCAAGTTGCTCTGGCGTCTGTTCCGGTTTGTCGGCACTGGAGTAGCGGCGAACCAGCTTTCCTTGAGCATCGAGAATTTCGATGCTGAGTGGGGCTGAAGGGGCGCTCGCAAGAAAATAGTCGAGGATGGCGCCGTCAGGAGGATTCTGCCCGGCAGGCTCATCGGGTGGAAGAGGCGTGTCCGTATTCGTGTCACGACGCACGCGATAAGCATCCGCAGGCTTGAAAAGGAAAGCCTCTGAACCCTGCATGGAGGCGTTGAACTGGCGCAGGGGAGTGATGTCATCGAGAATCCAAAACGAGCGACCATGAGTCGCGACGATCAGGTCATCATCATGGATCCACAGGTCGCGCATGGAGGTGTGCGGCAGATTGAGCTGCAACGACTGCCAGTGACCCCCATCATCGAAGGACATCCAGACGCTGTTCTCGGTTCCGGCAAACAGCAGCCCCTTACGGACGGGATCTTCGCGAACCGTGTTGGCAGGACCATCCGGCAGGCCGGTAACGATCAGCTGCCACGACTTGCCGCCGTCATGAGTGCGGTAAATATATGGGTGCTGATCATCGATGCGGAAGCGGCTCACCGAGGCGTACGCGGTCTGGTCGTCAAAATGAGAGGCTTCGATCTGGGTGACCTTGCTCCAGGGGGTTAGTTCCGGAGGCGTAATGTTGTTCCAATTCTTGCCGGCGTCACGGGTGATCCAAATCTGACCATCATCCGTTCCGGCCCAGAGTGTGTTTACGGTTTTGAACGACGGCGCGAGGGCATAGATGACGCCGCGTTGCTTCTCCGCACCTTTCGGCACGAGCTTGCCGACACTGGCAGGCACGCCGGGATCCTGGCGGGTCAAGTCAGGACTGATGGTCTGCCAGGAATTTCCCCCGTCATTTGTTTTAAAGAGAAAGTTAGTTGCGTAGTACAGGGTATGCGGGTCGAGCGGCGAGAACATGATCGGCTCGGTGCGATCGGCACGGTACTTGCGATCGCGCACCGGAATGGGCGTGACATTTTGAACCTGTCCGGTTGACCAATGGAATTTGGAAACTTCATTCCTACCCGCGCCATAAATGATATCTGAGTCGAGCGGGTCTGGCGCGACATAGCCGTACTCGATCACGCCGACAGGATGCCAATCCCGGAAAGTGATGTCACCATCGTTTCCGCGACTCAATGTGCAGACTGAGCCGCTCTCCTGCTGCCCTCCGCACACATGGTAAGGAAAGCTGTTGGTGACTGCGGCGTGATAAAGCTGTGCGGTTGGCTGGTTGTACCAGGAACTCCAGGTCTGGCCGCCATTGATGGTCACAATTCCACCCTGATCGCTGACGAGCAGGATGATGTTGCCGTTGTGAGGATTGATCCAGATGTTCTGGTAGTCGTCGCCACCGGGAGCGCCCCGCCAACTGCTCCATGTCTTACCGCCATCGGTGGAGCGCACGGTAACGATGCTGGTGCTGTAAACAATGTCAGGATTGCTGGGATCGACCGCGGGGACCGAGAGATCGCCGCCGCCGATGCGCATGGCGGGCCGAGGATCGGTCGTGGCCCGATACCAATGCTCCCCGGCATCATCGGAGCGAAACACGCCGAGTCCTGCACCTGAGGCGTAGTCGCCCTTCTCGGTCGTTCCAACCGTTGCGTACAAACGTTGTGGCTGGCTGGCTGCGATGGCCACGTACACCTGTGTGAGATTTTCTGGAAGCCCAGTTTTCAGCTGTCTCCAGGTATTGCCGCCGTCGGTGGATTTGAAGAGGCCGCCGCCGGTGCCGTTATAAATGTTGTTGTCTTCCCAGGGTCCCTCGCGCGCTTCCCACAGTCCCGCATAAATGACGTTGGGATTTGACGGATCAATTTCGACGTCCGAGCCGCCTGTGTTCTCGTCCTTGTATAAAACCTTCTGCCAGTTCTGCCCGCCGTCGGAGGAACGAAAGATGCCACGTTCTTCGCTGGGACCGTAGGGATGTCCAAGAACGGCGGCAAACAGGTGATTGGGATCGCGGGGATCAATTGCCAGCGCTGGAATCTGCTGTGCACCACGCAAGCCGAGGTGGGTCCAGGTCTCTCCAGCGTCGGTGGATTTGTAAATACCGTCTCCGACGGACAGATCCGGGCGGTGCAAGCCTTCGCCGCTGGCTGCATAAACGATGTTGGGATCGGAGGGCGCGACCGCGATGGCGCCAATCGATTGAGTGGGCTGCTCATCGAAGATCGCATTCCAGGTGCGCCCGTAATCATCCGACTTCCACACGCCACCATTTACCGCGCCCATGTAGAACACGTTCGGCTGATTGGGAACTCCGGCCACAGCGCGAGTCCGGCCACCGCGAAATGGGCCGATCATGCGCCAATGCAATTCCTGATACATGCGCGGGGGGAACTGCTGCGCGTTCGCGATCGGGATAACCAGGCAAGAGCAGATGAGAGCGGTCCAGACGCAGAAGAGGCGGTTCAAGATGTCCTCCTGAGAGAAGCGACGCTAGGATAAACGAACTCAGGTGTATAGCGCACGAAGGTAGAATCCACAAGCATGAAAGCCGCGATTCTCAAACAGGACCTCTCGAAGGAGTTTGCGACGTCGGAGCGTTGTTACATTATCGAAAGCTGCAATGCTTCTAATGACCGGCTGTCGATTGCGCGGGCGCGTGTCGAGCCTGGGGTTACGACAAAATTCCATTGCGTCGATGGGACAGAGGAGCGGTACATCATCGCCGAAGGTAAGGGCCGAGTCGAGGTGGGCGATCTGGGGCCGCAAGAGGTGGGGCCAGGGGATGTGGTGCTCATCCCACCTGGTGTGCGGCAGCGAATCACAAACACCGGCGGCGCGGATTTGATCTTCTATTGCGTATGCACGCCGCCATTCGAGCAGTCTGCGTATCGAGAGCTGGAGTGATCCAGGGGGGCTGCTCGCGTTATTGACGGTCTGCGGAGGTTCAGCTACAAAGTGCGAACTGCAGATCCCTCGCTCGTCCTCACCGTGCAAGCACGGCTACGGACGGCTCGGGATGACAAAAGCAAAAAGGTCGGAGGCGGCAAACGCGAGTTCTCAAGTTACAAGAAAAGGAAGTGTCAGAATCTCGTACAAATAGTGTAGGTTTTCGAAACGAACTCGCGGCATGCCATGAAATAAAAAGGGTACCGGTGCAAGGCCGGTACCCGGTTGATTGTGTTAGCGCGGCTTACATCGAGCTGCAGACCGACTTCACTTCCGTGTAATGCTCGATTACCTCGTGTCCCATTTCGCGACCCCAGCCCGACTGCTTGTAGCCGCCGAAGGGAAGCGCTGCGTCGAACACGTTGTAGCAATTGATCCACACTGTGCCGGCACGCAGTTGCGCGGCCACGCGATTGGCTTTCTGAATGTCGCGCGTCCAGACGCCCGCGGCGAGACCGTAAGGTGTGTCATTCGCCTTTTTGACCAGTTCGTCGGTGTCGCGGAAGGGGATCGCGGTAACCACGGGCCCGAAGATTTCCTCCCGGACAACTTTCATGTTGTCACTGGTGTTGACCAACACCGTGGGCTTCACGAAGTAGCCCTTGTCGCCTTCGCGAGACCCGCCGGCGACCGCCTTGGCGCCTTCCGAGAAGCCGGATTCCAGATAGCTGCAAACCCGGTTCAACTGTTCTTCCGACACCAGGGGACCCATGTCGGTATCCATTTCCAGCCCCGAACCCAGCTTGATCTTCTTGGCATTTTGCGCGACGCCATCTACGACCTTATCGAAGATCTTGTCTTCGACAAAGAGGCGGGAACCGGCGCAGCAGCATTGTCCATGGTTGAAGAAGATCGCACTGGCGGACCCGGCAATAGCGCTGTCGAGATCGACGTCGGCAAAGACGACGTTGGGCGACTTGCCGCCGAGTTCCAGCGAAACCTTCTTCAGATTGCCGGCAGCCGCCTGCACGATCAGCCGGCCAACTTCCGTCGAACCGGTGAAGGCGATCTTGTCGACGTCAGGGTGCGCAGCAAGAGCAGCTCCTGCGGTCTCGCCGTAGCCGGGAACGATGTTCACGACACCGTCCGGAATGCCAGCTTCCTGAACCAGTTCACCCAGACGCAAAGCCGAGAGCGGAGTTTGTTCAGCGGGCTTTAGGACCACGGTGCAGCCCGCCGCCAGCGCCGGTCCGAGCTTCCATGCGGCCATGAGCAATGGGAAATTCCATGGAATGATCTGGCCGACAACACCGACCGGCTCGCGCAGTGTGTACGCCAGGAACTTGGCGCCCGGCGCATAGGGCACGGAAATAGAAATCGTGTTGCCTTCGATCTTGGTTGCCCAGCCAGCCATGTAGCGAAGCATGTCGACAGCGAGTGGAATATCGGCCACACGTGCGATTTTCAGTGGCTTGCCGTTATCGAGGCTCTCAATTTCGGCGAATTCTTCCAGGTTCTTTTCGAGCAGGTCGGCGACTTTCCAGATGAGCCGTCCGCGTTCCGACGGTGTCATCTTTGACCACGGTCCGGTCTCAAAGGCGTTGCGAGCGGCGGTCACTGCGCGGTTGATGTCCTCGCGATCGCCTTCAGCGACTTGCGCGAGAACTTCTCCGGTCGCGGGATTGTAGGTGGGGAAGGTTTTGCCCGAGGAGGCTTCAACCCATTTCCCATTGATCAGTAATTTGTGTTTACGGGAGACAAAACTTGTGACCGTATCTTCCGGCTGGACGAATTTCAGAGCAGTTGCCATGCTTTCCTCCTTCGCAACGATTAGTCTTCAAGCGCGGGACATGCGCAATACCGGCAGAGCGGGGATGGCTGGGAGTTATCCCTTTGGAACAGCCGCCATCAAGGCCAATACCATCCTGCGGACTCGAATTCTACTCCTTGCCGCAAGGGGGGCGCAAAAGGTGCCTGTGGACGCTACGACGCCGCAAAGGCGGCTTCCAATCATGGAGCAAAACCAGCAATTTTCGTTGTGGGATTGTGGTAAACAGAACATCAACTCACTCCTCGGAGGGGAACTCAGGACATGGCGACCGGGCGCAGGAAGGGTATGTTTCGGCATCATTCTCTCAGCATCGTGGCGGGCGGGATTCTTTCGCTTTGGATCGTGCTCTATTGTTTTTCGGATCCCGCTACTCACATCGGGTCTTTTTTCGGCAATGCGATTGCCGACTGGACAGGCGTAGTGTTAACCGTGATCGCCACCAAGTACTTCTTCGAGATCGGCTCGAAGGAGAGCCGGCGGCCACCTCGGGAAGAATTGCCGCCGTTGCACAAATTTGTACGCCAACACTCACTTAGCATCTTTCTGATGATCACGGGTGTGGGGTGGGTCCTGCTATTCAAATCAATGGACTCGCAAGGCAAATGGGGGCAGGTCGTAGGCAACATCGTTTCCGAGTGGACACAGTTACTTGGCATGGTGCTGTTGACTAAACGGCTGGTCGAAGAGCATTCCAAAGAGTAGGCGCGCGGTCCGCACATCGAGTGATACCTGCGAAAGTGGAGGATCACGAGATATAATCCGCGCCATTCGCTCTGAATCTTCACTTTCTGGGTTGGCAGCATGGCCAGTGGACTTCTCTGGGGTGGGAGGCTCCGATGGGAATGAAATCCGAAAAGAGAGACGGGTTAACGCGGCGGGAGATGATTGGAGGCACATCGATAGCTGCGCTCGCGGCCGCCGCTCCTGGTCTGGAATTGCGCGCGCAGCAGCCTCAGGCCTACCAGGAGGGCAAGGATCCTGGGAAACACGAGCCTCTTCCGGACTTCAAGTTTGACCTCGAAGCAACCACTGGATGGGTGGGCGAAGCGGGCTCCGCTAAGGAAGCCACGATAGCGGAGTTCCCCGTATCGCGAAGCATAGCCGGCGTATCGATGCGCCTGAAGCCGGGCGCCATCCGGGAGTTGCATTGGCACGCGGTAGCCGCGGAGTGGGCGTACGTGATTACCGGGAAAGTGCGCACTACGGTTATTGCACCAAATGGCCAGGCTGCCACAGACGAATTTGATGAAGGAGATATCTGGTATTTCCCCAAAGGGCACGGGCACGCGCTGCAAAACATCAGCGACAAGGAAGCGCATTTCATTCTGGGCTTCGACGATGGTCAGTTCTCAGAGTTTGGCACGTTCAGCATCACGGACTGGGTTGCGCATATGCCGGTCAATGTGGTTTCCCGGAACCTGGGGCTGTCGCCGGAGGTGATCAACGGCCTGCCGCGGAAAGAGGCATATATCGTGCCTGGGAAGATTCCGCCACGCATGGAAGCAAATCGGGCCGAAGATCTGGAGCCGACGCAATCGCCGCACAAATTTCGCCTGGGCGCGATGCCACCTCTTAGTTTTCCGGGCGGTTGGGTGAAGATTGTGAGTTCCAAGGAGTTTCCGATTCAAACAACGCTGACTTCCGCTCTCGAGTACCTGGAACCAGGCGCGATTCGCGAAATGCACTGGCATCCCAATGCCGATGAATGGCAGTTTTATTTGAGCGGCCGTTCGCGGGTAACGATTTTCGGCGCGCACGGCCGAGCGCGCACCGAAGAATTCGCGCCGGGGCAGGTTGCGTTCATCCAGCAAGGATTCGGACACTGCGTCGAGCAGGTGGGAAGCGAGCCCACCAAATTTGTTGTTCTGTTCAACAGCCCCGTGTTTCAGGAGATCTCTATTTCCGGTTGGCTGGCGGGGAATCCGTCATCGTTGATTGCGGACAATTTCGGTATGTCGCGAGACGAAGTGGCGCGGCTTCCAAAGAGGGCGTTGGGGATCATCCGATAAAAGGATTGTCGTTGTACCCGTGAATTAGCGGAGCTCCGCTCCGCTGGGCACACGGGACGTCTGCCCCTACGCTGAATTCCTAACAAAAACACTGAATCCCGCGAAGGGTTAGGAACTGATATTCCTCCGTGTCCCCGTGCCTCAGTGGTAGGTACCTATTTTGGCATTGCCGCTACTGCTGCCTGCACCGGATTACCTTCAAAGTCGCGCAGCTCGACCGGGCCAATTTGCAACTTCTTCAACTCGGGCTCAATTTTGGCGCGATCACCGGCAGCCACTACTACCGCCGTCTCTGGATTGACATAGGAGGTTGCCACGCGCTGCACGTCAGCGCTGGTGACTGCGTTGACCTTTTCCGGCAGGTCCTTGTAATAGTCCAAAGGCAGATCGTAGGTGAACAAATCGCCAAATGTGTTGGCAGTCTGCTCTGTGGTTTCAAAGCGCCCGGCGAGGGATAGCGCGAAGGAATCCTTCGCAAACTTTAACTCGTCTGGCGAAAGCGGCGCGGTGTGGATGCGTTCCAGTTCGTTGAATAGTTCGTGGATCGCGGGAGCGGTAACATCGGTGCGAATGCCTCCCCCAGCGATGTAGATTCCCGGTCCGCGGCGGAAGATAAACTGCGAGAAGCCGCCGTAAGTGTAGCCGTGCTCCTCACGCAGGTTCATATTGATGCGGCTGGAGAACAGTCCACCGAGCGCGTTGTTCATGACTTCGATGGGAACGTAATCGGGGCTGGAGCGCGGGACGCCGAGGCCGCCGGTCAGTACAAAAGTCTGGGGCGATCCGGGTTTGTCGACCACATAAATGGCCCGCGTGGTCTTGACGTTCACGGCCGGGGGCCGGTGCTTGCTGGTTGAACCCTGCCATTTGCCGAAATATTTTTCAGCGAGACTGCGCGCCTCCTGAGGCGTCACGTCGCCGCTGAGCACCAGAGCGGAGTTTCCAGGCGCGTACCCGCCCTGCCAGAACTTCTGCATTTCGTCACGGCTGATGATCTTGTTGGCTGCCTCGGTTCCAATTTCCCGGTATCCGTAGGGGCTGTCGGCGCCGTAGATGGCTTTCAACAGCACGCCGACCGCGAGTTGCACCGGCTCGTCATGAATCTGGAGAATTTCCGTCTGACGCTGCCTGCGAATGCGCTCGATCTCGGTGGAATCAAACTTCGGGTCGAGAGCGACGTCAGAGAGAAGGTCCAAGGCGGCACCCGCATTTTGCTTCAGAGTACGGATGCCCACCGCGGAGAAATCCGGCCGCGAGTTGGTGCGCAGTTCCCCGCCGATCTGAGCCGCGTCATCGGCGATTTGCAGAGCGGAGCGGCGATTGGTCCCTTCCTGCAGCATGTCGGCGGTAAAGGAAGCGAGGCCGGGGCGATCCACGGGATTGGCGTCACTGCCGGTGAGAACAACCAGATGGGCCGACAGCACCGGCAGCTTGTGCTGTTCGGAGAGAATCACGGTCAGGCCGTTGGACAAGGTGAAACTGCTTGCGACCGGCAGACTCAGGCTGGAGGCTGGTGCTGGTTTTGGCGGATTATCGCGCCAGGCCTGTTCCGGCATACCCGCCGGCACCGTGCTTGTCTCTTTAGCTTCGGCGTCTTGCTCTGCCTTGGTGCGCGGGGCATCTTCGATGACTTTCTTTCCCGGCACGCCGTAAACGACAGCGCTCTCGCTGGATTTTAGTTTTTCGCTAGCTACCCTCTTTAAGTCAGCGATGCTGGCCCGGTTGTAGCGTTCGAGGTCCTTTGGAAGAAAACCAGGGTCGCCGAGATAATGGTTGTACTGGTTCAGGGTATCGGCGACTCCACCAAAACCGCCGAGCCGCTCCAGGCCCTCAATCCTTTTGGTTTCGATTACATTTCGAGCGCGATCGAGTTCCTCTTGCGTAGGCCCTTCCGCTCGGATTTTGGCCAGTTCCTGGTCAATGGCTTTTTCGAGATCTTCCGGCTTGACGCCCGGTTTGGCGGTGGCCTGAATTTCAAAGACGGATCCGAGCAGCAGGCTGGTGTTGGACACGGTGACATCCTGCGCAATCTGTTTTTGGTAAACCAGGCTCTTATACAGCCGACTGGATTTTCCCCCGCCGAGAATTTGCGCCAGGAGGTCGGCTTCCGCATCGCCGGATTTGTAGATGGGCGGAGTGATCCATCCGATATACACGCGCGGCAACTCGACCGTATCCGTTACGACGGCACGTTTCTCGGAAATAATCGTCGGAACTACCGCATTGATCTTGGGCACGGGTGGACCCGAGGCAATCGATCCGAAGTATTTCTCGACGAGTTCCTTAACCTGCGCGGGATTGATATCGCCCGTGACGGCAAGGCTGGCATTGTTAGGACTGTAGTATTGCCGGAAAAACTCGCGAACGTCATTGAGCCGGGCATTCTCAACGTCCTTATGGGACCCTATCACGTAGGCATAGTAGGGATGATTTTTGGGGAAAAGTTCGTGATATAGGTCTTCTTCGACCAGGCCATAGGGAGCGTTTTCCAGGCTTTGACGGCGCTCGTTGCGCACAACGTCGCGCTGGTTAGCGAGCTTCTCGCGGTCTAAGGTACCGAGCAGGTATCCCATGCGGTCGCTTTCGAGCCACAAGGCTAATTCCAATTGGTTAGAGGGAAGGGTCTCAAAGTAGTTGGTGCGATCGAAGTCGGTGGTGCCATTGATGTCGCTGGCGCCCGCAGCCTCCAGGTAGCGAAAATGGGCCTTGGGGCCGACATGCTTGGAGCCTTCGAACATCATGTGCTCAAACAGATGAGCAAAGCCAGTGCGGCCGGCACGCTCATTGGCAGGACCGACGTGGTACCAGATATTCACCGCGACGAGGGGCAGGCGGTGGTCTTCGTAAAGAATGACGTCCAGCCCATTCTTCAGCTTGAACTTCTCGTACTTGAGCTGCGGCAGTGGATGGGCAGGAGTGGGAGGCGTCGCGGGTGCGGCCGAAGCAAGCAAAGCGGCCAACAGGATCAGAGCGACTACGGAAAAAAGATGCCGGTGCAGGGGATTGCGCATAGGTATGTCTCCGGGAGAATTCATAACAGCTTATAGACTCGGTCGCAGAACAAAAGAAAGTGCATGATGCGTCCAGACTCTGTGTTGTGTTACGTGTTCGGGGCTGACGATGTTCCCCTGATGGGCGAGGCCAGAAACAAAATGGCGCATGCTCAAGATGCTTTGCGGGGAAGAAGCAAAAGTGCACGGCGTCACACAAATTCCGGTCGCACTTAGTCCAAGTCGCCTAGGGAGCACGCTCCCGGACCGCGTGGGTCCCCACAGCTTCCGCAGGGACCTGCGGAAGGTTGGGACGAGGATGCACCCTTCGCAACCGCCGCGAAGACCGACAGTTGAGGCTCGAGCTTCTTGCTTTCGCATTTCGGGCACTTTGCCTTGTCGCTGCCAAAGACCAGCGCTTCGAACTCGTGTTTACATTCTTTACAGACGTACTCAAAAATAGGCATGAACTGGTGCGCCTCCGGATTAGCTGCGTAAATTGTATTTTAGAATGAATTTGTGGGGTCGCACCAAATCCATGAGCCCTTCCTGGCTCGCCGGATGTTCCGCGGGGGACACCGTCAGACATTAGCGAATTTCTTTCTACTGCGCCGCTTCCATCTTCCGAAAGCTGAGGAGAGGCTCATTGAAGTCGAGCCCGGAGTTCAGGTTCTTTGTCACTGCCACTGGCAGCCCGACCGGGAGCGTGCCTTAACGGTGCTGGTCGTCCACGGTCTGGAAGGGTCGAGCGACTCGGGTTACGCGCTAGGCATTGCGGCGAAAGGTTTAGCCGCCGGCATGAATGTGATCCGCATGAATCAGCGGAATTGCGGCGGCACCAATCATCTTGCGCCAACGCTGTACCACTCCGGCCGGTCCTCAGATATCGCGCAGGTTGTGCGCGCGCTCATCGAGCAGGACAAAATTTGCCGGCTCGCACTGGTGGGATTTTCGATGGGCGGAAACCTGATCCTGAAACTTGCCGGCGAGTGGAGTACGGAAGGCCCGCGGGAATTCTGCGCGGCAGCAGCTGTCTGTCCGTCCATGGATCTGGCTGCCTCCGCTGATGCGCTGCATGAACCCGGCAATCGAGTTTACGAGTATTACTTCCTTATGAAATTGCGGCGCCGTTGGCGGGAGAAAGCCAAACTGTTTCCCGGGCATTACGACGCAACCAAAGCGAGGAGAGTGACGTCTCTGCGGGATTTCGACGACAAGGTCACGGCGCCGTACTGCGGGTTCAGTGGGGCGGCTGATTATTATGAACGCTCCTCAGCGTCACGAGTAATCGACCGAATTGCCGTGCCCACTCTGATTCTTCACGCCACCAACGATCCTTTCATACGCATCACCACTGAGACTCGAACGAAGATCGCGGGTAATCCCCACATTGCCTTTCACGAAAGCGAAGATGGCGGGCATTGCTCGTTCCTGGCCAATGCGAACGGCTATGATGGCCGGTGGGCGGAGCGTGAGGTCATCGAATTTTTGCGGGGAGTTCGCGAGGTGGTCCCATGAATCAAGTCCGGTAGAGTGGATCCGATGCATTGCAAGCAGCGCGAACGATTGCTGTTGCTGGGCGCGCCGCTGGCGATCATTCCCGCATTGGGGTTCCTGCCTGCGTTCGCGTATCTGGTGCTCACTCCAAGCGTGCGGCATGCGGCCTTGGTGGCAGCGATTGTGTTTCCCCTATCTGTTGTTTCTGAGGCGGCGGGATTGTACCGGCTGGTGCGATGCTGCGTGCTGCGGCCTTTCGATCTACTGACAGCTTTCGCCTTCAGTGCGATCATGGTGCTGCTGGTGATTGCGGCATACACAGGTTTCTTCCTGGCTGCATTGGCCGGGGCGGTATGAGGCCGATGGGTTGCTCCACAAGTATTCCGGCATTTTGGACTTGAAATGGAGGTTGCAAAATGGGTTACGCCAGTAACTCTTTTCACCACCGCCGCGTCTAATCTGAATGTGTTCGTGTCCGAGAAGCGAAGCTCTGTGTTCTACCCGAAAGGTATAATCTCAGAGTCGCTATTCTTCGGAGGAAAGTTGAACTATGGACCCGCGTTCTAGCGGTTTCTGGGTACGTCTGAAGGCGAACCGCCTTGCCTACACGCTAAGCATTCTGCTCACACTGGCTGTTGGCATTCTGATCGGGACGGTGATCTCGTTCGGAGTCAAGGGCAAGGAGGGGCAAAGCAAGTCAGCGGACGCTACGCCCCTATCGGTACCCGCGCCGCGGGAGCTTTCGAATGCGTTTTCGCAAATTTCCAAACAGCTGGAACCGAGCGTTGTAAACATCAACACGGAGTCTGTGATCAAGAGTCCGCGTCGGCGTGTTCGGCCGGGACCTCCGGGAGATGACCAGGGCGGGGATGAGGACAACAACCCGTTCGAAGATTTCTTCAACCGCTTTTTCGGCGGGCCGGGCGGTGGCGGGCAGTTAGGGCCGGGCGGACCTGGCGGTCCAGGCGGCAGCGGCATTCGCGAGCGCTCTCTCGGATCAGGTGTCATCGTTGATCCTAAGGGCTACATCGTTACCAACCGCCACGTTGTAGAAAAGGCAGACCGGATTCGCGTCCGCTTCTTTGATGATCCGCCATTGGTCCAGCATGACGCCAAGGTCATAGGAACCGATCAGGAAACTGACTTGGCCGTAATCAAGGTGGACATTGACAAATCTCTTCCTGCGGCCAAGCTGGGCAACTCTGAAAGCATGCAGGTGGGCGACTGGGTTCTGGCAATCGGGAGTCCGTTTGGCCTCAACGCAACCGTTACCGCCGGTATCGTTTCCTACAAGGGACGCAATATTGTGCCCAACCGCCAGTTTCAGTCGTTCATCCAGACCGATGCCGCCATCAATCCGGGAAATTCCGGCGGTCCTTTGGTGAATATGGCGGGCGAGGTAATTGGAATCAACACCGCCATTTTGACCGAGACGAGTTCGTACGCGGGGGTAGGGTTCGCTTTGCCGTCGAACACGGTAGTAAACGTCTATAACCAGCTGATTGGGCCTTCGCATCGCGTGGCACGTGGTTCCATCGGCGTCGTCTTTACGGCACAGCAAAATCCTGCGGTGGCGCGGGTTTACGGCGTCCAATCAGGTGTGACGATCTCGACCGTGGTTGCGGGCAGCCCCGCCGATCAAGCTGGTTTGAAAGTTGGTGACACCATCACCACGATCGATGGCAAGACGGTAAAAAACGGCGACGAGTTGGTGGCAGACATTGCGAGCCGCAAGCCTGGGAGCAAGGCTGACATAGGCTTTGTTCGAAACGGGAAGAAGCAAAGCACCACGGTCACCATTGCTGACCGCGCCAAACTCTTTGCCAGCCGGCTTGGCGAAGAAGAAGAGGGGCAGGAGGACAATCAACCCAAGGAGAGCAAGTTGGGAGTCACGGTGCGCAGCCTGACTCCTGATATGGCAGATCGCCTAGGCGTGCCCGCAAAGGGTGTCATTGTCCAGGATGTGAAGCCCGGGTCTTTCGCCGATGATGTGGGGTTGAACCGGGGCGACGTAATCCTGGAAGTCAACAAACAGCCCGTCAACAATGAAGACGACTTTAACAAATTACAGACCACGTTGAAGAGCGGGCAGGACGTCGTCTTCCTGGTGCGGCCGAGGGGATCGGGTCCCCAGGACGGAACCATCTTCCTGGCGGGTACACTTCCGTAACGCGGATTGGCCTTGTTCGCGCTGGCACTGGAGCCCAGAATCAGACATGATTCCAGTGCCGGGCGCGAGTGGGGAAGTATTTGTCCCCGGTGAGGTTTATGTCGCGGAGAAATGGGTAGGATGAGATTGGCTATGCGATGTTTAGGGACAATAGGGAAGTTCTTGGCGATCGTGCTAATCACCGTGTGCCTCAGCTTCTCGGCCGACAAGACACATAGCCCGAAGAAAAACACTCAGAAGGCAGGAACCCAGAGTCCCGAAAAGCATGTCGCGGGGGCGAGGGCCAGCAGCACGAAATCTGGTGTGCACAAGTCGCGGCGTTCCAAATCCAGGAAGCGCGCAAGCTGGAAGCGTCGCGGCCAGCAGAATATCGATCACGAACGCGCCCGCGAGATCCAGCAAGCGCTAATTCGAGAGCACTATCTGGATGGTCAGCCAACCGGAGTTTGGGATCAGCGCTCACAAAAAGCCATGGAGCGTTTTCAGGCCGACAATGGCTGGCAGAGTAAAACCGTTCCTGATTCGCGCGCTTTGATCAAACTTGGTTTAGGGCCGAACCACGATGATCTTCTGAACCCGGAAAGCGCGATGACAGGACCGTTGCAGCCCACCGCCGCGAACAGTCACGCCGCAGCGGCGTCGCCTTCCGCTGCCACACCCGCTGGGAATGATGCAACACCATCCGCTCCTGCCAGCGCCCCGCAGCAATAAGTTTTTGAGATTCTGATTGATTTCCGACGTTCAGCTTCCTACGTAGCGTGCATAGAGACTTCTTGCAACGGCAGTATCCGTCGTGCCTTTAATGATTGCGCGGCCGTCGGGGAAGAGAGTCATCTCGTAGGGCTCGCGCCAGAACTTGAGGACGAAGTCGTTGTGCCGCACAGTGCCGTGAGCAGACAGCCGGCGCTCCATCTCGCCAAAGTCAATGGGCCGCTGACGCTCGTGAATCTGCACTGAATTGCGACCGCATAGAGTGATGTGCGGACGGCCCTGTCCGGCCAAGTAGATAAATTCCCTTGCGCCACAGGTCCGGCAATCCGTTCGCGGCTTTGAGGCGTCAACTTCGGCGCGCTCGTTTTCCCAGACGTCGAGCGAAAGCAAGGTTCGGCGCATTTTGTCGCGGGTGCCGAGCAGATACTTTATCGCCTCGGTGGCCGCAAGCGAGGCGACCGCATTAACCGCTGAATTCAGGATTCCCGCAGTTTCACAGGTTTCAACCATCCCTTGAGGTGGCTCGGGGAAAACACAGGTCAGGCAGGCGCTTTCCCCGGGAAGGATGTTCAGAGTTACGCCATAGCTGCCGACGGCCGCCGTATAAATCCAAGCGAGGGAGTTCTTAACACAATAGTCATTTATCAAGTAGCGGGTTTCGAAGTTGTCGGTACCATCCAATACCAATTGCGCACCCGCCAGGAGCGACTCGACGTTGGCAGGGATAAGATCGGCCACATGTGGTTCCACCACGATTTCTGAATTGAAGGATGCAATCTTGCGCGCGGCGGCGATTGCTTTCGGCAATGATTCGGATGCGTCGGCCTCATCAAAAAGCGTCTGCCGTTGCAAATTGCTGGGCTCGACATAATCGCGGTCGGTGATCCGAAGCGTCCCGACGCCCGCTCTGGCCAGCAGGGAAGCCAAAACTGAGCCGGTGGCACCGCAGCCAACAATGGCTACCCGGGAGCCGGCCAACCGGGTCTGCCCCCGCGGACCGACTCCCGCAAACAGTATCTGCCGGGAATATCGATCGTGTTGTGCCAAATCTTGTTGTGCCAAAGAGATCACCGAGGAACGCTTGCAAACCATTATTATAAGAGACAGTTAGGAATCAGCCGGAAAGCACGAAGTACAACATTGTTCGAGGGCTGCTCATCGAACTTTTTAAGGACGAATCCGGGCCGGCGAGCCTGTTTCTGGGAGAATTCGTGCGACTAGGGGGCGGGCTGGTCGAGAGCCTGACTGCGCGGGCGCTCGCGATGATGATCATTGCGACGCTCGCTCCAGGTCTGTTTTTCACCTCACGCCTGATGGGTCAAACTCAGGAAGTCGAGATCTCCTCTCCGGTCAACCCGATGAGCACGTATCAGGGCTTCCTGGTGCGCGACATCCAGTTTCGCGGCATAGAAGATAAAGACGAAAACGAATTGCGCGACCTGATGCCGTTGAAACAAGGCCAGGCGCTGGAGCGAAGCAAGCTGCAGGACAGTATTCACGCGCTGTACGCCACCGGGCGTTTCTCCGATATCCAGGTGGAAGCCGATCAGGCGCAAGCGCGTGAACTGACGCTGGTCTTCGTGACCAGCCCCAACTTTTTTATTGGCCGCGTCAATGTCGACGGAGCCCCAGGCCGGCCTTCCGAAAGCCAGGTCATCAACGCCAGCAAGCTGCAGCTGGGCGAATTGTTCACTCGAGAAAAACTTGATCGCTCTTTGGATCGTATTCGCACCCTGATGCAGGACAGCGGATACTATCAGGCCAAAATCAAAGACGAAGAACACACGGAGCCGATCGCTCAGGAGGTAAGCATTCTTTTTCGTTTATGGCCCGGAGAGCAGGCGCACGTGGGTGGCGTGAACGTCACGGGAAGGCCCGGGTATAGCAGCGAGGACATACGCGATATCGCGCATATGCATCCCGGAGACAAAGTGACCACGGATGCACTGACGAATGCTCTGCAGCGGCTGCGCAAGCGCTACCAGAAGCAGAATCGACTTCTGGTGCAAGTGAATGCCGATCATACCTACATTCCCAAGAAGAACGCGGTTGATTACAGCTTCAATATCGAACCGGGGCCGGCGGTGCGAATCGATGTAGAGGGCTTTCGCCTGAGCCGCGGGCAAATCAAGAAAAGTGTTCCGATTTACGAAGAGAATGCGTTGGACGAAGACTTGCTGAATGAAGGTCGCCGCAACCTGCTCGACTATCTGCAAACGCGCGGCTACTTCGATGCCAAGATTGGTGTGCGAAGGGAAGCGGATCCAGCGCACGACGTGCTGCAGGTAATCTACGTAGTCGATCCTGGCCCGCGACACAAACTGGCGACCGTCGTCATCAGCGGAAACAAATACTTCGACACGGCGCTGTTGCGAAGCCGCATGCAGGTACAACCAGCGGGCCACGTATTCGCCCATGGCCGCTACAGCCAGGTGCTGCTTAATAATGACCTTCGCGGTTTAGAACAGCTCTACCGCTCGCAAGGTTTTGCAGACATAAAGATCGAGGGCAACATCATTGACAACTATGGAGGCGTGCAGAATCAGCTTGCCGTCGAAGTGAAGATCAACGAAGGACCGCAGAGCCTGGTCGGCGCTCTACATATCGTGGGCAATAAGACCCTTCCCGAGGATGCACTACGCCCCTTGCTGAGTACCGTGGAAGGCCAGCCTTTTTCTCAGTTCAATGTTTCCAATGACCGTGATGCGGTTCTGAACGAGTATTTCAACCACGGCTTTCCCGATGCCAGCTTTGAAGCCTCGGCCGATGCAATGCCAGGAGAGCCGAGTCGCATGGACGTTACATTCACCATCCACGAAGGCGAGCAAATCTTCGTGGATCGCGTTTTGGTCTCGGGCCTGGATCATACGCGGTCGTACATCGTGCAGCGGCAGATTCAAGTTCACCCCGGCGACCCGGTCAGCCAGGTGGCCATGCTCGATACCCAGCGCAGACTCTATGACTTGGGGATTTTCAATCAAGTCGACACGGCAGTTCAGAATCCGGCAGGGAAGGAGCCTGACAAAAATATCCTCGTGAACCTGCGAGAGGCGAAGCGCTACACCTTCGACTACGGCATCGGCCTGGAAGTGCAAACCGGAGCGCCCACTGGGGTCAACCTCCCTCAGGGCCAGACTGGGGTAAGCCCACGAGTCTCATTTGGCGTGACTCGGTTGAACTTCCGCGGAGTGGACCACACCATTGCTTTCAAGGGTCACCTGGGACGCCTGCAGCAACGTGCGTTGCTGAGCTACGATGCGCCGCGCTGGTTCAATATCGATGCCTTGCGGCTGACGTTTACGACGTTCTACGACAATACCCTCGACGTGACTACCTTCACTTCCCGTCGACTGGAGGGCTCCATTCAAGCAGAACAGACGATGGGGCGAGGAAGCACGCTGTTTTATCGGTTTGCGTACCGCCGCGTGCAAGCGGTGAATTTTGCAGCAAATTTCAACCCCGAAGAGGTGCCACTGCTTTCGCAGCCCGTACGAGTCGGCATGCCGGGGTTAATCTACGTTCGCGATCACCGTGACAATCCCGTCGAGAGCACCAAGGGCAGCTACAACAGCGTGGATTCAGGGGTCGCTACGGGTTACTTTGGTTCGGAGTCCGACTTCAGCCGCATCCTGCTGAAGAACTCCACTTATCATCCGATTCGGCGGAAATATGTGATAGCACGTTCCACGACCATTGGAGTCGAAACCCCTTTTGCCCATACATTTGTCATTTCACCACAGGAGTTTGCGGCATGTTCCAGCGCTCAGGACTGCCCTCGCCTGGTTCCACTGCCCGAAAGGTTTTTCTCGGGAGGCGGCAACTCGCTGCGCGGTTTCGGGTTAAATCAGGCGGGGCCCCGTGACTTGAAATCCGGCTTTCCCATCGGCGGTTCTGGGCTGTTCATCAACAACCTCGAGCTTCGCCTTCCGCCGGTAACGTTACCTTTTTTTCAGGACAACATCAGCTTTGCCGTCTTCCATGATGCCGGCAACGTGTTTGATACTGGACACGACATGTTCCACAGCCTGCCCCATTGGCATCAGCGCAATCCTGATCTCTGCAAAAACCAGAGCACCTCCTCGCAATGTGACTTCAATTACATTTCGCATGCGATTGGCCTGGGCGTGCGCTACAGAACTCCGATTGGACCGGTGCGTTTCGATTTGGGATACAACCTGAACCCGCCGGAGTTCCCAACGTTTCAAACTGTGACGGATCCGACGACTGGTATCACGAGTACAAACTTTATCCCTAGACGTCTGGGGCACTTCAACGTCTTCTTCAGTGTGGGGCAGACATTTTGAGAGCGGCCTTAGCAACTCGTGTTGGCGTGCTGTGCTGCATGATGCTGGTGGCCGTGGCAGCCCCTTCCGGCGACGTACTGGACAGGATCGTCGCGACGGTGAACGGCCACATTATCCTGCAAAGCGATTGGGACGAAGAGGTCGCTTACGAAGCTTTAGGCAACTCCCGCGGCTTGTCCGTGCTCACCCCGGAGCAGCGAAAAGCCGCTCTGGATCACCTGATCGATCAGGAACTCATCCGGGAGGAGGTGCATACATCTGATTTCCGCGCCGCCACCGCCGCGGAAGTGGAGCAGCGTATAGCCGAGATTCGGAAGCTATATGCTGACGCTGCCGATTCGAACTCGTGGCAGCAACGATTGCGCAGCTTCGGCTTGGACGAAAACGAGCTGCGAAATCTGGTTCAGAAAGATCTCAATTTGCTACAAGCAATCAACCAGAGGCTTCGTCCGGGCATCGAGATCAACGCGCAGAATGTGGAGCAGTACTATCAGGAAAACCTTTTGCCCCAACTGCGGCAGAGCGGAGCGAAGATTGTTCCGCTTGCGGATGTTGCGCCGCAGATTCGTGAACTGTTAGCGCAACAGCGCGTGAATGATTTGCTAGTCAATTGGATCAGAACGCTACGCAGCAACAGCAAGATCGAGGTTCCCGATCCCACTCCCCAATCTCATGGGGCGGCCCATTGAGAGATTCGCAATCAAGCCACGAAAGCAGTGCAGCGTCCAGACGTTTCACGTGGCGCCTGCTTGGGAAAGTGCTGCTTGCGGCCGTAGCTTTGGTTTTTCTAGTTGGACTTGCTCTGACCTGGTACGTTCATACGAACTCGTTTCGCAATATGGTTCACGCGCGACTGGTCGCGGCCCTCGAAACAATAACCGGTGGGCGCGTGGAACTGGGCAAATTCAATGTTGTTCCATTCCGCTTTCGAGTTGAAGCGCGCGATCTGACCATCCACGGCACGGAAGCGTCGGGCGAGATTCCTTATGCGCACGTCGATCATCTGCTCGCCGAGATCAAGATCATTTCCATTTTCGAAAGGCAGTATGGCTTCAGCACTCTGGCGCTAGACAGGCCAGTCGTGCACATCATTGTCTATCCCGACGGAAGTACGAACCAGCCCAGGCCCGTTTTGGCGAGCACCGAGAAGTCTTCCATCCAGGAATTGTTCTCGCTTTCCATCAGCCGGTTGGCAGTCGTGAACGGCGCGCTATTGTGGGATAACCAGAAAATTCCTCTCGATTTTGTCGCCGATGATGTCTCTGGCGGCTTGAGCTATTCGTTTTTGCACCGCACGTACGAGGGTTCTTTCCGCCTTGGGACCTTGGACACCCGCTTGCGTGATCTGCATCCCTTTGTGTCCAATCTGCAGGCCCAGTTTGTGCTCAACAAGGGATACGCCACGGTTAGCTCTTTGGACTGGTCTTCGGCTCATTCGCGTTTGCACGCGGCAGGACGTGTCGACAATTTTTCCCAACCGACGCTAACCGGCACATACAACGGCCAACTGGATCTAACCGAGCTGGCGGATGCTGAGCGGGTGCGGGACCTTCGCACTGGAGTTTTGAAGTTCAGCGGAGAGGGACGCTGGTCGGCATCGGACTTCTCTTTGGGTGGGCAGGCCGCGCTGTCGGATTTTGGATGGCGAGACAATTCGGTGGCGATTCGTGGCGCCGGCGCTTCCGGACATTACCTGATCACGCCGACCGCGATAAAGATTTCAACGTTGGAGCTGGGCATGTTCGGGGGAAGTGGCTCGGGAGCTTTGGAAATTGCGAATTGGAACTCGACTGCAAACGCCACAAAGGCGCGCGTAATTCAAGCGCCCAGAGGCGTGCTAAGTCTTCAGCTGAAGAACGTCTCGGTTGCAGCAGCGACTTCCGCCGTTAGCAGTAAACGCCTTTCTCTTGCTCGCCTGCCTATTTCCAGCACCATGGCGGGAAATCTGCGGGCGACTTGGGTTGGCTCACCTCAACGCGCGGAGCTGCGTTTCGATCTGTTGATGAGTCCGGCCGAGCACGGTACAGGGATTCCGCTGGCCGGTCACGCAGCTGGTGTTTATTACGGAAGCGCCGACCGGCTTGAACTTGCCGATCTGAATCTCTCCAGCCGCGCGAGCCAATTGCGGGCAGTGGGAACACTCTCGTCGTCGTCAACGGTTCGATTCACGATAACTACAAGCGACCTTCGTGAGTGGCAACCTGTGCTGGCCAACTTCGGAACCAACCGGCTTCCAATCGCTTTGAGTGGACACGCCAGTTTCGACGGTGTGGTCAAAGGAAGACCTTCGGAGTTTGCGATTGCCGGTCATCTGCAGATCAGCAACTTCGATACGGTGCTGCCCGCCTCGGCCAATTTGCCAGAGCGGCAGTTCCATTGGGACACTCTGAGCGCCGATGTCCGGCTTTCGCCGCTAGAATTTTCCGCCCGCAATGGGAGCCTGGTTCGCGGCCCTACGGTGATTCGCTTCGATACTGCCGCGGCGCTACGTGATGCGCAGTGGACCGACGCCGATCCGTTTACAGCTCGACTTCAGGTATCAAAGCTCGAATTGCGCGAGTTGCAGACGCTTGCGGGGCTGGATTACCCGTTGGATGGGACGGCCACCATATCGCTCAGTCTATCGGGAACCAGGTCGGAACCTCATGGCGAAGGTCATCTTCAAATCCTTACTGGCAGCCTTTATGGCCAAGCCATCAACAACTTCAATTCCGATTTGCGGCTGAGCGCGGGCGAGATTCAGCTCAACAATGCCGCAATGATTTACAACGGCGGAAGCATTTCCGGGTCGGCGGCCTATCAGCCCTCAACTCGTGCGTTTCGCTTGAATGTGACGGGAAACAATTTTGACCTGGAACGCTTTTCGGGTCTGCGCCGCGGCAAGACTTCGATGGACGGCCAATTGAACTTCACGGCGGGGGGCGAAGGCACGCTAGACAAGCCGGTTATCAACGCCAACGTACAACTACGAAACCTGAGTTTCGATAATGAACCAGTCGGAAATTTTACATTTGAGGCGGTAACCCGTGGAGCTGACATGCAGCTCACCGGCCGTTCCAATTTCCAGCAGGCACAGCTGGCAATCGATGGCACGATTCACCTTCGCAACGACTGGCCTGCCAATCTGTCCCTGCATTTTGATCACTTTGACGTCGACTCTCTATTGCGTCCTTATCTGGGCGAGCATATTTCGGGGCATGTGCCAGCCGCCGGGGCATTATGGCTAAGCGGACCTTTGCGAAACGCGCGCGAGTTGAACGCCACGGCTGACCTTACTTCATTTGCTATCAATCTTGACAATTTTGCGATTCATAATGAGGGGCCAATTCACTTCAGCGTAGCGAACCAGGTGCTTGCGCTGGACCGTCTGCGCCTGGTTGGGGACGGCACGGATATAAGCGCCCGGGGAACAGTACAGCTGACGGATGGGCATGCAGTGGACCTGCGCTCAGATGGACGTCTTAACCTGAAAGTGCTTGAGAGCTTGGGCCCGGACCTGTCCGCTTCGGGTCTAGCGTCGGTGGGCGTTTCTGTTGCCGGAACTTACTCGAGTCCATCAGTCACGGGCAAGCTCCAAGTTACTGACGCGTCCCTGAGCTCGGCCAATCTACCCAACGGCTTGAGCGGTATGAACGGCACACTCATGTTCAACCAGGACCGGCTGCAGATTGAAACTCTGAACGCGAAGGTAGGAGGCGGGAATGTCAGGCTCACCGGCTTCATGACCTTCAGTCCGGCGCTGACGTTTGATATCGCAGCCGAAGCACAAGACGTGCGCCTGCGCCCCGCCGGGCTTAGTGCCACATCCAATGCCGACCTGCGCCTGGTCGGCAGCAGAAGGGAATCGCTGTTATCGGGCGACGTAACAGTTCTAAAGCTGAATCTCACGCCGGGATTCGATTTTGCGCGCTATCTGGAAGGCTTTAAACAAACCACCGCACTGCCTGAGACCAGCACGCTTTTGAACAATGTGCGCATGGATATTCACGTAGTCACAACTCCGGAGTTGCAGATGGAAACCGCCTCGGCGAAGGTTTCCGGAGATGCCGATCTGCGCTTGCGCGGCACGCTGGCAAGGCCCTTGCTCCTGGGCCGGGTCGACATCATGGAGGGCGACGTCTACTTCGCAGGAACCAAGTACCGCCTGGACCGTGGCGAGATTACGTTCACCGGGCCAACGGGGATCAAGCCAACGCTTGACTTGGAAGCCACCACGCATGTTCGAGAGTACGACATCACCTTAAGCATCAACGGCAGTCCAGATAACCTGCACGTAAACTATCGCTCCGAACCTCCTCTCCCCCCTCCGGACATAGTCGCACTGCTGTCGGTAGGACGGACTGAAGGAGAGACGGCAACTCTGGGTGGATCTTCGCAGTCGCTGAGCCAGCAGGCATCCACGGCGATCCTGAGCCAGGCATTGAATGCCACTTTGAGCAGCCGCTCGCAACGGCTATTCGGAATCAGCCGCATCAAAGTCGACCCGCAAGGTCTCAACACGGAAACAACTCCTACGCGCACCGCTCCCGCGGTTACGGTTGAGCAGCAAGTCTCCAGCAATCTCACCTTGACCTACAGTACGGAGGTGGGGCAGGCTTCGCAGCAGATCATCCAGGCGGAATACAACGTTACTCGGAATATTTCCATCCTTGCCGTGCGCGATCAGAACGGGGTCGTCAGCTTCGATTTTCGCCTGCGACAACGCCGCAAGTAGCCCCGGCTGGGCTAGCCCTCATGGATGTGAGCAACTCATGCGGCCCTGAAGGGCCGCTCTTCCACGATGATGCTGCGTTTAGTGACTGTTTCCGCAGCCATGTGGACGAACTCATACAATGGAGCCAGATACAAGTTGTGTGTTGAAGTCATGGTGAAGCTGGATTCAGAACGCGACACTTTCACTCCTCAACGCGAGCGGATGGTTGCGAGTCAACTGCGGGGGCGGGATATCCGCGATGAGCGCGTCCTGGATGCCATGGCGCGAGTTCCACGTGATGCGTTTGTGCCTGTCGAGCTGCGTTCGGAGGCCTATGAGGATCGGCCACTGCCCATTGGAAATGATCAAACAATTTCGCAGCCCTACATCGTTGCTCTGATGCTCGAGGACCTGCACTTGTCCAACTCCGATAAGGTGCTCGAGATCGGTACAGGTTCGGGCTACCAGGCGGCATTGTTGGGCGAGCTCGCGGCGCAGGTCTACACGATCGAGCGACACCCTGCATTGGCAAATACGGCCGCAAGCGTGCTTGCGGAACTTGGCTATAAAAATGTAACGGTCGTAACTGGAGATGGCACGCTCGGATTGCCCGATAAAGCACCTTTTGACGCAATCATTGTCGCTGCTGCCGCTCCTGAGATTCCTTCAGCACTGTTTGCACAGCTACGGGAAGGGGGAAGAATGATCATTCCTGTAGGCTCGCCACATGCCCAGGAACTGAAATTAATGGAGAAGAGAGACAGCCGCCTGCAGATTACGAATCTCGAAGGCTGCCGATTTGTTCCACTGGTGCCGGGGGTTGCCAGTTCTGATGAGGAAGAAAATCGCCTGGGAGAATGACTTGATGGGCGACCGCTTTGTTCCTACAGCCTGGGTGCCCCGGGTGTGATTTAGAATCGACTCATGCCGTTGGTTCGCAATCTGCGCACAACGCTCGAGATGATCAAGTGGGAGCATTCTGTGTTTGCGCTTCCATTCGCTCTCTGCGGCGCCCTGCTGGCCGCTCGCGGAATGCCCAGCGTTCGACAGCTTGCGTGGATTATTGTTGCTATGGTTTCCGCACGCTCGGCGGCTATGGCTTTCAACCGCCTGGCCGATGCTGCGATTGACGCCGCAAACCCGCGCACGCAGCTGCGCGCATTGCCGGCAGGACATTTGACTCCAGGGTTCGTTGCGAGCTTTGTCCTCATCTCCTGCGGCGTGTTTGTCCTGGCTGCCTCGCAACTGAACACGCTTGCTTTTGCGCTTGCGCCGGTCGCATTGGCGATTGTGCTTCTGTATTCCTATACCAAACGTTACACGCGCTGGTCACACCTGGTGCTTGGTTTTGCTTTGGGAATTGCTCCGGCCGCGGCGTGGATTGCGGTGCGCGGTTCTCTCGACGCGCGCATCCTGCTGCTTACCGCGGCTGTTACTTTTTGGGTCGGTGGGTTCGATGTCCTATACAGCTGCCAGGATTATGAATTCGACTGCCAGGCCGGGTTGCACTCCATTCCGAGATATATAGGGGTGTCCGCAGCATTGTGGGTCGCGCGCTTTTTCCACGCAGTGATGCTGCTTTTGCTGATGGCAGTGATCATCGTGTTTGGCTTGGGAAAGCTGGCGATTGTGGGGGCTGCCACGGTCGCGCTGCTCTTAGGCTACGAGCATTCGCTGGTCTCTGCCGATGACTTGACGAAACTGAATGCGGCGTTCTTCACCATGAACGGTGTTATTTCCGTGGTGTTTTTTTGCTTTGTCGCGGCCGACCTGTTGCTAAGGTCTCCTGCCTAGTTGTGAGCGCTCGCCGGTTGCAGCGTCTGTACCGTCATTTCTACAGGCAAGCTGTCGTGAAAGGTGTCAGCATTGTCCGTAGCCGGCCCGATTTCGAGTACGGAATCGAGATTCGTCACCTTCAATACTTGCCGCACTATGGGGCTGGGATTCTGTACCCGCAAATGGAGTCCCTTATCCTGTGCCCATTGCTCTAAAGAGGCGAGGAGTCCAAGGCCGCCTCCATCAATCGAGGAAAGGTCAGTCAAGTCTAGAATCAGCATTTTGCTATCCGCGCAGCCCAATGCTGTGGTCCGGAGAAGGTTAAGCTCCTCTCCTCTTATCAGGCGGCCTACACACCGCAGTACCACCGTGTTTCCCAAGGTTTGTATTTTCAGCAGTAGCATTGGCCACCCCGCTTCCAACTCCCACTTTCAGATACGGGAATCCGGTCCATTAGGTTCCCGATTCTTTTGACATTATGATAGACGTCCCAACTGGGCAAGCGTGAGCTTAGTGCACAGCTTGATCAGCACGAAGGTGAGGGAACTACCGGTCAAAGCAGCTTCAATACACGGCTGACGGAGTCGAGGATGACTCCATACGAGATGTGTTCGCAGAGTGAATTGGTCTGTGCGGCAAGGGAGTACTCGCGGAGCCTGGGCGTGATCCCCAGAGCCGGGATTAGGAGTTCTTGGGCGAAGATCCAGATAGCGCAGCCATAGGCGATACCACTCAGTCCCGTTCTGCGAGGATGACTGCGAATTCCTACTTCATAGATGACTCCGGCCAAAGCGCCTACTCCGTAATGGACCACTTCAGCGCCGGTTGCAGTTTGCTGTGGAGACAGACGAATGCCGAATGCACGTGCTGTGAGTTTCGCAATTCCGGCTGTCGAGTCCCACTCCTGTTGACTGTAGGGCAGGGGAGGAAAAGATTTGTGGTGTTTTCCGCGGTGCAGAATTCTTCGCCAGAGTCTCGTGCACTGGCTCATCGCCCAAGCGCCGGTCAATCCTGCAATGGCGCCATGCCAGAGTGCCTCCCGCTTCCTTCCTTGACGCGGCATTGCTTTCAACTCCAGTTCCTGGCAGCAGTAGATGTGCTCCGCAAGGTCGGCGTTGCACTGCATACACCGTCCAAGTATGCATTCGCGGGACATCAACCGATGTCGCGCCTTGGCGTCTGTTATATTTTCCCGTCACCATTTGTGTCTCTTGGCCGATTTATGCGAACTCTTCTTTTGCTTCTGGTTCTTGCTTCCGCAGCCTGCGCCCAATCACAACCTGCACCGCAACTGAGTCTCATGCCGTTACCTTCCAGCTTCAAACTGGGGGTGGGGCAATTGGCTTTCGATCAGGAATTTTCGATTGCGTTAACCGGGTATAAAGAGGATCGGCTGCAACGAGCTGTTCAACGGTTTGTCGAACAGGCATCGCGGCGTACCGGGATGCCCATGACGCTTCACCTGGCCGAGTCCGCCAAGGCGACGCTGTCGATTCACACCGATCATGCCAGCAAGCCAATTCAGGAGCCAGGGGAGGACGAATCTTATTCTCTGGACGTGACTCCATCCGGCGCCAAGCTATCCGCGGCAACGCCGTTGGGGATCTTGCATGGGCTGCAGACATTTCTGCAGCTGATTGAGTCGACTCCTGCGGGCTTTGCCGTGCCGGTGGTCACGATTCATGACACACCTCGTTTTGTGTGGCGCGGCCTGATGATCGACGTGGGACGTCATTTCGTGCCGCTCGACGTGATCCGGCGCAATCTCGACGGAATGGAAGCTGTGAAGATGAACGTATTCCACTGGCATCTCTCCGAGGATCAGGGCTTCCGGGTCGAGAGCAGAAAATTCCCCAAGCTGCAGGAATTGGGATCGGACGGGTTGTACTATTCGCAGGAGCAAGTCCGGGACATCATTGCTTATGCCCGTGACCGCGGCATTCGGGTTTTGCCTGAGTTCGATATGCCCGGTCACAGCACGTCGTGGTTCGTGGGTTACCCAGACCTGGCGAGCGCTCCCGGTCCTTATCAGATCGAACGCCGGTGGGGAATCTTCGATCCCGCGATGGATCCTACGCGCGACTCCACTTACAAATTTCTCGACCAGTTCATCGGCGAGATGACCAAGCTGTTTCCCGATCCCTACTTCCACATTGGAGGAGACGAGGTTAACGGCAAGCAATGGAGCGCCAATCCCAAGATTCAAGAGTTCATGCGGGCGCACGGCATCAAGAGCAATGCCGAGTTGCAGACTTACTTTACCCAGCGAGTGCAGAAGCTGGTGAGCAAACGGCACAAAATCATGGTGGGTTGGGATGAAATACTTTCGCCGAACATCCCCAAGGACATCGTCATTCAATCCTGGCGCGGACAAGAATCGCTGGCCACAGCGGCCCGCCAGGGATATCGAGGGCTGCTCTCCAACGGGTACTACATCGATTTGAACTGGTCTGCCGCTCGTCACTACGCTGCCGACCCACTCGGCGACGGCGCCGCTCACCTCACTGCAGGAGAGAAGCAGCGCATTCTCGGGGGAGAAGCGACGATGTGGTCGGAATACGTTTTGTCCGAGAACATTGATTCGCGGATCTGGCCACGCACCGCAGCGATCGCGGAGAGATTATGGTCGCCTCAGGACGTCACCGATGTGACTTCTATGTATCGCCGGCTTGATCAAATCAGGTGGCGGCTGGATTTCCTCGGGCTTACCCATGACACCAATTACATTCCCATGCTGCAGCGGATTGCGGATAACCGCGATGTAGCTCCATTGCGGCAACTTGCGGATGTGGTTGAACCAGTCAAAGATTACAATCGGGAGCAGTTGGCTTCTCCGCCGGCAACCCAGGCCACACCCCTGAATCGCCTTGTCGATGCCGCGCGTCCGGAGAGTGAAACTGCCCGGCTGTTCGCAGTCCTGGTCGATCGAGTCATCGCGAGCCGCTGCAGTGACGCTTCCGCAGTCGCTGAAGTTCGAAGCCTGCTCTCAGCGTGGGAAGCGAATGATGGCAGGCTGAACCCGGGAAGCAATAATTCGTTTCTCTTACGTGAAGCCGCTCCGGTTTCGCGAAACCTCTCTTTAACTTCGCAAATGGGTTTAGGGGCGCTTGATTTCCTGATGAAGGGCGAGCCTGCTCCCGACGATTGGGTGAAGGGACAGCTCGCGAATTTGAATCAGGCTGGGAAGCCCACTTCGGCGCAATTGTTGCTCCCGATCATTGCTCCGGCACAGAAATTAATTGAGGCCAGCGCGCACGCTGGCGCTTGCTCGGCCAAGTAGCTTAGCGGAAACGGCGAATCAGCAGCGTGTGCCGGTCGGAGCGGTACACACCCAGCACGTACATCGCCGGCTTACCGTTGGTGGAAAAGATGACCTGGCGAATGCGCAGCAGCGGGGCTCCCCTGGGCACCTGCAGCAACTCTGCACCTCTAGCATCAGCGCCGGTTGCGTCAATTTCCTCGTCGGCATGGGCGAGCGCGACGCCGTGCTCCCGTTCCAGGAGAGAGAACAACGATCCGCGTTCCAATGGACCTCGCGGCAGGCCGGGATAGTCGTCGGCAGAAAGATAAACCGTCTCCAGCGAGAATGGTTCGCCGGCGCCCATGCGAATGCGTTCAATCTTGAGCAGCCGGGCTTCGCCGGGCAAAGCTAACCGGGCCGCAATTTCCGGTTCGTTGTCGACTACCTTGACCGAGAGAATCTTGGAGGAGCCGCTGATTCCACGGCTGGCCATCTGCTCGCTGAAGCCGAGCAGCTTATTGAAGTGAATCTTGGGGGGAGCGACGAAGGTGCCGGATCCCCTACGGCGCTCGACCATGCCTTCGCGCTCCAGGCCGGCGAGCGCGTGGCGTGCCGTCATAAGGCTGACGCGATGAATCTTGGCCAGCTCCCGTTCGGAATCGACGGCATCGCCAGGTTTCAGTTGCCCAGCTTCAATTCGCTTAAGAATGGCTCCCTGGATTCGTTTATAGGCAGGTGTCCCGTTGCGGTGGCTTTGTGGCATCGACGCTCCCAGCGCTGTTCCCATTTTAGCCATCACTTCCTCTCTCCTTGCTGCGCCTGCGAACTGCTATAGATCATAATACGGAATTTGGAAATGTCCTTTTAGAAAATGGGAACCCGGTGTAAGGGCCCCGCTATATCGCTGCTCTGAAGTTTGTGGCAGGCCGACTCTGCAGGTTGCGGAAAGGGCAGAGTGTCTCCAGAAGCAAGACACGAGCTTGTCGGGGCACTCGCGCGGCTAAAAGATCGCTCAACAGGCCGTTTACCTGGCTGTTCGGTAGCATCGCCAATAATTCCAGAAATGGGATTTCCACAGACACGATATGGATTATCATACCGGCCCAACAAATTGTAGAGGCAGTCTGCTATAGATCGCATTCCCTCAACTGATCAAGAAGAAAAAGCGTACCGCCGCGAATTTTTCCCTTGATTTCATGTTTCAACTGCTATATAGCAAATAGCAATCACTCTCTCGCGTGATCCAGGTCACGCTCTGTGGGGTTTTAGGTGAGGTCTTCCAGGAGGTTTGAGATGCGCACACGAGAGTGGATGGGAGCGATTCTCGTCCTTGGCCTGCTACTAGGGCTTTCACTGCCCGCCTTGGCGCAGGAAGTTACCGCCAACATAGTCGGAACCGTCACCGATCCCAGCGGCGCGCCCATTTCCGGCGCCACAGCCATGGCGAAGGATACGCAACGCGGCACGGAGTGGACGGCCACGACCAACGAGTCCGGCGCCTATACCATCAATCGCGTTCCGGTGGGGACGTACGAGGTAAAAATCAGCGCCCCGGGTTTCCAAACGGCAGTCTATCCCCCCTTTGCGCTGGTTCTGAATCAGACGGCACGTGTTGATTCGCAGATGAAGGTGGGCCAGGTCAGCGAGACGGTAGAGGTGACGGGCGCGGCTCCGATCCTTCAAACGGAGAACACGCACGTCAGCACCTTGATTAATGCAACGGCAACCGAAGCTCTGCCATTAGCCTCCCGCAACTATTTGCAGCTGGCTCTGCTTGCTCCCGGAGCGACCAATCCCAATCCGCAAACTATGCGCCAGCAACAGACGATGCCCAGCTCGGGACGCCCCTACATCAACGGCAACCGAGAGCAGGCAAATGCGTACTACCTCAATGGAGTGACCAACGCAGAAAAGAACAACAACGAGGTTGCCTATCAGCCTTCGCCGGATGCCATTCAGGAATTCAACATCATCACCCAAAATCCCTCGGCAGAGTTCGGGGACTTCCAGGGTGGAGTAGTGAGCGTCAACATCAAGTCGGGCACCAACAACTATCACGGCAGCGTGTTCGAATTCCTACGCAATGACAAGCTGAACGCCAATAGCTGGTCGGCCGGCCTGGCCGAAGGCGGGCCGTTTACGCCTGGCATTACCCAGCCGAATGGCGTCTTGGACAAGACCAACCTTCGCTGGAATCAGTTCGGCGGCACGTTTGGTGGCCCGATCGTGAAGAATAAGCTGTTCTTCTTCGCCTCTTACCAGGGGCTGCGGTCTTCGCAGAAGGGAGTTCAGGGATACCAACTGTTCACAGCACGTGAGATTGCGGGCAACTTTTCGCAACTCTGTGGCTCTACATTTGTGGGTGGAATATGCCAGGACACCGGCCAGGACTCAAACGGTAAACCGATTTTCTCCCATCAACTTGTTGTTCCCGGCACAGGCGCGGGTTTTCCTTTGTACGTTAATCCTGCCGATAATCCCAACGGTCCGGCAGGGCAGCCTGCGCCCGTTCTGAACAATAATCTGGCGGCGGCTGGTTTTGCGATCAATCCGGTCATCAACAACCTGATCAATTTACCGGCATATCAGGCCGCATTGGCGAACTCGATTGACACGACCTCAACCTCGAACTTCTTCGATACCACGTCAAACACCTTCAATAATGATCAGGGCGACTTAAAGATCGACTACAACGTCTCCAACTCGGACCACATCAATTTTCTATGGTCACAAGAAAGCGTCCGTAACCCGCTGAGTGCGGCATTTCTGCTTGCCGATCCCGGAACTTCCAGCACCGAACCGGTCAAGGCTTCGGTTGTGAATTGGACGCACACATTTACGCCAAGCCTGCTGAATGAGTTGCGGGTTGGCTTCGTGAACGTCCGCTATGGCCAAAGCGACTTCAATCCCGCGGCGGGTAATTTGGGCGAACAAATCCAGATTGCCGGAGCAAACCTTTTCGGTCCAGGATTGCCGATCCTAAGCGGTGGGGGTATCAGCTTCGGCGAAAACGGCCTGGTTCAGACGTTCCATTCGGGGACGGGAGAGCTTGAGGACAGCCTAGTCATGACCAGGGGGCGCCACGTCATTCACACCGGGTTTCAGTACTGGCGCGATCGTCTGAATTATGTTTTTCCCGGGAACAACGGACCTCTCGGACAAATCAATGCTTCGAATTTAACCGGTAGCGGTCAGGCTGACCTCTGGCTGGGGTTGCTTGGCGGTGGAGGCCGCGATGCCGGACTAAATCAGTTTGGCCGCCGTGGCAACATCTTTGGGGCATTCATTCAGGACGACTGGCGGGTCACGAACACGCTGACACTCAATCTCGGACTGCGTTTCGAAGATCACACGCCACTGTATGAAGTCGGCAACCGCGAAGTGAACTTTGATCTTCGGACCGGAGCGATCCAGGTCGAGCATGGACACAATGCTCTCTACGACAATTACCTGGGAATCGGGGATTGGCTGCCGCGCGTCGGTTTCGCGTGGTCGCCGTCAGTCTTGCAAGGGAAGACAGTTATCCGGGGTGCTATCGGTCAGTCCTCGTTCATGGAAGGCGGCGGTTCCAACCAGAATCTGACTACCAACTGGGCGCTGACGCAAATCAGTTCGCAGATAACTCCTGCGAGCAATCTCAGCAATCCTTTCCCACAAACCGCGCCGGCATGCGCCGCCATCACCCAGGCGTGCTTCACGGGGCCAAACGCAGGCGTAGGCAAGGTCCGGGTGTGGCCACATAACTACAGGCCGGGAAATGAAACCCAGTGGAACCTGTCGGTGCAGCAACAGCTGAACAACACGACAACCTTCCAGATTGGCTACGTCGGGTCGTTCGGTACGCACCTGCTCAACTTGATGGACTTCTCACAACAGGTTCCATTGGATGCGAATGGACAGGTCGCGCGACCCGGTGTTCCGGTTGCATCCATTGCACCGTCTCCGTTCCTGGGTGGAGCAACCCTGAATGGTTTCCCACTGCAGAGTACAGGACCGGCTTCGAACTCCAACCAAAGCTATAACGCGCTTCAGGCCGTACTGCAGAAGCGTATGTCGACTGGGTTGGAAGGGCAGGTTTCCTATACCTACTCAAAGTGCCTGAGCAACTCGCCGGGATTTTTCGGAACTGGAACCTGGGGAGGCAACGGCTCACAAACGTATATGGGACTTCCAGGTTGGCAGAATCTGTACGATCCCAAAGCGGACTGGGGTCCTTGCTACTACGACACCACGCACGCGCTTACAGCATTTGCGACTTACCAGATCCCTGTTGGCCGCGGCAAGCGGTTTGGCAAGAGCATGAATCCCGTAGCTGAAGCAGTGATCGGCGGCTGGGAACTGGCTCCGATCGTCAACTGGCACACGGGCTATGCCGTAACGCCTCTGGTCGGTGACTTCTCGGACACGAGTGGTGCCAACGGTGCGGGCATTCTGTTTGACGTCAACCGCCCGAACTGCAGCGGTCCTGCCCAATACCTGAAACAAAAGAAGAACGGTGGGGCTCCTGGTTCAGGCTTCATCCAATGGTGGGACCCCGCTACTTTCTCCACCCCTTCAAATTCGTACGGAAACTGCGGTGTGGGCTCGCTGCGCGGGCCGCGGTATTCGGTTGTGGATTTGAGCGTTCATAAATCGTTCGCCATCACGGAAGGGAAGAGAATCGAGTTCCGCTCGGACTTCACCAACCTTTTCAACCACCCGGTGTTGGATTTCGCGGGAGGACCATCAGCCTTCTCGCTCTCTTCGTCCAGCTTCGGCGTGATCAACGCTTCACAGGGAGAACGCAATATCGAGTTCGCCCTGAAATTTGTGTTCTAACCGGGTATGATGACGGGCAGGCTTGTGCTGCCTGCCCGTTTCTTTTATGTCGATCGGCCCTCGGACAACCCAAGTCCTATTGCTTTCGTTCGCAGTTAGCGCCCAAATGTGCGCCGGCCAGCTGGCCAAATCCAAAATTGATAAGCGATCTCCGTCTCCGGTCGAGCATGGAATTGAATTGGCGCGGTCGGGGCGCTGCCGAGAGGCGCTTCCGATACTGGGACGAAGTGTTGCCCGTGCATCCGATCAGGACACGAAATTGACTGCGTTAATTGCGACAGTTCGTTGTGCCATGGCCGTCGACAATCGAGATGCTGCTGCCGATGCACTGAAGATGCTCACTCGCGAGTTTCCTGCTGATCCTCAAGCTCTCTATGTAGCTACCCACGCGTACTCCGATCTGGCTACCAGAGTTTCTGCGGATCTGGCGCAGAAAGCGCCTGACTCGCCGCAGGCGCACGAACTGAATGCCGAAGCCCTAGAAGTGCAAGGCAAGTTCGATCAGGCTACGAGAGAATATCAGTGGCTGCTAAAGCATAATCCGAAGGAACCCGGCATTCATTACAGGATTGGCAGACTTTTGCTGTCGAAACCTGATTTCACGCCCGAACAAGCGCAACAAGCCAGGGAGGAATTTCAGCACGAACTGGAAATCGATCCCACGAACGCGGGCGCCGAGTACGTGTTGGGCGTTCTGGCCCGGCAAAGTCAGCAATTGGACGAGGCGGCTACTCACTTTTCAAGGGCGGGAAAGCTCGATTCTGGCTTTGCCGACGCCTTTGCTGCGTTGGGTGAGACATATATCGCCTCGAAGAAATTTGAGGACGCAATCTCGCCATTGGAAATTGCCACCAAGCTCCAGCCGCAGAATGCTACCGCGCATTACAATCTTGCCCTTGCCTACAATCGCGTCGGGCGCAAGCTGGATGCGAGCAGGGAATTTGGCATTCATCGTCAGTTGACTCGGGAAACCGAGGGGCAGGTCGCCCAGCCGTGAGTCTGTGCGTGAGACGGGAGTCTCATGTCCGGGAGCAGCCTAGCGCGTTGCGTTTCTCTCGTCGTCAGTTCCTCAGAGGCTGGGCTGCGACGTTTGCCGCCGCCGGACTCTCCCGCTTTGGGCACGCCATGCCGACGCCTGTTTACCCGTTCGAGGAAGTTCCTGCGTCGGTGAGCGGCATAAACTGGAAGCACACCGCAGGGAAGTCGCCGCAGAAATATCTTCCTGAAACTACTGGTGCGGGCTGTGCGTTCCTGGACTACGACAACGATGGCTGGATGGACATCTATTTCGTGAACAGCGGGAAATGCGACTTCTATAACCCCGATCCACCTCTGCGCAACGCGCTATATCGCAACAATCGCGACGGCAGCTTCACGGATGTGACGGAAAAAGCTGGCGTCCTCGGCGGCGGATATGGCCAGGGCGTAGCGGTCGGCGATTACGACGGGAATGGATTCCCCGACATTTATGTCACACAGTACGGCAAGAACATTCTGTATCACAACAATGGGGACGGGACGTTCACTGACGTAACTGAGAAAGCTGGTGTAGCTGCCCCCGGGTGGTCGTCCAGCGCGGTGTGGTTCGACTACGACAATGACGGACGCCTGGATTTGTTTGTGTGCCAGTTTGTGGAATTCTCGAAAGAAACCAGCAAGGATTGCCGTGCAGGAGAAGACGCCAAGCGCGGCTATTGCATTCCTCATTTGTATAAGCCCACGGCGAGCTGGCTGTTCCGGAACAACGGTGACGGAACCTTCACCGATGTAAGTAAAGAGACCGGAATCCGAAACCTTCTCGGCAAAGCCTGGGGCGTAGTTGCCGCGGACTTGAACAATGACGGCCGCGTGGATCTTTTTGTCGCCAACGACACGGTTCGCAATTTCCTGTTCATGAATCGGGGCAAACGCTTCGAGGAGATTGGGGAGATGGCGGGTGTAGCCTACAGCGCGGAAGGCCGGCCGCGCTCGGGCATGGGTGTCGACGCCGCCGATTTCAACCAGGACGGCTGGATTGATCTTTTTGTCGCCAACATCGACGAGGAGATGTACTCGCTTTATCAGAACAACCGTGATGAGACGTTCGACGACGTTGCCGCGCAGAATGGAATCGCGTCGGCAACCCGCCTGCTCAGCGGATGGGGATTGAAATTTCTCGATTATGACAATGACGGGAACCTCGACCTATTTCTGTCGGATGGGAATCCGGATGATCTGATCGAATCACTGCATCCGGGGGTGACCTATCGGGAGCCTCCCCTCCTATTTCAAAACACAGGCACCCGTTTGCGCGATGTGAGCGCGGAAAGCGGGCCGATTTTTCAGCGTCATCTCTCGTCACGCGGCCTGGCCGTAGGCGATTTCGACAACGACGGGGCTGTGGACGTACTCATGTCGATCAACGATGGTCCTCCGGTTTTGCTGCGGAATAAGGTGGGGAGCCAGAACCACTGGCTCGGACTGAAGCTGATGGGTAAGAAATCGAATCCGGACGCAGTTGGCGCTCGCGTCCGATATCAGGCCGGCGACCTCAAACGGGACAGAGTGAAAATTGGCGGCGGAAGCTATTTGTCGTCCCATGATCCGCGACTGGTACTCGGGCTAGGCAAGCGGCAGAAGATCGATTGGCTGGAAGTTGAATGGCCGCAGCCCAGCGGCTTAGTGCAGCGCTTTACCGGACTGCCGGTCGACCGCTACATCACCATTATCGAAGGCCAGGAAAAGTGGATCTAGGCGGTACAATGACCGGCTATGCCCGAGGCCAAGTCCAGACCAGCGATCACGATTCGTGATCTCACAGCGATAGAGGACATTCGCAAAATTCCGGCTCTGGAGAGGGAAGTCTGGATGGTCGACGAGCGGGAATCGCTCCCAGTCCTAATGCTAATCGCCGCCAAGGAAGCCGGATCTGTCCTTATCGGAGCGTTTGAAGGAGAGCAGCTGATTGGCTTTGTGTTCGGGTTTCCGGGACTGGAACACGGGCGAGTTTCTATCCACTCCCATATGACCGCGGTTCGCGAGCAATACCGCGACCTGCATATCGGCTACAAACTTAAGCTGGCGCAGCGCGAGCGGGTTTTGGCTATGGGTGTTCAGGAAATAACCTGGACGTTCGATCCGCTGCAGTCGCGCAATGCGCATTTTAATTTTCAAAAATTAGGAGTGGTTTCCGACCGTTACAAAATTGATTTCTACGGGGCCGAGAGCAGCAGCGTACTGCATCAGAATGGGACCGACCGGCTTTGGGTGACTTGGCCACTGAGCAGTCCACGCGTGCAGGCCAGACTTCGGAGCCATGGGAATCAAGCGCATCTTCCGCCCGCGCTTCCACTGGTCCGCTTCAATGGCGATGGGCGGCCGGCTCGCGCCGAATTGTCGGATGCACTGCACCGGCATCGCATATCCATTGAAATTCCGGGCGACATTCCGTCGTTGCAACCGAAGGACCCGGCACTGGCTGTGGAGTGGCGAATGGCTACGCGTTGGGCGTTTACTGAAGCATTGAAGAACGGCTTTGTCGTGGCGGAATTCTTCCGCAACATTCGTGGTCAGCAGGGACCGGGCGCCTACCTTCTCGAAAAAAGCGCCATCGGGGAACTCTGTTCGCAATAATGGGTTAATCCGGCTCTGTCGTTAACTGGGGGTCGGGAAGTTCGCCGCTGAGTTGTTTTCCACGCTTTTCCCGCGCGGCAGTCATCATTCGCGTGTAGGTATCAAATTCCTGTTTCGCTTTCTCGCGCTGGCCCATGCGTTGCAATATCTGTCCGCGGAGATAGTGCGCGCCGTAGTCCTCGGGAGACAATTTTTGGACCGACTCCAAGGAGGCAAGAGCTTGTGGGTACTTGCCTTGTTTTTGATAGACGCGAGCCAAGCCCATATAGGAACTCACCAGGGTGGGATCGAGCTTAAGCGCCTGACGAAAGTTTTTCTCCGCCTCATCATCCTGCTGCTGTAAGGCTCGCACCTGGCCCAGCTTGTCATAGGTGAAGGCGGCATCCGGCTCGGCCGCGATGTCCTGCTGAAACTGTTCGGCGGCATGGTCGTAATCCTGTTTGTGCACATAAGCCAAGCCGAGATGGAAGTGGACAAAAGGAAGCTTGGGATCCTCCTTCGCGGCCAACTGCAGCTCAGCAATGGCCTTGTCGTCTTCCTGGTTGTTGAGGAACGCCTTACCCATGATCAGGTGATATTCCGGCGTGTTCTGGCCGATTTCTGTCAGACGCGACAGGGCGCGTTCATCCAGTTCCTTGCGTCCGGCTTTGTGGGCGGCAATGCCGAGAACGTAAAGGTAATTCATGTTCAACGACTGTTGTCCCCAGAGTGGCTGAAGCGTGTCGACCGCCTCGGGCCAGCGTTCGGTGAAAAAGTAGCAGAGCCCGAGAAGATAGCGGGCCTGGCTGGAATCAGGTTCATCGTGGAGCACGGATGCGAACGGCGCGATCGCCTCCTCAAATTTATTTTGGCGGTAATAGGCGAGTCCGATGTTCAAGCGGATGCCGGAGATGTTAGGGGCAAGCCGGTCCGCCTTGCGGAGCATGCGCAGTGCCTGATCCCACTGCTTGCGGCGCATGTAAACGACACCCAGGTTCGCATAGGCTGGCGCTGCTTTGGGGTCGGCAGCAAGGACGTTCCTGAACTCCCGCTCGGCTCGGTTGAGGTCGCCGCTGTTCAGTGCTGCTTGACCCGCCGCGAAGCTTTTCTGGGGATCAGGGACGGAGTGGGGGGAAGCCGCTCGCGACGATTCCTGTTCTGGAGTCGCACGCCACAGGGTTGATGCCTGTACTCTGGGTGAAATACCCAAGGTCATAACCACAGAGAGCAACAAAACGGCAGGCACGACTGAATCCTTGGATTGACGCGGGTTCGGCAATGTTGTAGTGTCCGCGAACAGAAGCAGGATTGCAAGCTCTCGCGCGAAGTGAATTGCAATGCGCGCTGAGCAGTGCTGGGCGCGGAGAAAAGGAGCCGGTTTGCCGAGCAGTGAGGATAATCGCCTTAGTCGCGATAGACTTACGTTGCCCTCTGATAACGCTATGCCGCGGCCGCTGCCACTGAAAGCTACCACCATCACCATTCGCGATGTGGCAAAGGCGAGTGGGTTTTCCTCGACCACCGTCTCCATTGTCCTGAACAATGCGCCGCTGGCTCGCTACATTCCTCAAATCACGAAGAAAAAAATTGAAGGTGCCGCTAAGCGCCTGGGTTACCGGCCCAATCTTTTTGCCCGTTCCTTGCGCAGCAAGCGTAGTCACACGGTGGGGGTCATGGTATTCGACATGACCGATCCTTACTGCACGCTCATCCTGCGGGGTATCGAAAGTTCTCTCTACCAGGCCGGTTATCTTCCGATCCTCACCGACGTTCACAATGAACGCAGCCGCTTCGAACGCTATCTGGAGATGATGCTCGACCGCCGCATCGAAGGCCTCATCATTCTCGCCAACTGGTTGTTTGTTGATATTCACCTGATTGCCGATCTGGAAAAAAGCAGTATTCCCACTACCCTCATTGGCAGCGAGTTGAAAACCGACACGGTAAGTTCCGTCATCGTGGACAACGAGGCGGGCGGCCTGGCGGCCATTCAGCATCTGTATTCTCTGGGACATCGCAAGATTGCGTTCATTCGCGGGCCCAAACCGCTCTCCGATAGCGCGCCACGGTGGAAGGGAGTACGGTCGTTTGCGCAGCATAATGGACTGGAACTCGATCCGCGGCTCATCGTGGACCTGCCTGAGTCGCGGGACCCGATCTCGAGCTTTGAGGCGGGTCTCGCCCTGACAGAAGAGTTGTTGAAACGCCGGCGCAGCTTCACCGCGCTGATGGCCTTCGATGACATGACTGCGTTTGGCGCAATCCGCGCCCTGCACAAGGCCGGCATTCGCGTTCCCGAAGAATGCTCCGTCATTGGATTTGACGACGTCGCCCCTGCCGCCCTTTACACGCCGGCTCTCACCACGATTCGGCAGCCGATGGAAGCTATGGGCTCGCTAGCTGTCAGTATAGTTGCCGAAGGAATCAACTCCGTGGTGGAGAAAAAACCGGTTGCCGCGTTGCATCGTAAACTGCTGCCGGAGTTGGTGGTGCGGGAATCCACCCGCAGTCTATTGTGATTCATATTTCCATCTACGGAAAATAGTAGGCGTTTTTGCTTGACAGCGAAACCACACAGATGCACTATTCATACGTTTTAATAAAAGGATTGTAGCGGGATGGTGTCTTCCCATCGTACGGCGGTCCTGGGCAGATCCAGGCTGACGGCTGCTACCGGTCTAGCAGTTGCGCGCCGCCGTGTTTCTGACCGTTTGCCCCCATACGGAATTCAATTTTTCCTGACAGAAACTTTTTCCAGGCCT
>DASSIO010000173.1:0-4037 GCA_035691825.1 Terriglobales bacterium | reverse complement strand
GTAGCTCAGGTGGCTAGAGCGCGCCCCTGATAAGGGCGAGGTCGGTAGTTCAAGTCTACCCAGGCCCACCAGCCTTCGCCTGCTGCGCAGGCTACGGCTCGGCGAGCCAGCAATTCCCAATATTTGGAGCTGACGTATAATAACTCCCGGCGAAAGCTGTCGCGCCGGAGTTTCTTGGCGGAGGGGGACCGGTTGACCTTCAATATCGGCAGGCTACGGCTTGGCAGGCCAGCAATTCCCAATATCTTGAGCTGACGTATAATCTCTCCCGGCGAAGGCTGTCGCGCCGGAGCTTCAGCGAGGCAGACCTGTCCCACCGTAGCTTTCGCGAAAGCAGACTTCAAATGAAATATGTCTACATCTTGCAGAGCCTGGCCGACTCCCAACATTTCTACACAGGGATCACTGACGACTTAAAGGCCCGCCTATCCGCACACAATTCCGGTGGAGTGACTCACACCTCAAAATTCCGGCCTTGGCTCATCAAGAGCTACGTCGCATTTACAGATGAGGGGCGTGCGTTTGCGTTTGAGAAATATTTGAAATCCGGATCAGGCCGCGCCTTCGCCAAAACGCACCTCTGACGTATGCAAGATCCGTAGCCTCTGCTCTCGAGCGGCAAAACCACACAAACACCGGGATTGCTTCCGCAGGCTTCCGAACTGCCACGCAGAAGCCCAAAGGGCCGAAGCGGCCTCAAATCGAGGTTTTCGTACGCGGTCTTTTTTCAGAGTGGATTTCCGCAGTTCGTTCTTCGGAGGACCCTTGAGGCGGAGCCTATGTAAAGGGAACGGCTGTACTTAGAGGTGAACACTGAGTGTAGTCAGGGCGTCGCAGGGCGCGAAGGGTAGCTTTCGACTAGAACACTACGTGTGGTTCAGCGTTCTGCCGTACTGAACCACACAGGAGGGTTAGCTCGTTATTGCTCGGCAGTCCCAGAACGCACTTGTCCGTTTACCCTGTGTGTACACGAATGCGCGAGCAAAGTAGCGGATGCGAGTGGACCAAACTAAACTCATCTCTGGGGGCTCTGATAGATAGGAATAGGGCATGAAGCCATTGTGGATAATTCCATTGATATTCCTCATTCCGGCTGGTCTTGCTTTCGGCCAGCAGCCTGCCAGCAAACAAGAGTCGAGTCTCTGTCGGCCTGATTCACTTCCAACGGCGATACAGCATCGCCTCAAGCAAGAGTATGGTTCTTGGAGGGTTCAGGAGGTTGCCAATCTCAGCCAGCGAGCCCACGGAAGGTGGGAATCGGAGAAACCCTTAAGGTGCCCGGGAATCGCTGTGGGGTACTTTGAGACTGCGCAAACGCCATCTTATGCGCTCTTGCTTGTCCCAACGGTGAACGCCGATGCGGGATACAGGTTCGTTGTATTTAGCCAGAGGCCAGGACAATCCGACTACGAAGCCGAACTTCTTGACAAGTTGGACGACGCCGGGGCAGTCAACTATTTTGTACGGGGGACGCCAATAGGCAAGTTCTTCGGCCAAGCGTCGAAGAAGAGATTCAACGCGCATACTTCAGATGTCATTCTGCTCTTTGATTCAGCCGACAAGGAATATGAGGTCGACGTGTATTACTTGTCCGCGGGCCGTTACAGACATGACCCCGTAGACTACTAACTTGCAGAGACTGCGCACACTCCTGCGGGCTAACAAATGAGAGGTTCATCTCTATTGAGAATTAAGCCCATTACCAAGGCTTTGGTCGCACCTTTAATAGCGTGTGGACTGGTCGGCACGAGCCTACTTTGGCCCGCGCAGCAGCGACCGGTGGTAGACCAGCTTAAGCTGCCCGCCGACCTTGCGAAGTACAAGGAATGGAGAGCCCTACTCCAGTCTGCCGAGCCAGTCCCTCTGGAGCTCTGGCTTCGATGCATGGCACCAACTCCTACCGACTGGACTCAATCGCGGGAGACATACGGTCCTCACACCGAACATTACATTCAGGTCTATGCCAATCAGATCGCAACTCAAACCTTTCACCGGGGTAGGGCGGGCCGATTCCTGACCGGTGCGGTGATTGCCAAAGAGAAACTCATGGACTCTCCCCAGGGAACCGTGGCGGGCGTGGCCTTCATGATCAAGCGTGGTACGCCTCAGTTCGCCAATACCGGTGGATGGGAGTTCGCCTATTATCCGAGATCTACCAACTCCGCAAGCGTCCAGGGCTGTGTTACGTGCCATCGCTCGGTCGCGTCCAAGGACTATGTCTTCGGGCAGTATCCGTCCTTGGGCGATCCGCTGCGCCCCGCGCAGACACACTCCCGATAACAAACCTGAACTAACCGAAGATGCACGGGAAGTTGGGTAATCGGAGAAATCGGTAATAGCGGCCACGTTCCAGCAGCGGCGTTTCCGGAGAGCACTTGGGTGCAGCCTGCGATGGGCGCCCCGCTCTCCGTGTAAATCAGAGTAGCGAAAGCTCTCCAATCCGCGGAATACCTGCGCCGATCTGACCCGGCGAAAGAGTTCTAAGGTTGTCAACCAGGGCTCAATAGCCTTCGCCCGCCTCGCGGGCTGCGGCTCGGCAGGCAAGCTGCAAGCGATTCGACGAACTCTGCTGCGCAGGTTTCGGCTCAGCACGCCAGAGGCAAAAAGTGAAGTCTTGAACACCAGCGCCCTGGTTCGCGAGATGAGTAGAGGCTTGACATGTGCTACACATGCATTTATGCTTAGCGCATGTCGCGCATGATTCAAGTTCGCAATGTTCCTGAGAGCCTGCATCGCACACTGAAGTCGCAGGCCGCCCTGTCCGGAATGTCTCTTTCGGACTTTTTGCTGGCGGAGATTCGCCACGTTGCCGAGAGACCTACGATTGCGGAGCTGCGGGAACGCCTGCGCCGCCGCTCTCGGGTTGCGGGACCGATCTCCGCCTCCGAAGCGGTACGCCGGGAGCGAGATGGACGGTGATTGTCCTGGATGCATCTGCAGCCATCGAGTGGCTTTTCCAATCTCCTGCAGGGAACAAGATCGACAGGAAGATCTTTTCCACTTCCCAAACACTGCATGTCCCTCACCTCCTGGACGTCGAAGTGGCTCAGGTGGTGCGACGTTTTGTCCGGGACAGGGTAATTACCGCACAGAGAGGGGAAGAAGCACTCGAGGATCTCAGCGACATGCCGTTAAGGCGCTATGCGCATGATTTCCTGATTCCACGCGTTTGGGAACTGCGTGCAACACTGACGGCTTACGATGCGGTCTACGTGGCGCTTGCCGAGGTGCTCGACGTACCTCTCCTGACCTGCGATCGCAGGATCGCTTCCGCCTCGGGCCACTCCGCCAAAGTAGAAGTCGTCTAGCGTGTTACCTCACATGGATGGTTCGCTTCGGAGACCGACTCGAGTCTTCAGGGGTTCTAAGATCGTCAAGCAGGGCTCACCATTCCCAAGGGAGCACGGCCGTTCTCAATTCAGTTTACGAACTTAGATTCATTCGTAGCGGAGAGCGACAATCGGGTCGACGCGCATGGCGCGGCGAGCTGGAACAAAGCAGGCCGCAAGAGAAACGGCTACAAGGAGCAATACGACGGACAAGAAGATGACCGGGTTCGTCACGCTTACGCCATAGAGCAAAGTCGTGAGAAGCCTGGTCATGGCCAGCGCTGCAATGATGCCGAGCGCCACGCCCGCCAAAACGAGTTTCAAACCTTCTCCCAGAATAAGCCGCAGGACGTCGCGCGGATTGGCGCCAAGAGCCATGCGCACGCCAATCTCCCGCGTGCGTTGCGAGACCGCGTAGGAAATTACTCCATAGATGCCCACGGTTGCGAGGGTCAACGCAAGCGTCGCGAAGAGGCTCAGCAGAAACATCATGAAATTCCGGAGCGCAAGCGAGTGGGACAACACCTGTTCCATGGAACGCATGGAACCGGTGGGGACCACGGGGTCGACCGCGGCGATGGTGTCGCGTACGGCACGGCTGAGGCTCAACGGGTCGACCGCGGTTCGGACAACGACGCTCCTCGGAAACCAGCCTTCAAACAGCGCCGAGGTGCCATAGGATGCCTGGGCCGCGGGAATAAAAGTGGT
>DASSIO010000172.1:0-57115 GCA_035691825.1 Terriglobales bacterium | reverse complement strand
CTGGCCGCCGACGGTGGGCAGGAGAGCGAATTTCCCCGGCTGGCCCTCCATCATCTCGGCTTCCTGGCGGATTACTTCTTCGAGATAAGTCCGGCTCAGCGGCTCGATGTAGGTGCGATCGGCCATCTCAGGGTCGGTCATAATGGTGGCTGGGTTGGAGTTCACCAGCACCACTTCATAGCCTTCGGCCTTGAGCGCCTTGCAGGCCTGCGTGCCGGAGTAGTCGAACTCGGCTGACTGACCAATGACGATCGGCCCTGAGCCGATAATCAGGATTTTCGAGATGTCAGTTCGTTTGGGCATGGAAAGCAGTTCTTGGTTCTTGGTTCTTGGTATCCCAATGCTGTTGCTGACTACCGGCTCTTGACTGCCGACTACTCTTTTTTCCACTCCTCCATCATCTTCACAAAATCTTTGAAAAGGTAATGCGAGTCGTGCGGGCCCGGAGAAGCCTCTGGGTGATACTGGACTGTGAACAGCGGCAGATTCTTGTGCCGCATGCCTTCCAGCGTGCTGTCGTTCAGATCCATGTGCGTCAGCTCAACTTCGCTGGATGGCAACGAATCAGGATCAACCGCAAAATTGTGATTGTGTGCCGTTATCTCGACTTTGCCGGAGTGCAATTGCTTCACTGGATGATTCCCGCCGTGATGGCCGAATTTAAGCTTGTACGTCTTGCCGCCCAAGGCAATGCCGGTGAGTTGATGGCCCAGGCAAATACCGAAGATCGGCTGCCGCCCCATCAAGCGCCGAATGTTGTCGACCGCGTACGCGCACGGCTCCGGATCACCTGGTCCGTTTGACAGAAAAACTCCGTCCGGTTTCATCGCGAGCACATCTTCCGCTGGAGTTTCGGCCGGAACCACTGTCACTCGGCATGCCTCGCCCCGCAGCTTACGCAGGATGTTCTGCTTGATGCCGAAATCGTAGGCAACCACATGGAACCTCTCCGGCGCGTCTTTGACACCGACAACTTCGACCGGCTCGTGCGAGCGTTCGCCCATTTCCCATACATACGGACGCTTGGTGCTGACGACCTTTGCGAGATCGGTGCCGTCCATCTTTGGAATTGAGCGTGACTTCGCCACCAGCTTTTCCGGATCGCTCTCGATGGTCGAGATCACAGCGCGCATGACTCCGTGGTCGCGTAAATGCCGGACCAGCGCGCGCGTATCGATGTCCGCTAACACGGGTATCTTGAACTGCTCGAGATACTCCTCTGCCACCTGCTGCGAGCGCCAGTTGGAACTAACCTTCGAGAACTCGCGAACGATCAGCCCCTCGATATACGGGCGAGTGGCCTCGTTATCGTCAGCGTTGGTTCCGTAATTTCCGATTTCGGGGTTGGTCAGAACGACAATCTGGCCGCAGTAGGAAGGGTCAGTGAAAATTTCCTGGTAGCCGGTGATGGAAGTATTAAAAACGACTTCGCCGTAACATTCGCCTTTGGCGCCGTAGCCTTTGCCGCGGAAGACGCGCCCGTCCTCCAGCGCAAGGATAGCCTGCATCAATGCTCCTGGGAGTGGATTTTATTGATTTTAGCAGGGATGCTGGATTGGCGGAAGCTGTGAAAATCTGGCGCCAGTTGTTGGTTCTTGGTTATTCGTTCTTGGTTCCCAGTTCTCAATGACCGCCAACAAGGTGGTGGCTTGCACGGTGGCGCCAACGAACGTAAAACTGAGAACTAGGAACTGAGAACTGCTCTTATCGCAATCTTCCCAGCTTATCCATGGGCCAATAGCCGAAAACGGCTTTGCCATAGATGAAGCTGTCCTTAACCGGCCCGAAATCGCGGCTGTCGTTCGACATGCTGCGGTGATCTCCGAGAACAAAATATGAATTCGGGGGCACCGTAATTTCCCGATAGGAACGGTCGTCCTCATAGGCGGATGGGACATAGTCTTCGCGGATAGGCTTCTCGTTCACGAACACCTGACCGTCGTCGATGTGTATGCGGTCGCCGGCCACTCCTATGACACGCTTGATGTAGCTCTTGGAGGGGTCACGAGGGTAACGAAAAACCACGATATCGCCGCGCTCAATCGGTTCCAGCCGATAGACGAACTTGTTAACGAAAATCCTCTCCTGATCCTGAAGGCACGGCATCATGCTGGTGCCTTCGACCTTCACCGGCTGGTACAGGAAGATGATGATGAAGGCGGAAATCGCCAGAGAGATGATGAGGTCACGAAGCCATACTGTGAGCACGGGAGATGAGCGCAACCGCGGCACTGTGGGTGCGATCACCGGCTCACATAAACCCTGGGACGGGACCGGTTCCTCTACTTGCATTCGTGGCATTGTATTACGAATCAGGCGCCGCTTTCGATACAGTTGATCTCTGATTGGCAGCGAATCGAGAATCGCGGGAGCCTGACGTCTATCGGAGGGTTCGGTTACAATACTACGACCGAGGTTGAATATGATCGTTAGACGTGCGCTGCTGCTGGCGTTTGTGTTGCTTGTGACCATAGGAGTCTCGGCCCAGTGGTCATTTCAGGAAGAAAACACGGGCGTACCGGCTTATAATGCGGCCCCTCCTAAACCTGGTACCAAGCTGCCTCCGATCCTGGGGAAGGAGCAACTCTGGGGCGAGAACGGCCAGTATCCGTTTCAAACGCATGCCTACGAACTGGCGGCCAAGATTCCGGCAGTTTTGCACCAACAGCCATGCTATTGCTATTGCGACCGCGGCATGGGGCACAACAGCCTGCATAGCTGCTTTGAAGGGACGCATGGGGCGCAATGCGCTACTTGTCTCAAAGAGCTGTACTACACGTACTCGGAACATAAGAAAGGCAAGAGTGCCAGGCAGATTCGCGCAGGCATCATCAAAGGTGAATGGAAGCAGGTCGATTTGCAGTCCGCGGCATCCATCGATTAAGGGTGGATTACACGAGCTACGTCCAAGCGTGATTTGACTGGTCGCGCTTGAGACGCGTATAAACCTGACGCAAGCAGTTGCGGGCTCTGGTCCCAGGAGGACCGGTCCTCCTCCTCCAACCAAAGGAGTTAGAGCTATTCCCGGAAAGACGCTGCAAATGGCGCCGAACAGCAAGGCCAAAAAAGCCGTACCCGAAGATCCCCGTTTTGCACAGGCGGTGCAGAACTATGAGGCCGGCCTGCGCGCTATGCAGGAGCACAAGTTTGACAAAGCCAAGTCACACCTGCAGAAGGTCCTCTCCGGACCAAGCATCGAACTGGCTGACCGCGCCAAGACACATTTGAACACTTGCTATCAGCATCTTGAACGATCGGCAACTCAGTTCAAGACGGCGGAAGAGCACTACGACTATGCCGTGTCTTTAATGAATCTGGGCGATTACGTAAGCGCGCGCGAGCATCTGGAAAAGCTGAATAAGCAGAACCCTTCGGCGGATTACGTGGTCTACGGTCTGGCCGCGCTGGACTGCCTCACCGGACGCCTGGAGGATTCATTGAAGCACCTGGACGGGGCTATCCGTCTGAATTCATCCCTGCGATTTCAGGCGCGCAACGACTCGGATTTTCAAAATCTTGCTGAGGACCCCCGTTTCACCGAGCTCCTATACCCAGACCCTGGCGCCGAGTTGCCGATCTCGAGCAATCGCCTCGACCGAGAAGATCAATAGCAGATGAGCAGCAAGCAGCGAGCGCCGGCAATCGCCGCGGCGGGCGCATCCGCGTTGCGTGTGGTCGCAATTGGAGGCGGTACCGGCCTTTCTACCCTGCTGAAAGGGCTGAAGGTTTTTGTACCGAACCCCAGCGCTCCTCTGTCTTATTCGTCACCCAACTCGCTCATTGCCGAGCTCTCCGCCGTGGTGACGGTCAGTGATGACGGCGGTTCCAGCGGACGTCTCCGGAAAGAACTCAACATGCTCCCACCGGGAGACATTCGGAATTGTGTTGTGGCTCTGGCCGAAGACGAAGCGCTCATGTCGAAGCTTTTTCGCCACCGCTTCAAGCAAGGCTCCGGTCTGGAAGGGCACAGCTTTGGGAATCTGTTTCTCGCCGCCCTTACCTCGATCACCAGCGACTTCGCCGAGGCGGTGCGCCTGTCGGCAGAAATACTGTTGACTCGTGGCCATATCTTCCCTGCAACTACTTCGAACGTAGAACTTGAAGCGCTTATGGAGGACGGCAGCAGGGTCCGTGGCGAGACTAAAATTACGGCCAGCAAAGGGAGAATCAAGGAACTAGTCTTGGTTCCACCTGATGTCGCCCCCCTGCAGCAAACTTTAGACGCGATCGCTCATGCCGACCTGATCACCATCGGCCCGGGGTCGCTGTTTACAAGCCTTATTCCCAATCTGCTGGTGAGGCGCATACCCCAGGCGATAGTCGAATCGCCTGCTACCAAGGTCTATATCTGTAATCTCATGACTCAGGCCAACGAGAGTTTGGGATTGACGGCCGCAGATCACATCCGGGCCTTGGAGCAGCACGCAGGCCAACCGTTATTTGATTATGCATTGATCAATCGCACGCCTGCATCCGATGATATGAAAGCCAAGTACGCGCTCGAAGGTGGCTCGCAGATCGTCGCCGACCTCGATGCGATCGAAGCCATGGGAATCTGTCCTGTGCTCGGCGACTACCTGCTTGAAGAGGCAGGCACCGCCCGCCACAACTACCAAAGGGTAGCCACTGACCTGGTACAGCTCGCCATACAGGCGAGGTGCGTCGAAAGGCGCAACCGCAGGATAGAGATCTCGCGACGCAAATGACATAGGCCAGTACCGGCCTGGCAATAAGCTCAATGCTCCTCGCTGCGGTATATTGGCTCGAATGCCAAAGCCGAAGGAAGTCTCTCGTCCCATTCGCAGCGGTCACGTGGGCAGCTTTGCCATAGCCATTATGGCTGCGGGTAAAGGCACGCGGCTGAAATCCAAACATCCGAAGGTGTTGCACCAGGTTGGCGGAAAGCCTTTGCTCGCACACGTGATTGCCGCGGCAAAGGAGGTAGTGCCTGCAACCGATATTTACGCAATCATCGGTCATGAGGCAGACCGGGTGCGTGAAGCGGTCGGGCATACCGGCGTCAATTTCGTGTTACAGGCAGAGCAACGCGGCACCGGTCACGCCATCATGACCGCGAAAACTGCGCTCAGGGGCTACGATCACCTACTGGTTCTATCTGGGGATGCCCCGCTGATATCGTCTGCAACGATCACAAATATTCGAGAATTCCACCTTCGGCAAAACGCCGCGATGACGATCCTGACCGCTCGGCTGGACGATCCCAGCGGTTACGGACGCGTCATTCGTAAGTCACGTGGCAGTGACGAAGTTCAGGCGATTGTCGAGCAAAAGCAGCTGAAGAAAGGGCAAGAAAAGATTCACGAGATCAATTCGGGTTTCTACGCCTTCGCGACCAAGCCCTTGTTTGAACACATCGACGAACTCGGGACCGAAAATCCGCATGGCGAGTTTTACCTGACGGACATGGCGAAGATCCTCAAACGCGCAAAGGCTCGTGTGCTTGCCGTTGAAGCGGTCGATGCGCACGAAATCCTTGGCAGCAACACGCGTGCAGAATTGGTTTCTCTGGATCGGTATATGCGCATGCGCAAAGCCAACCGGCTGATGGCTGCAGGCGTCACGATTTATTATCCGGAATCGTGCGTCATCGACGCCGACGTACAAGTTGGCGCCGATACCGTCATAGAGCCGTTCGTTCAGCTGCTTGGGACCACTCGAATCGGCTCAGACTCACGCATCCGGTCGTATTCAGTCATAAAGGACTCAGTAATCGGAGATGGAGTGTTGGTCAGGCCCGGAACAATTATGGAAGATTCCCGAATCGCAAACGGCGCGATCATCGGGCCGTATTCGCATTTGCGGCCGGGCAGCGACATCGGCGAAGGCGCGCACGTGGGAAATTTCGTCGAAATCAAGAAGGTAAAGCTAGGGAAAGGGTCGAAGGCGAATCACCTTACGTACCTGGGTGACGCCGAGATCGGGTCTGGGGTAAATGTGGGGGCGGGCACAATCACCTGCAACTATGACGGTGTGAATAAGCATAAAACCACCATTGAAGATGAAGTATTCGTCGGCAGCGACGCCACTCTGGTTGCCCCGGTAAGGATCGGCAAGGGCGCATATGTTGCCGCCGCATCATGCATAACCGACGATGTGCCCGCCGAATCTTTAGCGTTGGGGCGCGCTAGACAGGTGGTGAAACCTGGATGGGTAAAGGAGAAAGGAAAAACTTAACTTAGCTAGAGTAGTTCTTTTGAAGCAGCACCACGCACTCTTTACGAAAGAAGTGCGCGCGCCAGAACACTACTGGATACCAATCGAACTTCAAGGCCTGTTGGGTGTAATCGGTGAGCTCTCTCACGTCTTCGTCAATCCAGACGTGGTAGTGGATGCTGTACTCGATTGCCATGAGGTGTTCCAGTTGGTGGATAAAGGCAGGCGTACCCGGGGAGAAATGGTTCGCGAACTGAACCCAGTCCGCATAGTGAGCCGGAACATCGAAATCGGCAGGATTCTGTGCTTCCTCGATTAAGTGCTGCAAGGTGGTCCGCTTCCGGTGACGATCGAAAGTAAACCGCTTATCGGGAATCTTCAGCAACAGATATCCGCCAGGCTTGAGGGCCTCGTACCATGATCTCAGCGCATCTAGAGGAAACCGTAGGTGCTCCAGCACGTGACTAGCTATAAGAAAATCCACGCTGGCCGAACCTATAGGGAGCAGTTCTGCATCGGCAATGAGATCTGGAGCGACTAAGATCGCATCAACTTCCGAATACTGTCTAGCAAGTTCCTCTGTCGAAAGCCGGTCCACGTACCAGACCTTGGTTTGGGGAGAAACCTTGAATTTCCGCCACAAGCCTCCGATTTCCAGACCTCTGCCTTGAAAGTACCTTCGCAGGTAGCGATTTTCAGCCCATCGCAGCGCAGCGCCTTTCCCCATGGCGGATATTGTCAGGCACAGAATACAAAAGAAGCTAGCCCACGCCTATTTCTCGTGCGCAACCAGGGGGCATGAGGCGGGGCTGTTGGAAAACCACGCCACCAGTTCAGCATCCGGAACACGACGCCGAGCTTGCACCAGGTGGCGTTTGTTCGCGAGCTCATGGCGCGTTTGCCAGACTGCCGCTAGCGCCGATAGCAGCTTCCGGTCGACCAGCACGCTATATCCGACCACCTGTAAATCCCGAAATGTGACTGGCAGGAGAAAGCGCAAATAGAGGTGGAAGCTGATGTTCTTGGCTCGCATGAGAAAACGATTCTTCACCGAATGCCAGTTGATCTCGGCTGGAAGTTGGGAACGGCGCTCCGGAGTGACCCGGCGCACGTGCCACGCTACCGCCTTCGGGGTGTATACACATTTCCAGCCCATCAACTGCGCCCGCCAAGCCAGATCGGCATCTTCCCGGTAAGCGAAGAACTGCTCGTCGAAGAATTCTCCGTTTATCGAAACATCCTCCACCATTTTGCGGCGGTACAGCGCGGCGGCTCCTGTCGCGCCGAAAACATACTCCAGATTTTCGTATCGACCGGTATCTATCTCGTCCGCGCCACGATCGAGATGGCGCAGGCTACGCGTGAAGTAAATTCCCGTGGAATCGATCACTCGACTGAACTCGGTCTGACCACCAGGTTGCCAGCGCAGAAGCTTTCCCGATACAGCACCGATCGAGGCGTCCAGTTCGCCCGCCGCGACCATTTCCGAAATGAAGTCCGGACTGAGCACTACATCAGGGTTGAGCGAAAGAAGCCAATCGCCTCCAGCCGCGTGGATGGCCTGATTCTGAGCCGCCGCAAAGCCGGTGTTGGTCCGGTTGTATATGACCTTGATTTCCGGTTCCAGTTTAGCCAGCAGGTCCCGCGTGCCATCGCTGGAAGCATTGTCAACAATGATGACTTCGCGATGCGGGTAGGTCTCTTGGCGTATTGATTCCAGACAGGCCTTCAGATGAGAAGCAGAATTGTAGGTCGTAATAACAATCGAAACCATCGGGAGCTTGGGGGCATCCCGCAAGTCTTCAGTGAGCGCCACGGCCGGACAAAACAGCAGGAATGGTTTTGAGAAGAATTTTGAAATCCAGCCACGTCGACCAGTTATCGATATAGAGCAAATCCAGCCGTACCCAGCGGTCAAAGCGCAGGTGACTGCGCCCTTCCAGAGCCCACAAGCAAGTCATCCCGGGACGCATGCGCAGGCGGCGCCGCTGCCACGACTTGTACTGTTCAACTTCTTCAGGCAAAGGTGGTCGTGGGCCGACCAAAGACATATGACCTAGCAGGACATTCCAAAGTTGGGGCAATTCGTCAAAACTCAACATGCGCATCCAGCGGCCAATCGGCGTGCAACGAGGATCATTGCGCATCTTGAACACGGGACCGTCGACCTCGTTGAACTCTCCCAACTCAGGTAAAAGCTCGTCGGCGTTGGCAACCATGGAGCGGAATTTCAGAAGCTTGAAACGGCGTCCGCCCAAGCCGCAGCGCGTTTGCCGGTAAAAAACAGGACCTTTCGATGTAGCCTTGATCGCGATCGCTAAGAGAAGAAACAACGGCGAGAGCACAACAAGGCCCGCAAACGAAACAATCATGTCGACGAACCGCTTAAAAGCCAATGCAAAGTCGTTTTGCGGAGTGCTGGCGAAAGTCAGCAGCGGTACATGCCCCAAATGCTCGACGTAAACATGGTTAAAGCCGTGCGGCAGGAAATCGAGCTGCACCCGCATGTGCACGCCCTCCTGCTCGCACTGCTGCATGATCGGTTCGAGGTTAGCCAACTCCTCTCGGCTCACGGCAAACAGCACTTCGTCGACCACGTGACTGTGCAGCAGCTCGGGGAGGTTTTGCAATGACAGCACGGAATAGTTCCCCCGCAAGCCGGGTGGCGCGGTGGGGACCTCATCACCCGTGTAAACGAAGGCCAACAGCTCCAATCCCAGACCGGCGCCCTCCTCCAGGAGCAGGCCCAATTCGGTGGCGCTCTCCGAAGTCCCGACGATAACAAAGTGCCGGCGATGCTCCGGCCTGGTCCTAAGCCATGTTCCGCCTACCAGCAGCGTCCACCTGCTGGCTGCCAAGAGTATGAATTCCAGAACAGCGAACAACAGCAGCAGGCTTCGGCTGACATACTGGCCCTGGAAGAAAAACATTCCCGTGAATAGGGCAAGCAGGGCAAGCGCCATCATCTTCACGACATCGGCAGCTATGTCCCGAGGCCTCTTTAGTTCGACTTGCTGATAGGCATTCAGAAGATAGCCAAAGAAAGGAACCAGGAGGCTTGCGGCAATCAGAACGGGGACGTAGGCTTGGAAGGGATAAATCGCGTGCAAGCCATCCCAGTTCCGCTGTCCAACCGTGAAGCGAATGCCGAACGCCAGCAGAAACGCGACCGCGGTCGCGAGCAGGTCGTTCAGGACGCAACTGACGCTAATTAGCCGCGAGCGACGTGAGAACATCTGTGCTTTTCGGCCTCGAGTCACCGAGAGCCTCTAGAATACGACAAACATGGCCGGTACTGCACAACAGAGTAGTGACAGGCGTACCGTAAGCCAGTGTCAGCCGGCGCCGGCTTCAGAGCAGGCAAAGGTTGAGTGTGGTCGCATGCAGGGGGCACCAGGCCCCGGCTTTCGAACTTCAACCATAATCCGAGTTATCGACGTCGCCGTATTCTACTGCTTAGCCGCCTGCGCACTTGTCGCGCCCTTATCGACTAAGGGCGCCGTGAATGCGTTCCGTGCGGCATTGGTGCTTTGGCTTGCCGCTGTCGTTTGGGAAAAGCGGCGCTTGCTGCCGCAGCAATTAGGTTACCCTCTTCTGGCCTTTCTCGGACTCACGGGACTCTCTTCGGCCTTCTCCACGGACCCGTTCCTAAGTTGGGGCCGGATGCGCACGATCGAACTTTTCGTGCTCGCAATTCTCATCGGACAAGTGGTCCGTACCGTCCGGCAGGTGAAGATACTGGTTGGACTTTTGGTTGGCTCCTGCGTCCTCACCGTGTTGTACACAGGGTGGCAATACACAGCGGGGATCGGTGTCCGCGCAGTTGGCCCGCCCGCGATCGCAACGGCATTGCAAAGATTCGGCCTCGGGCCGGCAGACATTATCGATCAAGCCGACGGCCGCCGAATTCGTAGCGGCCCTGAACTATTGCAAGGATTAGGGCTAGCAGGAGCTCGCAATATTCCGATCCGTGTTCAACGCGAGACGCCGAATGGATTGCAAGCCATATCCGTCAATGTGCCGTCGAAATCTCTCGCAAGGGTACTCCAGTCGCCTGGGGTAGCACTGGTTCGCGCTCATCCGCCTCGCGCCCAGGGGTTCTTTCGGCATTACTTCCCTTATTCGGAACTTCTGGTTCTGGTTGCGCTCTTATGTTGGGGGCTGGCGCTTTGCGGAAGTGGACATTCGCTCTACCGACTCAGCCTGTTCGGCGCTTTTTTCGCGATTGCCGCAGCCATAGTTTTGACACTGACACGAGTTTCATTCGTGAGCCTTGTGGCCGGAACTCTGATAATTAGTCTGACTCGCCTAAGCCGGCGAACTATGTGGGTGAACCTGGTAGCGCTGGGTCTGATTGCGGCGGGTACCCTATTCTGGATCCAGCGCTACCGGGCCATAAGTCTGGACACCAGCGACCCGGGGACTCAGTACCGGCTGCAAATATGGCGCGACAGCCTGCCGCTGATCAGGGCGCATCCTCTGCTGGGAGTCGGCCTCGACAGCGTAGCCGGCGACTGGCAGCGCTGGAACCTTGCTGCTTATCGCCGGTTTCCACTGCACAGCCACTTCCATTCCACGCCCATACAAATTGCAGTGGAGTGCGGGTTGCCGGCCCTTGTAGCATGGATTTGGCTCATCGCCGCTTACTTCGTGTTTCTAGTGAAAGTGAATAAGTCGACTGCCGCGGATGATTGGTTTTCCAAGGGACTGATACTGGGAGTCTTAGGCGGGCTCATCGCTTTCGTCCTGACTGGTTTTCTGCAGTACAATCTGGGCGACGCCGAAGCTATGGTGGTATTTTGCCTGTGCATGGGGCTGGCATTTGCGATGGCGCGCAAAGTAGACGTTTCTCCCCAGACCCAGACACAGGCTCTCGTCAATTGACAGCAGTGCTGGCGAGTTTTTAAGATAGTCTCACTGCAGAGCTGTTCCCAAAGAGTCGGGCCACGATGTGTAGGGTTTGTACCTCACTCCTGCAAGAAAAACTTCTATGATCACCGTCAAAGAGCTCACCAAAAAGTACGCGCGTACCACGGCCGTCGACAACATCTCCTTCGACGTCAGCAAGGGGCAGATCGTCGGCTTCCTGGGCCCAAACGGAGCCGGCAAGACCACCACCATGCGCATCCTGACCTGTTTCCTGCCCCCGACGTCAGGTAGCGCTACGGTTGCTGGCTTCGATGTGCTGGAGCAACCGCTGGAGGTCAAGCGCAGGATAGGCTATTTGCCGGAAACTCCGCCTCTCTACCAGGAGATGGAGACGGGCGAATACCTGAAATTCGTGGGCAGCTTGAAGGGGCTTACCGGCACAGAATTGCGGATGCGGATCGACTACGTCCTGGGGCGCTGTGCGATCGGCGATGTCAAGAATAAGCTGATTGGAAAGCTCTCGAAAGGGTACCGCCAGCGCGTGGGACTGGCCCAGGCCATCATCCACAATCCTGATGTTCTGATCCTTGATGAGCCCACCGCAGGACTCGACCCGAAACAGATCAACGAGACCCGTGAACTGATTCGCAGCCTGGCAGGCGACCACACGATCATTCTCAGCACGCACATCCTGCCCGAAGTCGAGCAGACCTGCGAGCAGGTCATCATCATCAACAAGGGCAGGCTGGTGGCGACCGATTCGGTTCACAACCTGCAGAACCGTGCACGAGGCGCTGAGTCGGTATTGCTCGAGGTCGCTAGCCGCAACGGGAACCTCGATTCCTCGCTTGTGCAGCGGCGTCTGGAGCAGGTGGCCGGAGTCAGCCGCGTAGTTGCGCGCGGTGACCGCAATAATCGCTTTAGTTTCGAGATTGAGAGCAAGGGCAAGGATTTTTCCGTGCGGGCCGATCTGGCTCGCGCCGTCGTGGAAGCCGGGTGGGACTTGAACGAGCTTCGTCCCGCTGCGATGAGCCTGGAAGAAGTTTTCTTGCAGCTCACAGGCAATGAGGAAAAGGCCGAAAGCGTCGCCGCGAAGGGAGCGCAGTAATAGGGATGAGAAATATCTGGATCATTTACAAAAAGGAATTGAACAGCTACTTCGTTTCTCCGATCGCGTATCTGTTGATAGTCATGTTCGCGCTGATATTCGGCTTCTTCTTTTGGAATTCCCTGGGTTATTTCGTTTACGTCGGGATGGAGTCGCAGTTGCGCGGTCAGGGTTTCCCGATGAATATCAACGAACAGGTCATCCGGCCACTGCTTTCGAATGTCAGCGTCATAGGCCTGTTCTTCATCCCGATGATCACGATGCGGCTTTTCGCTGAGGAAAAACGCAATGGAACCATTGAACTCCTGGCAACCTCGCCCATTCGAGATGCGGAAGTAATCGTGGGCAAGTGGCTGGCGGCTTTAACTCTGTATGCGGTGATGTTGTTTTTCACGGGGCTGAATTTTGTCTTCTTGTTCCGGTACGGAAACCCCGATTGGAAGCCTCTGGCGGTTGGCTATTTAGGTCTTTTACTGCAAGCCGGTGCGCTTCTCGCCATAGGCACATTCATTTCGACTTTGACGAAGAACCAGATCATTGCAGGAGCCGCAACCTTCGGTGTGTGCCTGCTGCTCTGGGTGTTGGAATGGGTTAGCGGTTATGAAACCGCGACGTGGGCTCAGGTGCTCTCGTACATGTCGGTCATCACGCACTTCGAATCGTTCGGTAGAGGAGTCGTGGCCAGTAAAGACGCAATCTTTTATGCGACGCTGATTTTCCTGGGACTGTTTCTGACCGCCCGTTCCATGGAATCTCTGCGCTGGAGATCATAAGTGAGTAGGAAACTGCTGCAAGCAAGACAAACAAAATATCTGGCTTATGCGACGGTTTACATACTGGTGATTGTTGCCATTATCACAGTAGCTAACGTCCTCGGCAATCGTTACAACAAGTCGTACGATGCGACGGCGAACAAGCGTTACAGTCTGTCGGAACAGACAACGAAGATCGTCAAGGGGCTGAAACAGCCGGCGGCCATCACTTATTTCGACCAGTCCACGCGATTCCAGCAGGCCAAGGACACGCTGGACCAATACGCAAACCTGTCTCCCAAGGTACATGTCGAATACGTGGACCCGGATAAAAAGCCGCAATTGGCCCGCGAGTTTGGGATCAAGAACTACGGCACTGCTGTTGTCCAGATCGGGGCCAAGAAAGAAGAAGCCAAGAGCATGACCGAGGAGGGCATCACCGGCGCCTTCATTCGCGATTTGAAGAACAATACCCGCACGGTTTGTTTCGTGACCGGCAGCGGCGAGCACCGGATCGACGACAGCGATCGCAAGGGATACTCCCGGCTGAAGGATCTGTTGGCCAAGGACGAGTACCAGGCGAAATCCATCGAACTTCTGCAGAAGGCGGAGATACCCGAAGACTGCACCGTGCTGGTTGTGGGTGGCCCGACGGGCGACTACCTCCAGCCAGAAGTCGATGCCATCAAGAAATACGTCGAGAACGGCGGGCGCGCGTTCTTCATGCTGGATCCTCCTTTGAAAATCGGGCGTGAGGAGACTGCCGATAATGACGCTTTGAGCAACCTGCTCGACAGTTGGGGCGTGACTCCGGATAAGAACCTCATCCTCGATTTGAATCCCATTGGGCAGTTGGCAGGAGTAGGACCGCAGGTCGCGTTGGTCACGCAGTACAGCACGCAGCCAATTGTGAATGAAATGAAGGGGACCGCTACTGGTTTCCCGATCTCGCGCTCGCTGGAGATCAAGAATACTGACAAGACTACGGTCGAGAAGCTGTTCGACTCCTCCGATAGCAGTCTCGCAACTACAAATCTCAGCTCTGCTGCGGTTAACGTAAATGACCCGAAAAATAAGAAGGGTCCGGTCACGATTGCCGCCGCCGGAACTTATAAGACTGAGAAAGAGAATTCGCAAGGCCGGTTCGTCGTGGTTGGCAGCTCGTCTTGGGCGGCAAATTCGTTCATCAACTTCAATGGCAATCGCGACCTGGCGTTGAACGCCATGAATTGGCTGTCGTCGGACGAAGATCTGATCTCGATCCGTCCCAAAGAACGTGAAGATCGGCGAATCACCATGACGCGCGCTCAATTGAATTGGGTGCGAACCACCAGCCAGTTCCTGCTTCCGCTGTTCGCGGTCGTAATCGGCGTCTCGGTGTGGTGGAGACGCAGGTAATTCTTTTCTGAGCAGTCATGAAAACGGGTGGACTCATCGTTGCTGTAATCGTCCTGGCGGGCCTTGCCGGCGGGTTGTATTGGTCTAATCATCACAAGCCAGCGGATGACGCTGTGAAAGCGTCTGCCGACGTCTCTCCCAAAATCCTGACACTGAACGAAACGGATTTGACCAAGGTCGATCTGAAGAAAGCCAGCGGGGACGAGGTTGCCTTGGCGCGCAATGGTTCGGGAGCCTGGGAGATTGTAGCCCCGAAACCACTGACCGCCGATCAAAGCTCCGTCACCAGCATGCTGGGCATCCTGAGCTCGCTAGCATCAGAACGAGTCGTTGAAGACAAGGCCACTGATCTGCAGCAGTACGGGTTGCTTAAGCCGTCGCTGACGGTCGATGTGACGGACAAGTCCAATAAAGAGAAAAAGCTCTTGATTGGCGACGACACGCCTGCCGGAACCAGCGCTTACGCTATGTTGGAAGGCGATCCCCATGTCTACACAATCGCTACCTATACCAAGAATGAGGTCAATAAAACCGCCAACGACCTCCGCGACAAACGCCTGATTACCTTGCAGCCCGACAAGGTCAGCCGGGTTGAGCTGATTGCGAATAATCAAGACCTCGAGTTCGGCCGTGACAAAGATCAGTGGCAGATCATCAAGCCCAGACCACTGCGGGCAGACAGTGCCGAAGTCGGAGATCTTGTCAGCAAACTGACCGATGCCAAGATGGATCTGAGCGGGACAGACGATGCGAAAAAGATCGAGGCTGCGTTCGGTTCCGGGAAGCCGGTGGGCACGGCTAAGGTCACCGGCGATTCCGGTACCCAGCAGCTCGACGTTAGGAAAAGCAAGGACGACTACTACGCGAAATCGAGCGTTGTGCCGGGGGTTTACAAGCTATCGCCGGATGTTGGGCTAGAACTCGGCAAGAAACTCGAGGATTTCCGCAATAAGAAGCTTTTTGACTTCAGCTTTGAAGATCCCACGAAACTCGAAATCTACGATGGCGCTAAATCCTATTTCCTCACGCGCAGCGGCGCCGATTGGTGGTCCGGGGATGGCAAGAAGCTGGATAGCAGCAGCGTGCAGCCGCTCATCAGCGACATTCGCGATTTGTCTGCCAGCAAGTTCGTCGAGTCAGGATTCACCAGTCCTTCGCTTCAGCTGACTGTCACGTCGAGTGATGGAAAACGCGTCGAGAAAGTACTCCTCTCGAAAGCCGGCGACAACTATATCGCTAAGCGCGAGGGCGAGCCTGCGCTCTACCAGGTCAACACCAGCAGCATCGCTGATCTGCAAAAAGCGGCTGGAGAACTGAAACCAGCCGATACCAAGAAATAGCCTTGGAATCCGGCGCGGACATTCCTGTCGGCGACACCATCTAGCTTGATCTGAAGTGGGCATCCTAAGATGGCCGGTCCACGCCCATGTTGCCACGCCTCGATCTGCCTGAGTCCGATGTGATCGTAATCGGTTCGGGACCTAATGGGCTCGCCGCGGCAATTGTCTTGGCGCAAGCCGGATGCTCAGTCACTGTGATCGAGCGCTCAACCCAAATCGGCGGGGGAGCAAAATCTGCCGAGCTCACCGTTCCTGGCTTCCTGCATGACGTTTGCTCCGCCGTGCACCCCATGGCCGCCGGATCGCCCTTCTTTTGCACCCTTCCACTGGCCGATTACGGCTTGCGGTGGATTCACTCTCCCGTGCCACTGGCGCATCCTCTGGATGATGGATCCGCCGTACTCCTGAAGCGCTCTCTTCACGGGACTGCGGAGGAGTTAGGTCCCGACGGCGAAGCGTACCGCCACCTGCTCGCCCCCATATTGAATGGCTGGGATGCGCTTCTGCCTAATTTGCTGGCTCCGATTCGGATCCCCAAGAATCCTCTGCCGATGGTGGCATTTGGAATTCAAGCACTGCGATCGGCTCGTGGTCTGGCCAGCCATGTTTTTCGCCAAGAGCGGGCCCGAGCCCTGTTTGCCGGCATGGCAGCTCACTCCATGCTTCCGCTGGAGAAGAGCCCTAGCGCGGCGTTTGGGCTGGTGCTGGCGCTGGCCGGGCACTCCGTGGGCTGGCCAATCGCCCAGGGAGGCTCGCAACAGCTCAGTAACGCCCTCGCCAACTACTTACAGTCCCTGGGGGGCCGAGTTGTCACGGGAATGACGGTGAACTCATTAGACCAGCTGCCCGTCGCACGCGCCATTCTCGCCGACATTACGCCTCGGCAACTGCTGAAGATGACGGGCGACCGCCTGCCTCGCGCTTATCGGAAGAAGCTGGAGGAGTATCGCTATGGGCCGGGAGCCTTCAAGATCGACTATGCCTTGAAGCAGCCAATTCCGTGGAAATCCCCGGACTGCTCGCAAGCTGCGACTGTGCACCTGGGCGGTTCGCTGGATGAGATGTGCGATTCGGAGCGGGGTCCGTGGCAAGGCAGGGTTTCTGAACATCCATTCGTGTTGCTGAGCCAGCCGACGCTTTTCGACAGCACCCGGGCGCCCGCCGGTCGCCATGTGGCCTGGGTGTATTGTCACGTCCCTAACGGGTACTCGAGTGACGTGACCGAGCAAATTGAGCGGCAGATTGAGCGTTTCGCACCCGGATTTCGGGAGATCGTGCTAAAGCGCTCCGTGCTCGCGCCCCGCGCCCTCGAGCAGCAGAATCCGAACCTGGTTGGAGGCGACATCAACGGAGGAGCGGCTGATCTTCGCCAGCTCTTCCTGCGTCCCACTTTTCGAACCTATGCCACTCCGCTGAAGGGATTGTATCTGTGTTCAGCGTCAACTCCTCCGGGCGGTGGAGTTCATGGTATGTGCGGATATGCAGCTGCAAAGTTGGCGCTGCGACAGTTGTTTTGAAGACAAGAAAGGCGGCCTAGGAAGGCCGCCTGTGAATGTGATCGGCAGGGTCTTACTGGCTGGACTTCTTAGTCGGTCTGCGATGCACCGGCCGCTTCGGCGTGGTCTTTGGTGCTGCTTTGGTGAGCAGCGTGCCTTTTTCCATGGTCATGACAAATGGGCTTGGCGTGTAGGAAGCCGGAGTGCCTTCGAAATCCAGAGTCGATCCTTCCTTCGGCATCAGGCGCGCGGGAATCGTGCCGGTCATGTTAAGCACGATATCGGCACGCTTTTGGTCGATGTCATCGGAACTGGCTGCCACTTCGATCTTTGTAGCCGTGGCGCTAATGACCTGCCCCTCCATCTGCAGGGGGACGCCTTTAATCGCATTCCACACCGTATCCGCATCCGACTGAGCGCCGGCGGAGAGAACCAGTTCCCACTCGGCGAAGCTCATGTCCTTGGGTGTTTTCGACTTCACCAGATCCGCAGCTTGTTGCGCCGGAGTAGGTGGAATGTACTGGCTGATAGTGAATCCGGCAGGCGGGTTGGAAGATGCTTTGGCTTGCGCCATCAATTCGGTCCAGCCCTGATCCGAGCCGTGGTACTTCGTGTACTGTGACTTGCCGTACTTTTCGATCTGCTGCTGCAATTGCGGATTAGGGGCGATGCTAGCGGCACGAGCGGCAAACCAACTGCCATCGACGTAGTTCGGTGGGTTGGACTGCAGGTAGGCAAGCGCCAGAGGATAAACAATGCTGAAGTCGTTCGGAGTGACTTCGGCCGCCGCTCTTAGGTCTTTCGTGGCGGTAGCGAAGTCCTTGTTCTGTAGCGCCGCAATCCCAGCCGCCCCGCTGAAGATGCCGCGCATCTCATTTTTCACCTTCTGGTAGTCGGCATCCGACATACCTTCGGGTTTGGCAAACTTGTCCAGCGCCTGCAAGCCGCGCTCGCCATATTGCTGGGCTTCCTGAAGGTTCTGCTGCGGATTCTGCCCCGCTTGCGCCGCGGCGCGGCGCGTATAGGCTAGCAGCGCCAGTGCACGCACATTGTCTGGATTGACCTGCAGCAGCCGCTGCGCTGCGTCGCTCATCTTTTCAGCATTGCCCGCCTGCTGGTAGGCGCTCATTAGAGCTTCGAGCGCATCTTCCTTCATCACGCTTTGCGGGTACTGTTGCAGAAACGCTTCCAGGCCGCTGATCTTCGCGTTGGGATCACTTTGCTGAATGGCGCCCACATAGGCGTTGTACTCGGCTGGATTCTTGATTTCCTTTTTCTGCTGCTGTGGGGCGGCCTGCTGACCGTTACCAGGCTGTTGCGCCGCCGGCTGGCCTTGCGGTTGCGCTTGCTGCTGTTGTGCAGAGTCCTGGCTCATCGCCATGCCAGCAAGCAAAAGCACAATCGTAACTAGCGTCTTCTTCATTGATATGGCTCCTGTGAATCTCTCGGGAAACAGCGACGACAAATCCGGTCCGGGCTACCCAAGCCAAGCAAACCCGATCGGCAACGCAGACCACGCGACATCAGCCCGCGCATTAGGCTCGTAAAGCTGCTAGAGCAAATACTGTGCCAGCAACCTTCCGGTGTGCCGGATTATAGAGATGTACATCGCCCTTAGGCAAGCAAGTTGCCGCAACCTTGGTCCTGCCATCATATGATGCGGAATCTATCGTTTTCGGATGGTTCCCGAAGATAGTCACGGGAGGATGATCTTGAACGGACAGCTGAACACGCAGTCTCTGAGCGGCAAAATCGCGGTGGTCACCGGGGCAGGACGCGGCATTGGCGCGGCGATTGCGCGAAAACTGGCAGGCATGGGTGCCACGCTCGTCCTGTCTGGACGCACGCGAGACAACCTTGAGAAGACCGCGACCATGATCCCGGAACAATCTGGCAAAGCCGTAGTTTTCGAGTGCGACGTCACTAGCCTGAAATCCGTCGAAAAATTGGCGGAATTCGTGGAGGACAAATTCGGGCGTACCGACGTTCTGGTCAACAACGCCGGCATTGGCGGATTCGGCGGTCCCTTGCATAAGCTCCCACCTGAACAGTGGGACCGGGTTTTGAACACTAATCTTCGTGGACCCTTCTACATGATCCACGCTTTCGCGCCGTTAATGATTCAGGCAGGGGCAGGCCACATCGTGAATATTTCCTCAATTGCCGGGAAGAATGCCTTGCCAAATGGCGCAGCCTACGCGGCTTCGAAGTGGGGCCTAAACGGACTCAGCTACTCGGTGGCTGAGGAATTGCGTTCACACGGGATTCGCGTATCGGTTATTTGTCCTGGGTCGACGCAGACCGACTTGAGCCCCCACGCCGGTAAAAACCCGGACAAGATGTTGCAGCCGGAAGATGTGGCGCACGTGGTCGCCATGCTGGTCACTCAGGCGCCGCAGTCTTTTGCGAGTGAAGTTATCTTGCGCCCAACCCAGAAACCGTAGGTCCGCATTTTTGGCCCGGCGGAGAACTGGGATGCTCGCTATTTTTTGAACAAGTTCTCGAAGGCCTTGCGGGCGTCGTCCGCGCGCATGTTGCTGGCAGAAGTTTCTTTTTCGACCATCACGCGCAAGGAGAAGGAGCGGCACTCATTCTTGACATCTTTCCGTGGAATCCGTTCCGGGATCGGCTGAGTGCATTCAAACCGGCTGCCCGGATCGAAATAGGTGCACTGCTTGCAGGAATGCAGTTCAAAACCACACTTGGGACACTGTCCCAGGGGTTCGGTCAATGCATGCAAAACCGTTCCACATTGAGCGCACCGGGATACCATCCGCGAGGCCGCCATTTGCAGCGGCCGCGGCCCGAATGTGTCGGCAGGTTTTTGCGGTTTCTCAGAAGCTCCCTTCCTCGGTGTAGCGTCGCGGTCCATATACCCTGGCTGGCGATATTTTCTGTCGGACAAGGGCGCCTCCCTCTTTTATTCTCGCGCTAAATGCGCGCTTGCGACAAGCATGATCCGCAGAGCCATGCCGTCTTATTTCGCCGGCTTGCAACGCGCGCTGTACGTTGTATTTCGATAGACTGGATGCTACCATCCGAGGTTGGCGGTTGGAGGTTCTTATGTCGGAACGAGATAGCAATAGTTTTCTATGGTTCCTCGCAGGTCTGGGGCTCGGCGCCGCTGTGGGCGTGCTCTACGCGCCGTTTTCGGGAGAAGAAACTCGCCGCACCATTCGGGAGAAAGCTGAAGAGGGACGCGATTATGTTCGTGGCCGGGCACGAGAGGTGAGGGAACAGGCGCAAGGCTGGGCCAACCGGAGCCGTGAGGCAATGAATCAGCAGCGTGATCAGTTCAAAGCAGCTTATGAGGCCGGTCGCCAGGCATATCGTGACAACACGACTCCGGAGAAAGAGAGCCCTCAGAACCTCTGATCGGCGACAGAGCGTGTCGCCGCCAGAAGACGGCGCAGGCAACGTGTTATGGATAACAGCGTTTTCTTAGTTCTCGTCGTTGTCATCACGGCATCATTTCTGGTGCAGGCGGGCATCATGGTCGCCTTGTACCTGTTTGTGCGCAAGAGTGGCTCCCGCATGGAGTCGCTAGCTAACGAACTGACCAGCAAGACCGTGCCTACCCTTGAAGCGGCGCACTCGCTGCTTACCGACGTCCGCCCGAAAATCGATGCCATTGTCGAAAACGTGAATCACTCGACGAGCTTGGTCCGCAACCAGATGCAACGCCTCGACGCCACGGTCAACGACGCTATTGACCGAACACGATTGCAGGTCATTCGAGCTGACGAGCTAGTTAATCGCACACTGGACAAGGTAGAAGAAACCACAGAGGCAGTGCAGCGAACCGTAGTCTCGCCTTTTCGCCAGGTTACTGGGCTCTACCACGGAGTAACGGCAGGATTGGAGTACTTCTTCGGCCGGCGGCGCCGTGGACGTGACGGAATGGGCGTTCCTCAAGACGAATTATTCATCTGAAGAGAGCAAGGCTGCTGCTTTTTCAACCTCTACTGAACGCGTAAGACCAACTGCGTACCGCTGTCCAGCTTTACGTTTTTCCCATTGGCCACCAGCACTGAGCCAAGATTGGGAGTGATGGACAGAGTCACTCCCGGCATGCCGATGACACCGTGGCTGTTCGCAGTCAGCGGCGCGGAAGACCTAGGCGCGCCGGAACGACTATCGCTGCCGCTGGCCGCGGGGCCGACATTTGGACTTGGTTGTCCGATCGGGCTAGCGCTACCCATTCCAGAGTTTGCTCCTGGAGTTCCTCCGTACCCAGGCAATCCGGGCATCCCGCCGCGATCGCTTCCGCGCTGGTCCGCCCCTCCACTCGTGCCGCCCATCGATTGATCCGGCCCAATGATATTGTTTACTCCTTCAATCGCCTGGATCGTCGCCGAATTCAACGGAACTTCGGTTCGGTCTTTGAGGACCGCCTTATCGAGCGCAATGGCAAGTTCAGCCTGGGGCTGCTCCTTGGAACTCGCCTTAGCCTCGGTGAGGTGCGCGACAATCTTGGAGCCCTTTGGTATGGCAATTTCCCCGTGGGACAACACTGCCTGCGTGACTTTTATCTGGACTGGATCTCCGACCTTTGCTTTGCGCGAGTCGATAGACTTGTTCAATTCTGCGTAGATGAGAGTGCCCGACTGCAGCTGCGAACCTGGCAATTGAGGGGCAGGCGTAGAAGCTGCGGAGTTGCTGGCTTGAGCGCCAGCGGTCGCACTCTGCGCAAGCGACATTCCTGGCAGCAAAAAAAGAAACAACACGTAATGGTAATACGCTCGCATGACACCCTCCAGTCCGGCACCCCGACCAATACTTCCAAAAATAGGATGCAGAACTGGAAGGCAATGCAACCCAAGGAGGGCGAGAATTTCTGGGCGTCAGAAAGCGAGGCTTGCCTAAAACTGCTGTTTTTCCGCGATGCCTACGATGACGCGTCCCTGATCGCTTTCGAGAAACAGGATCGTACCAGGGCCGATCTGGTACGTCTGCATATCGAACGTGCCACTAGCCGTATTCAGCACGGCAGTACCCCTGCCGTTCGTGGCCATCGTGTAGCTACTCCCGGAAATCGGATTCTTTTGAAATATGCTGCCAAAATTATTGACGTCCAGCACCCCGTTCAGATTGCCCGCGCCGTCCGCAATCAGTTGTCCCGTGATGTCTTCCTCGGCACCGCTGCTAATCAGATTTGTCCCCGTAAAACTAGGCGCGTAATTTCCTGAGGTCGAAGCAACCGAAAACGGCAGCCCTATCTGGCCTCTCGCCATGCCTACAACGCCTAGACCGCTCCCAATGTCAACCAACTCTATAGTGCCATTGGCTGCCGGATAGAAAGCCAGCTGCAGTGCGGGAGAGGACGTCAAATTCGCTAGGCCACGACCCGTCGTGCTCAGGGCATAGTTCCCTGTCAACGTGCTACCAAGCAGAACCGTCCCGCCATCGTTACTATCCAGAACTCCATTGCTGATTCCGCCGTTCCCATCGCTGGAGAAAATTCCCCCAACTGTGATTGGCACGTTGTTGCTGTCCACACCGCTGAGAGTGAATGCCAGCTGACCCTTCAAAGTCAGTGGCGTAAAAGGCCCCGATGCCTGCGCCAAAACTTCTCCCGAGACGACCGGCTGTGCATCGGTTTCGACAAACTTAAGATCCCCACGATTGGCGATATAGAAAGCAAACTTCTGTGTTGTGAAGGAACTGTTGAGCGTTGCGATGCCACGCCCGTTGGCACCGACGGAATACGTCCCGCTCACCGGGATATCCTGCTGAATGCCGCTCAAATCATTGACGTCCATTTCCCCGCGAGTGATGTTGCCATTACCGTCCATGGTCCAATCACCCGCCATAACAGCGAGCCCAGCCCCCGATTGCGCGTTAGCCGGGAGCCCCAGTCCGGAGAAGCTAAACACGTAGTTGCCCTTCAAAGCGGCCACAGAAAGCGAGCTCGGGTCCTGCAGGTCGATGGTGCCACTGGCTGTCATCGAGGTATTAAGACAAGTCAAGAGCCCGTGTGTGTGGCTGACCATAGTGAACTGCCAGTTCGCGCAACCTGCCTGAATGCCCAGCACCGCATTGCCTCGTCCGTCGGTTCCCAGAGAGTACGTACCTCCAAACTTGCCCGTGTTAACGCCCAGCTTGCTATTGACGTCTTGAACGCCTCCAAGATGTCCATTTCCGTCCGCCGTGAAGCTGCCGGCAATTGCGACAACGGCGCCCTCCGGCACGGTCTGGCCGGTTAAAGAGAACGTATATTGGCCGACAAGCAGCGCATTATTGTCGCCCGGCCCGAGTCCCGGGCCTTGGCCAACGGGGGAACCGCCACCGCCGCAGCCTGTCAAGGCAGCCAGAACAACACTGATCACAGATGAAAGAACGACTATCTTGAACATCTGGTATATGGTCATATATGGCTCATCGCGAAGCCGGCAGGTGGAGATCTATTCGTATGTAATTCTTAACCCAATTTGACGGAAAAGTTGCTGACGCGGCTTCCGCAAATTGCTGTCTGAAGAGCCCTAAACGATCCAGCCACCACCCACGACGATATCGCCATCGTAGAAAACTGCGGCTTGGCCGGGAGTCACGGCGCGTTGCGGCTGATCGAAAGCGACGGTGATCTCATCATCATTGATTTGATCAATCGTGGCAGGCGCAGGCTCGTGGCGGTGGCGGATCTTGACACTCACCCGCATAGGACCCGTCAAGTGATCAACGGAAACGAGATTGATCCTCTTCGCGCGCAACTCTGTCGAGTAGAGTTCGTCTCCCTTCCCTACGACGACTTGCCGGGTGTTGCCGTTGATCTGAATCACATATAGAGGTGATCCCGTAGCCACTCCCAAGCCCTTTCTCTGTCCAACTGTGAAGTTGTGTATACCGCTGTGCTCGCCGATAACCTGACCGTCCGTGGTCACAAGCTCACCTGCAGTGTCCGGCAGCTCATGGCCTTGCTCTTCGAGATAGGCATCTAAAAACCGCTTATAATCGCCTCCCGGCACAAAGCATATCTCCTGCGAATCAGGCTTCTCGGCCAATGCAAGCCCGTGCTGTCGCGCACGCTGGCGGACCTCCGGCTTAGTCAATGCGCCGAGGGGAAACAGTGTCCGGCTTAGCTGCTCCTGAGTAAGGCCGAACAGGAAGTAGGTCTGATCCTTGGAAAGATCTGTGGCACGGCGCAAGAGCCAACGCCCAGAAGGCTCGTCGAAATGCACACGCGCATAATGGCCTGTGGCCAGGCGATCTGCTCCAACCTGCTGAGCCACAATCAGCAACTGATCAAACTTCAAGTGATTATTACAGAGACTGCATGGGATCGGCGTTCGGCCCGACAAGTACTCTTGAACAAAGGGCCGGACCACATCTTCCTCAAACTGCCGCTCGTGGTTCACCACGTAATGAGGGACTCCGATGGCCTGTGCCACGGTACGAGCGTCGTAGACATCATCAATGGAACAGCACCTGCCCTGCACTGCTTCGGGCATGCCTTCCCGTCCGGCCAATCGCCGCTGATTCCACAACTGCATTGTCAGCCCGATTACGCTGTGGCCGGCTGAACGTAACATGGCCGCAACGGTCGAAGAATCGACTCCTCCCGACATGGCAACGGCAATGGTCTGCGGAAACAATGGATAAAATCCCCAATCGCTTCTTGATTTCCAACTTCCCAGAGGAAGATTTAAGAGCCGACGGCTTGCTTTCTATTGTAAACCGGTGACAGATCACGAAGGCGGGTTACAACCTCGGGGATGAGGGCGAGAGCATAGCCGATTTCTTCAGCCGTGTTCTGTTTACCCAAACTGAACCTTATACTCGCGCGGGCCCGATCCGCCGTCAAACCCATCGCGGTAAGCACGTGCGAGGGTTCAATGGCGCCGGAAGAACAAGCCGCCCCGGTGGAAACGGCCAGTCCTTTCAGATCGAGGGCAATGATCATGGCTTCACCCTCAATATGATCGAAGTAGATGTTGGTAGTGTTGGCTACCCGCGGCACACCATTTCCATTCACGCCGACGCAGTCCAGGTTACCGAGAATGCTCGTCTGCAACGTGTCCCGGAGCACTTCCAGATTCTTGACCGCGCCATTCGCTAATCCGGCTAACGCAATTTCCGCTGCCTTGCCCAAGGCGACGATACCCGGTACGTTCTCCGTTCCGGCTCGGCGCGAGCGCTCGTGGGAACCGCCGTAAAGCATCGGCTGCAGCAATGTTCCCTTTCCTACATAGAGAGCACCAATCCCCTTCGGCGCATGAATTTTGTGGCCTGAAATTGACAGCAGGTTGCAGCCAATCTCCTTTACTGAAATGGCGACCTTCGCGGCAGCCTGCACCGCGTCGGTGTGAAAATTCAGACCCGCTTCTGTGGCAATCCGGCCTACCTCATCGACCGGTTGCAGCACCCCGGTTTCGTTGTTGGCCATCATGATTGAGATCAGCTTCGTGCTGGGGCGCAATGCGCGGCGCACGTCATCGGGGTTGATTTGCCCGCGTCCGTCGACCGGAAGGTAAGTGACGTCACAGCCTGCCGACTGCAGACGATTGCAAGCATTCAAAACAGCATGATGCTCAATCGAAGAAGTAATGATGTGGTCGCCCTCGGAAGCCATGCCGAAAATGGCTAGATTGTCAGCTTCCGTGCCGCCGCTGGTGAAAACGACTTCAGAAGCCCGGCACCCGAGCAGTCTGGCCACCGACTCGCGTGCGTTGTCGACGGCCGCCCGCGCCTGTTGCCCGTGCTGGTGGATGGAGGATGCATTACCATACTCCTCCAGAAGATATGGGCGCATCGCCTCGAAGACCTCCGGCAGTACCGGAGTAGTGGCGTTATTGTCGAAATACACGCGTGGCATACAAAATTCTATTTTACGCTTCGACACCTGATATTGCGTCAAAGAAGCGATTGTAAGTGCTCGTATTTTCAATCGCTTTGGGGGAGGACTCGGAATGGAACGACTTTGGCGGTGTAGCTGTCCAATTAATCGTATCTGCGATCCAGCGGCTCATAGGGCACGGGGTAAGCCGGTCCAACATAATCAGCCCGAGGACGAATGAGCCGATTGTCATCCAGTTGCTCGATCACGTGGGCGGTCCAGCCACTGATTCGCGAAACCGCAAAAACCGGAGTAAATAGATCGACGTCGATGCCGAGCGTGTGGTACGTCGAAGCTGAGTAGAAATCCACATTTGCGTTCAGCTTTTTGTCTGCCTTGATGAAACTTTCAATCCTCTGCGAAAAATCAAACCACTTAGGTTCGCCGCTGGAGTTGCCGAGGTCGTGAGACATCTTGCGCAGGTGAGTCGCGCGTGGATCTTCAGTATGGTAGACGCGGTGACCGAAGCCCGGTACCTTCTTCTTCTGCGCCAGCATGCCTTTGACATATTCGACAGGATCGGCGCCGCTACGATCGATTGCTTCCAGGATGTGAAACACCGCTTCATTCGCGCCACCATGCAGTGGACCCTTCAGCGCGCCGATTGCGGAAGTAATGGCGGAGTGCATGTCCGAGAGGGTTGCGGCGGTTACGCGGGCCGCGAATGTAGAGGCATTGAGTTCGTGATCAGCATGCAGGATAAGCGCAATGTCGAGCGCGTGCTCGGCGGTCTGCGAGGGCGGCTTGCCATTAAGCATTAGCAGAAAATTGGCCGCATGCGATAAAGATCGGTCGGGCTGAACAACTTCTTTCCCTTTACGGATGCGATCGTAGGCAGCCACAATCATTGCAATCTGTGAGGTTAGCCGGATCGCCTTGTGCAGATTCGCGTCACGATCATTGTTTTTCTCTTCCGGATCGTAAAACGAGAGCGCCGAAACCATCGTGCGCAGCACATCCATGGGGAGAGCATGCTTGGGCGCCAGTTGCATTCGGTGGTAAATCGAAGCGTCGAGCTTGCGCTCTTCCGCCAGCCGGTCGCGAAGGGCATTCAACTCCGTGCGATTGGGCAGGCGCCCGTACCACAGCAGATAGCAGACCTCTTCGAATGTGGAATTGTCCGCTAATTCATGAATATCGATGCCTCGGTACGCCAGAACGCCACGCTCCCCATCGATGTAACAAATGCTCGAAGTGGTGGCTACAACCCCTTCCAGGCCCTTCGGGGCATGGCTAATGGTGGACATGTTGGATCCTCTCGTGGACTTGTTCTTGTCGCGGCGGGCGGGAGGACAGAACCTGCTTGCTGCAACCAATTTTTATACGCTAAAACCCTCAGCTTTCCAATCTTCTAACCGAGAGCTATTGTCGCGCTTCTCGCGACAGCGTACATCGAAAGGCGTCTTGCAATTCTTTCCGCGCCCGCTCCTTGGATGCAATTCCTTCTCCCGGAGTGTCTATGGGCACTCCAGCTTTCGAGCGGTCACGAAATGGAACCGCCTACCTGCTGGATCTACTTTCCGGGCAGCAAACTCATGACTGCATCCTTAACCCTCTCGCCCCAATCCGCTGTCAGGGACCACGGGCTGGGCTGGCGAATCACGTGCAACGTTCCTTGCAGATCCTCGATGTGGTAATCGGTCTCGCCTTTCTGCTTGCGCCGGAAGCGAAGAGTCACGCTGGCTTTGCCGACCTTCAGCCGCTCCAGGGTAATTTCCGGAAGCCAGTCAGGTAGCCAAGGATCGAGAAATAAAGTGTCGAGAGGCGCGTAGGGATACAAACCCAGCAATGCCTGCATGACTGTAATAGGCGCGGACGCCGACCATGCCTGCGGCGAATCGGCGTTTGCGTACAGGCCCGGGAACGGATGCCGCTGATCGCGGGGGTGCCCGCCGAATGTTTCGGGAAGGCGGTCGTGCTCGAACAAAGATGCAGCCTCAAACATGCTTCGCGCGAGGCGCCACATCTCTCCATGTAAGCCATACCGCGCGAAACCAAGTACACAGCCGGCATTCTCGACCGGCCATACCGTTCCGCGATGGTAAGCAAACGGATTGTAGGCCGGATGCTTGCTGGATAGGGTGCGAATCCCCCACCCAGAAAACAGGTCGGGCTGCATCAGGCGGTTCGCTACGCGCCTAGCCATCTCACTGTCCAAGATTCCAGAAAGCACACAATGACACGGGTCGGAAGAAACCGAGCGGACCAACCGGTCGTGCTCGTCAAGCGCCATGCCAATATAGCCTTCGTCTTCCATCCAGAACTTTTCGTGAAAGCGCTTCTTCAGTTCCTGTGAATCGTGGTAGAGGCGTTCGGCCTCTTGCATTCGCCCAAACCACCACAACACTTCGGCAAAATGCAATTTCGCAGCATAGACGAAAGCCTGCATTTCACAGGTACCGATGGGATCGGCAACTTGCGAGCCATCTTCATAGACAATCGCGTCGCTCGAATCCTTCCAACCCTGGTTCTTCATACCCTGCTCGGAGCAGGTCTTGTACTTATAAAAGCCGTTTTTGTCGCGGCTGTAGCGGTCGGCCCAGGCAAGCGCTTTCAGTGCTGGTTCAACGAACGGGCGCACGCGATCGCGATCGCCGGTCCAGTGCCAGAGTTCGGCAACGGAAATGGGATAGAGCAGGGACGTGGTGACTGCGCCGTAGTACAACGACTCCGGCGTAAAGTTCAGCGAGGACACCGGGTCGGTGTGCCCTTCATGCAACATGCGGCCAGGCTGCGCGTCGCGCCAGTCATTCCGTTCTACAGCCTGAGTCTTCGCTAGAATGCTGAGTGCGCCCTGGGTCATATTCTGGCTAAGCAGCGAGGCTTGCCACGCCGCGGCGAGGGTATCGCGTCCAAACAGGGCGAGATAGGTCGGTACGCCGGCTGCGAGCTTCCAATTGTGTTCGCCCTTATCCAAGTCGAAGAGCCGTAGACCCGCAAGATCACTTTTCGCGCGACTCAGGACACGGTGCACGAGAGCGCTCAAGTCATCATCGTGAGGAATTCCGAATTCGGCAGCATCACGCATGAACGCCAACTGCCGTTTCGACCACTCATCCGAGCATCCGTTCAGGTCATCGCAGTTAGCTGTTAAAGGGAGTTGGTTCCCGTCTACATGGGCCTGCCAGCGTAGGCACGCATGCCAGGTACCGTGCGGCGGCAGATTCACGGCAAAGAAGATTTGCGCGGATCGATATTTAGCGGGCGACTCGGACCGCAAGGTGAGGGTAATCCCGCGATCAATTTCGACAGTGCCCTCGTCGTCCTGATGTTTGTAGCGGTGCTTGGCTCTGTATTCGTAAATCAGCTTCGCTTGGTCACCATCCAGCTCTTTCCATCGACGCCTCAGCTTGCCTCTCTGCCGACGCTTGCCGCCGACCTCCCTTCTCGATTCGAAACTGGCATCAACCTTAAGAGCGATCCGCACCGAGGTTGCGATTTGAGTGTGATTGCTGATTTCGACGTCCTCATGCAGCCCTTCTCCTACCATCCGTGAAATGCGCATTTCAATTGTCTGCTGCAGAGGGTTGGTGTCACGCGTAGGCGTCCCCCGCCAATTCGGCGGCTTATGAATGAAATAGCCTAACCAGCTGTGTTGCCCCACAGGCGAAGCATTAGCCAGTTGTGGGAGCTGATTTTCAATCAGCCAGCTGTATCTGGAAAGCATGCGGGTCTCGTACACATAGAGCCCATGCGCGCCATTGGTTTGATCGATAGCACCTTCTCGACTGGTCGCCAGAATCGTGCGCCCGCGGCTGATATGTACCACGTCATGCCGGGGCTGCAGCTGGACCAGGGATTCGTCTGCCTTTGTCATTGCCCGTGACATTCTCGCTATCGTTAGATGAACGGGCACCCCGGGTCGTTTGTCTAACTAGTTGTTGATCAGACGGATTGGATCGTTTTGCGATGCATCTAAGGAGGGCCTGGCTACTCTGGCCAGATGCTTAAGGCCGTCGCACTTAGAACCTGCTTCTTGATCTCCGGCGTGAGAGGAAGTTGACGAAAATCGTCCAGGTTCTTCTTGATATCGGGCACACCGGGTCCGGGCCAGTCCGTCCCGAAAAGCGTTTTATGCGCGATCTCTTCCAAACGCGGAAAATATTTGAGCAAGGTCTGGGGGGGTATGCCGCTGATATCGAGATAGACATTCGGATGCCGCCGCACCAGAAAAAACGCGGTGTGCATCCAGAGCGGCCGCCCGCCATGGGCCAACAGGATCTTCAGTTTCGGAAAATCGACCGCAACATCATCGACATACATCGGGTCGCCATACTTGTTGCGCGCCCCCGGGAAAATCGAAGTGCCGGTGTGAAACATGACGGGAATGCCGTTAGCTTCGGCTGCCCGGTAGATGATTTCGAGTTCTTTTACCCCGCTCAAATAGTCATTGGGAAAAAGCAATTGATGCGGCGGGTGGATCTTGATCATGCGAATGCCGAGCCGCAGTATCTGCTCGACATCGGCCAGAATGTTGGTGGTGTGCCGAGGATGGAGGCTACCACACGAAATCAGCCGGCGAGGATCCTCCTTGGTGTAGTCGGAGACAAACTGATTCACGCCGGAAGTGAAACCGATCACCTCCGGGGCTACGTAGTTAATTAAGACTGCACGATCGAGTCCGACCTGATCGAGGTGTTTCAGAAATGCTTTAGGTGAACGGCAAAACTCGGCGATCTCATCGAAGTTCGCGCGCTTTTTCTTCATCAAGTCCAGCGCATGCGGCTTGAACATTTCTAATGGCTGGATATGAATGTGGCAGTCGGTTATCAAGAGAGTTTTTATTCTTTAGTTTTTAGTTCTCAGTTCTTAGTTTCTTAGTTCTTAATTCTTAGTTCTTAGTTCCTGGTTCTTAGCTACTCGTTCTTTGTACGACCGTAGACGAAAGCGGAATTTGCGATCTCAGATTTCGTTAGCCGGACGCCGCTCAACCAAGAACCAACAACTACGAACCCAGAATTAATTCTTCGCCGCTGCCAGCAGCGCTCTTTTGGTAAATACCCGAATCATCTCGCGTCGATACTCCGGCGTCAAAGCAGAAGTTGTCAGGGGCTTGGCAGTGCGAGCGGCAAGATCGCCTACGGCTTCGGCAATCTCTTCGTCAATCGCCTTATCCTGCAAAAGCTCGGAGGCTCCTTTCACCAGTACTGGAGCAGGATTCACGGCGGTGATCGCGACGCGCGCGTCCGAAACATGCCCATTCGTGCGCTTCAGGGCGACTGCCACTCCTGCCAGCGGATAATCGATCGATCCTCGAATACGTAGCTTCCGATATACGCCGCGCAGATCAGCTGAATTCGCGGAAAGGTAGACGCGAGTTAGCAACTCATTGGGTTGTAACTTCCTATAGTTGTCGCCCGCGCCGATGTAGAAATCGCGCAACGGTATACGGCGCGCGCCACTTGGCCCCGCTATTTCGATTTCGGCATTCAGGCAAAGCAGGGCCGGAGGCGTATCTCCGGAGAACGTCGCCCAGCATTTTGTGCCCCCCGGCGCGACATGACACAGGTTGCCATCCTTCTTAATGCAGAAGCCGCAAGCCTTACGCCAGGTAAGCGACTGGTTGTACCAGAGACATCGCGTGTCCAGGCAGATGTTGCCTCCGATCGTGCCCATGTTGCGCAGCACGGGAGAGGCGACAGTCGCGGCCGCTTCCGCCAGCACCGCATAATGCTGCCGGACAAAAGCGGAGCGCTCAATGGCAGTAAGCGTGGTCAGGGCACCGATTTCAACGCCGCCATCGGCACTAGGCCGAATTCCCTTCAGTTCCTCAATGTGGCGGATGTCGAGTACGTACTGGGGCTCAAACAATCTCTGCCTCATGGAGGGGATCAGGTCTGTCCCCCCGGCCAGCACACGAATGTCCTTGGCGTATCTGTCCAGATATCCGACGGATTCATCGACTGTCCTCGGCCGCAATAGTTTGAATTGTGGGAGGCTCAATCGTCACCTCCCACTTCAACAGCCTCCCGCCGGGCTGGATCAAGTGGGTGGCGTTCTGGTCCTTTGCCTCGAAACCACAGCGATCCGCCATGCTCGCGGAAACGTGTCGGGGCGGTCGGGTCGACTCCTTCCGTGAGATTGATTGGCTTAGCATTCTTTTTTGCTCGAATTGCCGAAAGGACGCGCTCCGCCGTGAAGGGAGCCTCGTGCAAGCGGATTCCGACAGCATCGTAGATCGCATTCGCAATAGCCGGGATCGTTGCCGCCAGAGATCCTTCGCTGCTCTCCTTAGCGCCAAACGGTCCCTCGGGATCGATGCTCTCTACAATAATGGGCTCAACTTCCGGCGACTCGACTGAGGAAGGGCTGCGATATTCGAGCAGGCCGGGATTCATCAGCATGCCGTCTTTCCAGACCATCTCTTCTTGCAGTGCCTGTCCGAGACCCATCCAAACCGAGCCGATAATCTGCCCCTCCACCGACACCGGGTTTAAAGCCCGACCGCAGTCATGGGCGGCCCAAACCTTGTGAACGGTGACCTCGCCAGTTTCGTCATCAACGCTGACCTCAGCAACCTGTGCGGAGTATGAATACGCGGGCGATGGCCCGACTCCAGCACCCTTATGCTTACCCCCTCGCGCCTCTAGCGGAGGAGCATACGATCCGGTACCGGTGAGCGCGCCGTGAAAGTCGATGGCGGCGACAACGGCCTCTTCAAAGGTCATCCAGTCCTTCGGGCCTTCCTCTTTGCGCTTCTGCTGCAGCGAGCCGCGAAGAATTTGCCCTTCCACGTGACCGCTCACCGATGCCTGCGTGGCGGGGACACTCTTGTCCGCGTTCTTACGGAACAGTGCATCATCGCGGAACACCACATCTTCTGCACTGCAGTTCATTTTACGGGCCGCGGCGGAAGCAATCTGCTTCTTCACTTCTTCGCCTGCACGCAGCGTGGCGTTTCCAGCCATAAACGTCACTCGGCTGGAATAGGAGCCAATGTCAATGGGAGTGACATCCGTATCGGCAGCAATCACTCTGATGCGCGACAATTTGCAGCCCAGTACCTCTGCGGCAATCTGCGCCGTCATGGTGTCCGATCCTTGGCCGATCTCGGAGGCACCGGTATAGACCACCACGCCACCGTCCCGATCAATTTTGATATTCACTGTGGAATGCGGCATGTCGGAGCGAATGATCGAATTGGCCGCGCCGCTCACGTAGTGACTACAGGCAATTCCCAGACCTCTTCCCTTGCCCAGCTTGCCTTTACGCTGGTTCCAGCCAGAACGGGTCACCACCTCGTCAATGCACTGCGGAAGCCCGTAACTCTGCACGCGCAAACCGTTCACGGTGATGCAGGGCGGCTGGAGCAGATTGTGACGGCGGATGTCGGCAGGATCCACACCAATAGCCGAGCTGATTTCATCCAGCTGGGATTCGAAGGCGAAGCGGACATTGACGGTGCCGTGACCCCGCATGGCGCCACACGCGGGCTTATTCGTGAGCACGCGGTAGCCGTCGAACTGAATGTTAGGAATGTCGTACAGCGCACCCAGTAAAGCGCCCGAGTAAAGAATCGTGACAACCCCATACGAGCAATAGGCTCCGCCGTCTTGAATGACTCTTGCTTTGACGGCAACGATTCGTCCGTCCTTCTTGACACCCGTCTTTAGATCAACAATAGTGCGCGGGCGGCCGCGATGCGCCCAAAAAACTTCTTCCCGCGTGTAGGTAATTTTCACCGGCGCGCACGCCTTGCGAGCGGTGACGGCAGCAATGATCTCCAGCGGGATCACTTCGCTTTTGCCGCCAAAGCCGCCGCCGACCAGCGGCTTGATGACGCGGATCTGCGACATGGGCATATCCAGCACCAGCGAGAGCTTGTGCTGCAGATAGTATGGGACTTGCGTCGAAGACCATACCGTCAGTCGCCCGGGCTTGCCGGTGTGCGGATCGATATCGAAGCTGGCCAGCGTCGAATGGGGTTCCATCGCGGCATGAGTGACCTCGTTCGCAATGAAACGCCCTTCAGCAATGTAGTCGGCCTCTGCAAATCCCTTCTCGGGATCACCAAAGACGTGGTGATAATCCTTTTCAATATTGTGCGACTTGTGGTCGTGGATGAGATCGCTGTCCGCCTTCATGGATTCTTCGGGATCGAAGTAGGCAGGCAGAACCTCGTATTCCACCTCGATCAACTCAAGTGCTTTTTCGGCGGTAGCCTCATCCACGGCAGCGACACAGGCAACGTTATCGCCAACGTACCGGACCTTGTCCACCGCGAGCGCTGTCTCGTCATGGCCAACCGGAAGAATGCCGTACGTGTTGGGTGCGTCCTTGCCGATCACGACGGTGACAACGCCCTCCAAGGCTTCGGCGCGGCTAGCGTCGATGCGCTTGATGCGCGCGTGCGGATACGGCGAATGCAGAATTTTGCCGATCAACATTCCTGGAACTCTGAGGTCGTCAGTGTACTTGCCAGCCCCAGTAGTTTTACCTGCGGCATCGACCATCGCGACGGGCTTGCCGATTATAGAGAAATCGGTCATACAGTTCTCAGTTCCCAGTTGTCAGTTCTCAGTTGTCGGTGAACAGCAGCTTCCAGCGCCGCCGTCGACATGAAAAGCCGGAATTGCGCCGAAACGATCATTTTCCTGCCGCCATTCCTTTCTGCTCGGCTTCGATAGCAGCTCTTATCGCGGAATGCATCTGGTTGTATCCCGTGCAGCGGCATAAGTTGCCACTCAGTGCGCTCTTGATTTCCTCATCGGAGGGATTGGGATTTTCTGCCAGTAGATGCTTGACGGTCATCATGAAACCTGGCGTGCAGTATCCACACTGCGCGCCACCCCAGTCCCCATAAGCCTTTTGAATCGCCGCAAGGCTCCCATGCTCGGTAATCCCTTCGACGGTTGTAATCTCTTGTCCTTGGCAACTGGCGGCCAGCAGCGTGCATGACAGCATCGGTATTCCGTCCACTTGAACGGTGCACGCACCGCACGAGGAGTCATCGCAACCGCGCTTGGATCCGGTCAGATCGAGATCCTCCCGCAAAGCTTCGAGTAAGAGTTTGCTGGGCTCAAGGCCGAGTTCGCGCCGCCGGCCATTTACTTTCAGTTCAATCAGCTCTTTTTTCATCCGAAGTTTCTCGCCGGCTCTAGCCCTCGCGCGCCACTAGTAAGTGGGGACAGTTGGATCGACCACGCGCGCCCAACGATCGATCCCTCCACTCATGGACTGCGCATTCTCGAATCCCTGCTCGCGCAGCCAGTTCACCACATTCAACGAGCGCACGCCATGATGGCAATAGACCACGATGTGGTCATCAGGATCGAGTTCCTGATGCGCTCGACTTGGGACTTCTCCCATCGGTATCAGCTTTGCGCCCGCGATGCGCGCCGTTTCAAACTCCCATGGCTCACGTACATCGATCAGAGCGAGTTTTTCGCCGTGATCCAAAGCCGATTTCACATCTTCCACTATGATCTGGAAATCCATAGTTACCGTCAGCGATAGCAATCAGCTCTTCTTGGGCCAACACCCACAACGCGTAAACGCCAAACGCCAATTACTAAAATCTAATACCCAAAATCCACTTGCGCCGCGTACGCGTGCTGCTTGACCATCAGGTCCTCGATGCGGCATGCACCTACCTGATTCACATATCCGGCGCGATCTTTGACGCTGTAGACCCAACGATCGAGCCAGGCATCCTTATCTTGCTTGCTCTTGGTCTGCTCATGGTACTGGCGGAAGAACGCATCATCTCTCTTGTAATAACCCTGCACCGGAGAAGGATGGGCGCCCAACCGACACTCGACAACCGCGTTTACGAGGAATCCGGGAATTACGGTGCGATTAGGATCGCTGGCAATTAGGTCGGCATCGACAATTTCTTCCGCTACGACAATGACTCGCTTCGCCGCCCGGACGCCTTCGATCATTACGCCAAAATTGCCCCAGCAATGAGCGTTGCCTTCAGCGTCGGCGCGCTGAACGTGGACGATTGTCACATCCGGAGTGATGGCCCGCACGGCATGCAACTTCTCCTGCGCTTGTTGCGACAAGCGCCGGCCATCATCGCTGGAATGGCGCCTGTCGCCAGATTGAGAAAATGGCGACTCGATTTCTGCAAAGAACTCGTTCCCTCGTACGACGTCGCTGCCGAGCGCCGTTCGAGTAAGCAAGAACGGCACACCCATGGCGCCAGCCTGCAGCGCCAGGGCAACGGTGAAATTGGTCAGATTCGTGACGCGCAGTCCGTCTTGCTCGACCGCACGGCGGAAATTGTAGGCGGAGCCCATCATTACATTGCCCACCCACGCAGCAATGACGTGACTCCCACATCCGGCTCCAATCAACTGATCAAAGAGAATGTCCGATATCGGGCCAATCAGGGTCAGATCGCGTTTTTTCTGGCGGATAATTTCGTGTCCGGCAGCAAACGGGATCATCTGCTCGAGCTGGAGGCCTAGGGCGACGCTGGCGCCGTTTGGGATCAACTCCGCAACTGCCTCATGCATTGAGAGGAGCTTAGCCATGATTCCCCGCTTTGTTGATCAACATCTCCTGTCGCGGGCGGGAGAACATCAAGACCAAGCTGAGCAACGCAGCCAAACTCCAGAGTCCTGCGGAAATCGTGCGTGTGCTGGTCACAATCGAATGTGCAGATTCGGGCACAAGACCCATTCCAAATGCCAGGGCGAAGTTCGCCAGCACCAATGCGAAAAACAGACGCTCTTTCCAGCATCTCGTTTCTGTGATCAAGCCCGCCATAAACAAGACCCAGACCAGATGGGTAGCGATATCCCAGGGATCGCGCGACCAGGCGTATTGCATGCGCGAGATGCCAATCTTGGCAAAGTAAGCAGAGCAAGCGAATGAAACGATAGTCCACAACTTCGAGCCGCAGATCAGGTGCGCTGCCCGAGTACGGCGGTTAGCTCCGCTTACCTGTTCTTCCACTTGGGGTCTCGTTTCTGCAGAAAGGCTTCAACCCCCTCCCGCGCGTCTTCCGTCTTCATCAATTCCTCAAAATAAGTCTTTTCGGCTCGCGCCAGACCTTTATCGAAATGCATGGAATCCCACGCATACATCGCTTTCTTGGTCACGCAAAGTGCTGCGGCGCTAAGCTTCGTCAGATGAGCTACGGATTCCTGGACAGCGGTGTCGAGTTGCTCCTTCGGCACCGCGCGGTTAGCCAGGCCAATGGAAGCCGCCTCCGAACCTGAAATCGTTCGGCCGGTCAGAATGAGATCGGCGGCGCGCTTTTGACCTACCAGAGCTGCCAACGCCGTTGCTGCTACCGGCGGGTAGCAGGCCAGCTTAATTTCCGGAAATGCCCAGCTGGCGGAATCTTCGGTGTACACCATGTCGCAGACCAGAGCCATTTCCGCCGCACCACCCAAACAATGACCATGCACCGCGGCAATGGTCACTTTCTTCGAACTCACGACAGCCCGGATGACGCCATGAAATTTTCCCAGCATTTCCTGGACTTTGTCGGGGGTATGAGCGGCAACATCTACTCCTACCGAGAACGCCTTGCCTTGCCCGTTCAGCACAATGGCAAGAATGTCGCTGGTCGCCTCAATCTTGGCCAGCACATGGCTGAGTTCGCCCATCATGGCAATGTCAATGATATTCAGAGGCGGGTTTCGGAAAGAAATACGAGCTACCGGAGGGCGAAGATCGAGACTCAGCCGGGTATACGCGGGTGCCGATGATGTCGCCATAAAATTACTGGTTCCGGGCAGCATTTACAGCCCGGGACTTCCTAACTAGTCCAGAACCCTTCTTTGTCGTACTCACGAATGGCCTTCAATTCTGCTGCATTCGGTTCCGGAGTTTGGGTTAATTTGGCGCTGACGCGCAGCTTCCATCCTGTGTTCGCCAGAACGTCTTCAACCTGAACTCCGGGATGAACCGAGGCCAGATAAGCCTCGCGATCTTCACCGAAACACAACACCGCTTTGGTGGTGATGACTGCCGAAGGACCGCCGCGCGGCAAGCCAACCCCTTCGCGCCAGCCGTTACCTTCGCCAAAACCCGGACTAGTAATGTACGAAACCTTCTCAGGGAGACGCTGCCTGCTGTGCTCCAGCAACACGACAAAGCGTTGGGCAAGCGAGGCAATGTCGCAAGCACCGCCAGAACCGGGCAGTCGAACCATACCTTTGTTGCCGGTCACTTGCGTGGAGTTGAGATTTCCGAAACGGTCTACCTCGGCGGCGCCGAGAAAACCCAGATGCACACGCCCGGATTGCAGAAGGCTCATGACGCCGAGCATGTCCAGACATTGGGTCGCGCCGAGAATATTGGGCGGATCCGCCATCGTATAGATCAGTTCCGCAGCCGGAGTCGAGCGGATCACGCCGTTCTCGAATAAGCCAATCGCATTCGGCGCATGTGTTCTCTTGGCGACTACAAACGCAATCAGCGGCAGTCGCATGCCCACAAAGACGACTTCACCGTCGCGAATTTCACGGGCAGCGCTGGCTACCATTAGTTCGCCTAGCGTGTAAGCGCCAGACGCCGTGTTCGAAACCGCAGGAGTGGTGCTCATGCACTTTTGCCCAGCAACATACCCGTCTCAGCGATATCTACTGCAGCTCACAGGTTAATTGCCGACTTGCGCGGCTCGCCAATTGTCGCCAGCGGATCGCGCGCTCCTTCCTTTTCCGCGATCCAGTTTTTCTCGTTGGCGATAATCTCCAGCAGCAACTTCTTGTCCTCTGCGCTTGGCATGTACTCGGTTAAATGCTGCTCGTAAGCTTTGTCGTCCAACGGTTCGCCCGTTTTTGCGTGAAACTTCTGACCCGCATACTTGCCGATTGCCCGGTTGAATCTGATGTCGGGAGCGTACAGCTTCGGCTCGCCAGGCTTGAGAACAGCGTTGAACCGTTCGATCAACCCTGCCACTTCCTTATGGTAGAGAATCCGGTTGTAATCGTTAAGATCGTCAAGATCGGGCGTCTGTTGATTTTGCGGTTCGTCATAACGACCCTTCACTCCCCATACATATGCCCAGTGCGCCGAAGAGGAATGGTCCGTGCCAAAAAGATCGTACGAACTGGAAATCCATTTGTTGAGATATTTCTGAATCAGCCATGCGGGTATGCGGCCTGCCTGCACGATGCGCTTCAAACCGTCATTGCCCGTGCCCATGTGGAATGCCTCTTCCCGCAGCATGTAGGACATGGACCGGCCCAGCGGCGCAAAGGCCGAATACTTGAGCATCTGCAACTGGAACTTGCCATCGCGATCGACGAAATCGGTGTAGGTGAAAAAGTCCATGCAGTTGTCTACATCAACGTTGAAGGCGGCGAGCAATCGCTTGTTTTCGAACGCTCGGCGCTCCAGCATCTTCTGCGCTTCCACCTTGCCCGAATAGCCGAAGTGCTCAACCAGCAGCGCGCACATCTGCCAGCCGTGCCGCATCTCTTCGATCATTACGCGAGTCAGCGCGCGGCGGTCCCAGTCAGTAGGGGCAGTCTCGAAAAGATGGCGCTGCTGCTCAACACTGGCAAATTCCGTGTCACCCTGATAAACGATGAGGTTCATCAAAGCGTCACGCATCTGCTGCGTAGGGACCTGGCGCAGGTTCTCCCACTTCTTGCGTCCTCGGAAGGCGCCGAACTGAATCTCGTCAGTCTCGATGGCGCCAAATAAGGTGTCGAACTTGAAATTGGCAATTTCGTCGCGATTGACGCCAATTTCCGTACGCCACTCATCAAACAATCCAACCCAATCACTGAAAGTTCCGATTTTTGCTACTTTACCCGGCATAAAAACCCCTTAACCACAGAAGACACAGAGGATCACGAGGATCTGAAACTCAGTGTCCTGAAAAGTTCAGCATCAGCGTTGACTGACAATTGCTGAGTGCTGATGTTTACCCCATGTTCAACCACACGGACTTCAACTCCGTGTAGTGCTCGATGGCGTGCATCCCGAGCTCCCGGCCAAAGCCGGATTGCTTATGTCCCCCAAAAGGCAAGGACGCGTCCATCAGCCCGTAGGTATTGATCCAAACCGTTCCCGCGCGTAGCTGGCGCGAAACGAAATGTGCTTTTTTCACGTCTCGCGTCCACACGGCGGCAGCTAGTCCGTACACGTTTTCATTAGCCAACTGAATCACTTGCTCGATATCGTCAAACGAGAGTGTGGCCAGCACGGGCCCAAATATTTCTTCCTGGGCAATTGTCATATTGTTGCTGACGCCGCCAAAAATGGTGGGCTCGATGAAGAACCCTTTGCTGCCATTTACCGAGGCCTGATTGCCCCCGGCCAGCAGCTTGGCGCCCTCTTTCTTGCCGACATCGATGTAGCGCAGCACAGTCTGCATCTGTTCCCGGCTTACGATTGCGCCCATACGGGTCTTGGGATCAAGGGGGTCGGAGGGTTGCATCTTCTTGGCACGCCCAATCAGCTTCTCCAGAAATTCGTCTTGCACTTTGTCCTCGACGAATAGCCGTGATCCGGCATTGCAGACCTCGCCCTTTCCGTAAAAGATCCCGTTGATCGCCCCCTTAACAGCGCTGTCGATATCCGAATCGGCAAAAACGATATTTGGGGATTTGCCCCCGAGTTCTAGAGTGACCCGCTTCAGCGAGTCCGCCGCTCCTCGCATGATCTCTTTGCCCACAACGGTCGAGCCAGTAAACGCGATTTTGTCGATTGCAGAATGGGCAACAATGGCCTTGCCAGTTTCAGGACCGCCAGTCACGATGTTGATCACGCCGGCAGGAAATCCTGCCTCGATGGCAAGTTCTCCCGCGCGAAGCGTGCTGAGGGATGTCTGCTCAGCGGGCTTCAGCACAGCGGTACAGCCGCAAGCCAGCGCCGGACCCAGCTTCCACGACGCAAGCAGCAAAGGAAAGTTCCAGGGAATGACGAGCCCGACAACCCCAACCGGCTCTCGCAATGTGTAGGTAAACGCCGTTTCGAACGAGTTAATGGTTTCGCCGTGAATCTTTGTGGCCCAGCCCGCGTAGTAACGCAAGACATCAATGGCCATGGGCAGGTCCACATAACGCGATTCGAAAATCGGCTTGCCGTTATCGAGAGTCTCGAGCTCGGCGAGCTCATCAATGTTCTTCTCGATCAGGTCGGCAAATTTCCAGATGAGGCGACCGCGTTCGCTGGCCGACATCTTCCGCCAGACGCCCGCGCGATCTTGAAAAGCCTTGCGAGCCGCCTGGACAGCATGGTCCACGTCCTGCGCAGAAGCTTCAACAATCTGGGTCAGTACTTCGCCAGACGCGGGATTGATGGTGTCGAACTTGTTTTGGCCATCAACCCAGTGGCCATCAATCAGCAGGCGGCCGGGAGAAATTCGAGATTTAGTTGCAGTCAGCATGATCTAGCTTCAAACCCATCCCAAAGTAAACGGCTGCACTTGCGGGACGGCCGACTCGGCCGTCCCTACGCGTCTTATTTTGCTGTGAAGGTGGCGGGCCGCTTTTCCACGTAGGCGCTCAGGCCTTCTTTCGCATCTTCGCTCTGGAAGAGGAGCTGCTGATTCTCGCGCTCCACCGCCAGTGCCGACTCCATCGGAATCTCCCAACCCGTTTGCACCGCACGCTTGATACGTCCCACTGCCTTGGCAGCTTTGTTGGGTGGGCAGAACTGGCGCGCGTACTCCATGACGTTTTCCATGAAGCCGTCGCGCTCAAAAATGTCATTCACGATGCCAAGCTCTTTGGCCTCTTCGAAGGAGAAAGTGTTACCCGTAACCATGAGCTCAATTGCCTTGCTCTTGCCGACAAGACGAGACAGCCGTTGGGTGCCGCCGGTCCCCGGGAGCACGCCCAGGTTCACTTCTGGCAGACCAATTTTCCCGGCATCCTTGCGCGCGATGCGAATATCCGCTGCCATCGCAATCTCCAGGCCCCCGCCAACCGTGTGACCATTCAGAGCCGCAATCACCAGCTTCGGTGTGTGTTCCAGGCGCAACAGGGTTTCGTTGGCGTGCAGACAGAAGTAATACTTGAAAGTTGGATCGACGCTGGCCAGCATACGAATGTTCGCACCCGCGGAGAAAAATTTGTCGCCAACGCCCGTGAGCACGATGACATAGACGTCGTTGTCCATGCGGGCCTTCAGGATGGCATCATCAAGTTGGCGATTCATTTCGTAGGTATAAGTATTGGCGGGGGGATCGTTCATCTCGATCACGGCCACGCCCGTGTCTGTGCGGTAGTTGATCAGTTGTTTGCTAGCTTCATTCGTGACCGGCTGGGTAACAGTTGCCATGTGCCAAACTCCTTTTTAATCTCAGGAATTGATCTCGAGAACTTGGGTTACGACGGTTTGTTTTTCTGCACCGATTGTGCCGAACAGATACCGTGCAGGAAAATATCCCCCATCTGGCGGGCCAGTTCGCCCGCATCAGCGTCCACCCGCTGGTTATGCCAGGTGTAAATCCAATTCATCATCCCAAACAAGCTCAGTACGGCGATGCGGCTGGAGAAAACCAGTCCGGAAACTTCTTTCAATTCATCCATCAAGTGCACGCAAGTACGGTAGTATTCGCGCTTGACGGCGGCGATCTCTGCTCCAAAGCCGTTTTTCAGGACTTCATCTTCATGGGACAAGACTTTCATTGCCTTCTGATTGGCCAGAAAGTACTGCAGGTGATTCAAGATGAAAACTCTGATGCGCTGCTCGGGGTCGGAGACCTCCTTAAGCCGGCTCTTCAACTGTTCCAGGATAGTCTGAAACGTGTGTTTCTGAATGAGATAGAGCAGTCGCTCCTTGGACTCGAAGTAGTAGTACATACCGGCCAGTGACATACCGCTGGCTCGCGAGAGGTCGCGCATGGAAGCGCCTTCGTAACCTTTCTGGTAAAAGACATCAGTGGCGTGCTCAAGGATCTTGGCCAAACGCCGGTCGAAACGGGTCCCATTGGTATCGACAGCAGAGCGTGTAACGCGAGGACGCGGTCGAACAACCCGGGATGGTGAAGCTGTCGACATAATTCGAACGTTCGTTCTAAAGTATAGCCGATCACCCCGTAGGTCACAAGCGCTTAGTCCCTGCCAGTCTCTCACCAGCGTCTGCAATAAGCACAGACTCAGTTGTCGAAGATCGCTTACGATGAGAGTGACTGAGGCGCACTCATATGCAACGCAGCACAGACCTTCTCTTCGAGATTACGGCGGTTCACAAGCAGCAGATCGGAACGATCAGCCCGGCGCTGGGCGATAATGCCCGCCAACTCTCGATCCGCGAATTGGAGGAGTATTTCAGGCGCAGCGAACGGCTGAGAGAACTCGAACGCGAACTGGAGCTGGCATTGCAGGAAGAGGGCCGGAAGGCGGTTTGAAAGTTCGAGTTTCGGCTGCAAATTCGTTAGACCTCAACTCTGAATTCGCATTTTGTGGTTTGAACGCCGCTGCCGCGACCTTATGCTTGTCAATCGCGGTTGCGGCGCAGTCAGCTGTCATTTACTCTCAATTCGACCAGCTACTTCTTCGTGCTGAAGAGAATGCCATGGCTATTGCGACCATCAATCCTGCAAGCGGTGAAACCCTGAAAACGTTCAACCCTCTTTCCGAAGCGGAGATTGCCCAGAAAATCGACAAGGCTGCCGAAAGTTTCCTTAGTTATCGAAGAATTTCGTTTGCCGACCGGGCGCGCTGCATGCGCAAAGCAGCGGACATTCTCGAAGCAGAGAAGGAAAAATTCGGCGCCCTGATGACTCTGGAAATGGGTAAGCTCTACCGCTCCGCGGTCGAGGAGGTGGCGAAATGCGCTTTGGCATGCCGCTATTATGCCGATAATGCGCAACGGTTCCTGGAAGATGAGGTGGTTGAGACCACGGCCACTCGAAGCTATGTGCAATATCAGCCGCTTGGTCCCATTCTTGCCGTAATGCCATGGAACTTTCCTTTTTGGCAGGTTTTCCGCTTCATTGCTCCCAATCTGATGGCGGGCAATGTCGGCCTGCTGAAACATGCTTCCAACGTTCCGCAGTGCGCCCTGGCGATCGAGGATGTCGTACGCCGGGCAGGATTCCCGGACGGAGTCTTTCAAACCTTGCTCGTGGGCGCTCAGCGGGTGGATAAGATCCTTAATGACCCGCGCGTGAAGGCCGCAACTCTCACCGGCAGCGAAGGAGCAGGAATCGAGGTGGGTGTTTCCGCCGCAAAACGGATCAAGAAGGTAGTACTGGAATTGGGGGGTAGCGATCCGTTCATCGTAATGCCAAGTGCGAATTTCGACGAGGCGGTCACGACGGCGGTGAAGGCCAGGATTATCAACAACGGTCAATCCTGCATTGCCGCCAAGCGCTTCATTGTTCACGCCAGCATAGCGGACAAGTTTGAGCGGGAGTTCGTGCGCAGGATGGAGTCGCTGAAAATCGGGGATCCCATGGACGAAAGCGTGGAACTCGGTCCCTTGTCAACGCCCAACGGAGCCTCGGATCTCGAGCGCGATGTGCAGAAATCAGTTCAGCTCGGCGCCAAAGTTCTAACCGGAGGCAAGCGTCTCGACCGTCCAGGTAACTTCTTTGCTCCTACGGTGCTCACCGAGATTCCCAAGAACTCTCCGGCATATTATGAGGAATTTTTTGGCCCTGTTGCGCTTTTGTTTCGAGTCAAGGACATCGATGAAGCAATCCGCCTCGCCAACGATAGCCGCTTCGGCCTGGGCGCCAGCGCCTGGACGAGCGATGAGTCCGAACGCCAGCGGTTTATCGCTGAACTCGAAGCCGGCATGGTCTTTATCAATAAGATGGTCGCTTCTGATCCGCGCGTTCCCTTCGGGGGCGTCAAGCAATCGGGGCATGGCCGAGAACTAGGAGTGCACGGGATCCACGAATTCACAAACATAAAGACGGTCTGGGTTCAGGAAATTGCGAGGCGCGCGTCTACGGCATAAAGCTGCTTAGGATGGCTCGCAGGCAGATTTTTAGCGAGAGGCAAGGCTCTGCTCGTCAGACGAGGAAAGCTCCAACGCCCCGGATTTCGGGTGAGCTGCAACCCATTGGGAGGCTCGCGCGCGGGCATTGGCGGCCTGATCTACGGTTAGCACTGCTGCCTGGCTGCGAAGTGCATCTGCCACTTCTTCCCCACGGTCAGCAGCCGCGACCAACCACATGTAGGCCATTTCCGCATCTGGCTTCACTCCAATGCCCAATCGAAAAACGTTGGCCAGGTTCAAAAAGGCTTTTGAATTACCATTGCTTGCGGCGAGCAAATACAGTCGTAGCGCCTCGATGGAATCTTGAGCCACGCCCCTGCCGGACTGATATAAGAACCCCAAATTGTTCTGGGCCTGGCTGTGACCTTGTTGCGCTGCTTTGCGGTACCAGGTAACGGCTTGCGCGGCATCTTCCGGAATGCCCTGTCCCAGCTCGTAGCAAGAGGCCAAATTGAATTCCGCGTTCGCGATTCCAGCTTTGGCAGCTTTCCGAAAGGATTGCACGGCGCGGTTTGGATCACGCGCGACGCCATCACCATTCAGGTAAGCGACCCCAATATTGCTTTCTGCCGGGGGATAACCCTGCTCGGCCGCTTTCTGCCACCATCTCACTGCGCCTGCCGGATCACGTGTCACGCCGACTCCCCGAAAATAGAGGAGACCGAGATCAGTTTCAGCCGGAGCATACCCGTCGGAAGCGGCACGGCGGAAATACTGCAGCGCCTTATCATTGTCCTGCTGAACGCCCCAACCCTGCAGGTAGGCCCGACCTAGTTCCGTGATAGCCGCCGGTTCGCTTCGATCCGCAGCGCGCCGGTACCAGGCCAAAGCCTCCGCGGGATTCTGCTCCTCACCGATGCCTTTGGCGTAGGCATATCCCATCAAGAACTGGTCTCGGGCAGAACCATGCTCGGCGCGCGTCAGAATCTTCGTAATCTGCTGAGGCGTTCGCAGTTGGGTGCTCAAATTGGCTTCGGTAGCATGGCCAGCCGCCATCATCGGCAAGAACTCGAGGCCTGGGTGCAGCTCAACTGCATTGCCTGGAGTGACCAATGCGAGAAGGCAGGTGGTGATCGAAGGTATAGCTAACCAGACAGAGGCCCTAAAGCGCATGGATGTCTTTCACCTTTTCGACGGACAATAAGGCCAGAAATCGGGATGGAATAGTCAGCTACCGCGAGCCCCACACTCGCCGCAGCAATTACCTAGAAGTATTGGGTATTAACTTGGGGCTAAAAGCTCGATCTCCGATGCTGTCCGAAGATCCTATGCCCACGCCCCGAATTAGTGTTGCAAATATCGTCCTTGTGGGGGCGAATGTCAAGACCGATGCGGAATGTCAAGACCGATGAGGACCGATTCTGGCGTATACGGTCAAGTGGCTATTGCTGTTCTCCGTTGGAACCAAAACGCATTCCGGCGAGCGGAGTGCCCGAGGCCAGGACATCTCGGATCTTCTGCCGGTTGGCTCCGGCAACCTGCATGGCGTTGAGCAATAGGTGAAGCGCTTGGGTCAGCTTGGTATCAGGGGGCAGTCGGAACATCCAAGGGATGTTCGTGGACGTCAGCATGCGGTCGGACGACAACGCAACGACAGGGACAAAAGCTTTCGTAGCAATCTGCTCCGCAAGGTGAGCGGACGCGCGATCTAGAGCAATGATTCCGAGAACGTGCTTCTCATATACCGCGTCTACCAGACCATTCGAAGCCTTGCCCCAGGAAACGTCCGACGCGATCCCGATCAGTGACACTGGGCCCTTCCCGGCAGCCGTCATTCCAAAGAGCTCAGGTGATCGTGCAATTTCGTCGGCATGCGGGCCGAATACCGCGATCCCCGGTTTATCGGCAGGCTCAGTGGGCAACCTCGGACCTGAGTAACGAACCCCGTCCTCGCCGACGATGGCGTAGGGTTTATTCATCGTGATCCGTCGATAGCTGATGCTGCCGCTGTGTACGGTCGCGAGAAACATTGGGCTGATGTTTTTGCAATTGGGATCGAATACCATCTCGCCCGTGACACCTCGGTATTCTGTGATTCCAGTCAACGCATCGCGAATGCGCCCGCGGTTCAGACCCGCACGGCAGATCGCATTCAGCAGGATCTGCATGGCGTCGTAAGCCAACGACGCGAAGTGGTCCACTTTGCTTCCGAACCGCGCTTCATAATCGTGATTGAAGTCACGCCAGCGCGCGTCCTCCCGGGTAGGATCGTATGGATAGACCGCCTCAAAGCCCTCGGCAGCTACCCCAGCGAGCTTGATCAGCTCATCCCCAACCGTCCGATGACTGCCGAAGACGCGCTGCTTCATTCCGAACTCTTGCATCTGCTTGAGAATTGCCGCGGCCGGAGCGATATCGGTCCACAGTACGATGGCATCGGCCCGGGAATCCTGAATGACTCGCAGCTGCCGCCGAAAGTCGGTTTCGCCCGGCATGAATTTCTGCTCAATGACCACTGGGTGCCCGAGCCGGCGCGACGCATCGCGGAATTTGATCACGCCAAAGCGCCCGTAACGGTCATTCACACGTAGCAAGGCAACCCGCTTCAGTCCAAGTTCCGTGTAGATATGCCGCGCAAGGGTATAACCCTGCACACGGTCATCCTGAAGATCAGTGAAATACCAGGGAATAATGGTCTCCGGAATGGTTGGATCAGTCGACGCGCTATTGATCAGGGATGTCTCAGCTTTCAACGTGACGCGCAGCGCGATATGTGTGGTATCACCGCTGATCGATCCGAACATGGCCCAAACCTTCTCGTCGTAAACCATTTTCACGACTTCGTTGCTTGACGCACCCCATACCGCCGAATCGTTGTGCAACATCAGCCGGAATGGCTTGCCGCAGTAGCCTCCCCTCGCATTTGCCTCTTCGACCGCAAGGGTTGCGCCGTTGAGCATACGGTTGCCCATCGCCTGATCCGGATGATTTTGAATAGGACCAATGAAGCCGATACGGATTGCATCCAGCGCGTTCAGGTCTGGATCGGGCACATCGCGGGCGGCGCCGTTGTATTCAACCAAGTCGGTGTAGTGCTCGAAATAAGGAGTGGTGAACTTCGAATAGGGGCGAAGGTCTTCAGGGACTGCGCCATAGGGCTTCAGTGATCGAGGAACAGGACGTGCCGGCGGATTGGTTCCGCAGGAGCAACCCGAACCCGACTGGCTCCAAGCCACGAGCGTTAGCAGAACAACGGAGGTGACCAGCAATGTCTGGCGCATGCTCTCACTCCTTCGGCTGCTCCCGCCGAAACATGGCAATGGCTTCGATCTCCACCAGCAGATCAGGGCGACAAAGAATCGCCTGAATACCGGTAGACGCGGGAAAAGGATCGAGTCCTTGTTCCGCATAGAACGCACTACGCTCTTCGTTGAATGCCTTGTAGTCACGTTCGATGTCTCGCAGATAACAGGTTGTGCGCACTACATCCTTCCAGGTCGCTCCCTCGGAATGCAGGAGCCCCGCGATGTTGCTGAAGGTCCGGCGGCTTTGGGCGCGAAAATCACCGACGTGAACGGTGTCTCCACGCTCGTCAATACTGGCCGTACCGGAAATCAACAGAATGCTCAGCCCGTTCAGGTCGATGCGCAGACCGCGCGAGAAAGAGCTGCCATAGCTGTACGCCTCGTTCAAAACTCTGTGGTTAGTGATAGACCGCTTCTCAACCGGAGCATTGACGATATCCTGCAACAGTTCCGCGACATTCATGGTTGTGATCCCCCCTTGTTTTGCCGGATGCCGTGACTCAACCCTTCCGCTGTGGCGACCCAAATGTCATCGCCCTGAAAGTCAATTCCCAAAATGTAGTTGTGCGCGGGTGCGGAATTTACCGCCACGCTCTCGACGTTACCCTGCGCATCGCGCAGCAGCATTTCTGGACGGCGCGTATCGAGTGCGGGACGATAAACCGCCCAGTTTGTGCCGTCGTAATAGGCCAAGCCTTTGTCAGTGCAAAACCAGGCTCGTTCCCCGTCCACACCCTTAATGAAGTTCAAGAAGTTACTGGGCAGGCCGCTATCTTTCTGAAGGAAATTGTGCCAATTGCGGCCATCATATCGGCTGGCCCCGAAGTAGGTTGCCACCCAGACGATCTTGTTCACATAACTGACGGATGTCGTGATCTCGTGGATCAGGCCTTGATCTTTGAAGAGAACCATTTCGGTCTCGCCGTCGGGGTCGTTGTAGTCTTTCCAGCGGTCATTCTGCATGTCGTATTCGAGAAGACCGCCTCCCCAAACTGCGTAGTAGACCTTGTCCTCCGCGGGACTGACGGCGTACGTCCAGATTTCGTACATGGGAGTGTTGCGCTCGTTGAAGATGCTCCACTGGCCGGTACGCGTGTTGAACCGGCTTGCTCCCGCGGCCGTCGCCACCCATACAAAATCGCCTTGTACGCCAACTCCATACACAATGTCATTGGCTAAGCCGGAGTTGAGTTGGGTAAAGGTGTCGATGCGGCCCGCCGAGATACGGCTCAAGCCGCCCATAGTTCCCGCCCAGAGGTCGCCAGTGCGCTTGTCGATCGCCAGCGAGAGCACAACCCGATGAGAAAGACCATCGGCGGGACGGTAAGAGGTCCATTTACCGTCTTCGTACAGTCCGAGGCCGTTCTCGGTCCCCACCCAGATTCGGTTTCCATCAACGAGAACGCAAAAAACATGGTTATTGGGTAAGCCGTTTGCAGTGGTGAAATTCTGCCACTCAAAGCGTGGCATGTCGGGCATCGCTCCAAGGACTGGCAGGCTGCTTATTAGCAAAAGCGGAATGCAGAGCCGGAGCTTCATAGCGTCCTCAGGTACTCGATAAGATCGTTCAACTCATCTTTAGTCAGATCGTTGGTGACACCATGCGTGTCCTTCGGATTGAACACAGTCCAAATCTCTTCCAGCGACCGGGCGGAACCATCGTGCAGATAGGGCGCTGAATAGGCCACGTTGGGCAAGTGCGGGACATCAATAATGGGAGAGCGGTCGGTGGGTTTTCCCGTTCCCACATCCACCTGCTTGTTGTTGGTAAACTTTGGCCCGCTGTGGCAATAGCCGCATTGATTCGACTCCGGAATACGCCTGCCATCCTTGTATTTGGTGCGCTCGAAAATCGTCTTACCGCGCTCCTGCGCCGGACTGAGATCCCCATTGACGAGCCGGTATCGATTGGGGCGGTACGGCAGAGCCATTACAAATGAGACCAGGTCGGTGAGTTCCTGCTCATTAAAGCTCTGCGATCGGTAGATAAATTTTTCTGTACGCGGCCCACACTCGGTGGGGAGATCTGGATTGCCCCCGTTCCACTTGAATGGCTGCGTGCCGCTGAGGTCCTCGATCGAACGGTTGTCGACTATGTCGACGCCGAACCCATCCGGCTCAAGATCCCACTCCAAACCGTCGAACGTCACGTCGAGGTGACAATTGGCACAGCTGAATTGGCCTTGAAACGAGTACTTCGCCGCATAGAATGCCTGTTCACCCCGGCGCAAGGGAGAGATCGTTTTCGGTCGGCCCAAATCAACCGTTGAAAAGACTTCTTCAGTTCTGACGTCTAAGACCGTGACTGTGTCGTCCATCCGGTTGGCAACAAACAACCGGCTTCCATCAGGAGACAGCACCAGGCCCCGAGGATTCCTCCCGACGGGAATTCTCCTGCTGATGTAGTTAGCAGAAGCCGATAAATCATTCGCGAACGGGGTACGCCGTGCACGTGCAAATCTGAGTAGGCGAGCAACATTGATCACCGTGACTTCGTCGGAACCGGATGCGGTGATGAAGATCTTTGCTTTATCGGGAGTAATTGCAATTCCAAACGGAAGCGCTGCGTACAGCTCCATTTCGTCAAGAGGTACCTGAAGTACACCACCGTCTACGTCCTTGCCGAATATGCTCAACGAATTGCCGAACACCCAACCGTGTTCCACATGCGCCATGGGAATCAGGTTGTGTGGACGAAGCTGTGCTGCGGCAGTCAGCCGGCCATCATTTGACCCTTGAATATGAAAGACGCCGGCAACATTGTGCAGAACTTTACGTTCCGTCACCTGCTGGGTTGCTGTGTCGATTACCGTAATCTCGGAATCCGGAGCGGCCCGAACGGCTTTGAGGTTGGGATAGATATGAGTGCAAAAAACCTGCTTGCCATCTGCGGACAGCGCGAGGTAGCTTGCTCCCCTTCCAGCAGTCAAGCGCTTTGATTCCCGGCCGGATACCAAATCCAGCACGGAAATGTCATTGCTCAGCCGGTTGGCGACGTACAGGGTCTTATCCGCAGAATCCGCAACAACACTGATTGGCTCAAAGCCCGTAGGTAAGGTTCGGCTTACTTGAAAGCTGTGGGAGTCGATGACGGAGATGTCGTCCGTCCACGAGTTCGCGACATAAATGCGGCGACCGTCTGCGGATACCGATAGGCCCCGCGGAACATGGCCTACTCTGACAGCTTTCGCAACTCTCTGCGTTCGGGTGTCGACCGCCAGCAACTCATCACTTCTCTCGCAAAGCACATACAGCCATAGCCCGTCGGGAGAGACGGCCAGCTCGCCTGGAGACAGGTATTCGGAATTGGCGCTGGGGGATTTGGCCAGTCCGCCCAAGAATCCGATCGCGAGGACAAACACCACAACGGCCGATTTCATTTCGGCTCCTCAATGGTGAGCACGCGATCGCCAGGAACATTCTGCAGGACCTGCTCCCGACCGCTAGACCATCGAATCGTAACTCTGTCCGCTTTAGGCGTGGCGCCCAGGCCGAAATGCAATCGCCCATCGTCCTGCGACAGATAACCTGACCCCGCCACTCGTTGCGCAATCTGTTTCCCAGCGCCGGCTAGAACCTCCACTGAGGTCCCGATCCCATCACGGTTGCTCTTCGTGCCGTTCAGTTGAAGCGTGAGCCAGTGATTAGTGGTTGCGGAAACATTGTGCAGGAGCGTACCTTGCGCACCGAGATTTACGACAAACGCATCGACCTTGCCGTCGTTGTCGTAGTCAGCAAAGCATGCGCCGCGCGCAACGGTCTTAGTGTCCAAAACTGGCCCTGCCTTGCGAGATACATCTGCGAATTTGCCGTTGCCCACCCCCCGAAAAAGCGAGTGCTCCTGCGGGACCATGTGAATGAGGCCGCCATGAAAAATCAAAATGTCGAGCAGGCCGTCATTGTCGAAGTCGTAGACACCACTTCCCCAGCTGACATATTGGCCGCTCGCGGCGGAAATTCCTGCGGCCGCGCTGATGTCTTCAAATCCATTCTGTCCCGTGTTCCGCAAAAGACGGTTGTACTTGGAGTCTGTAATCCACAAATCCATCCGGCCGTCGCGCTCGATATCGGCAAACACTGGACCCATGGCTGAGGTCATCTCGCCGTCCTGACCGTAGGCAACACCCTTCTCGGCGGCAATCTCTTCAAAGGTGCCGTTGCGCTTGTTGCGAAAAAGGAAATTCTCCGTCTTATCGTTGGCAACGTAGATGTCGGGATAACCGTCGCCATCGAAGTCGGCGGCAGTTACGCCCATGGTGCGGCCTTTGTAAGCACCGATCCCGGATTTGTCCGTTACATCCGTGAAGGTGCCGTTGCAGTTGTTGTGGTAAAGACGGTTTGTATCGGCTTCGTAGTCGAGTGGACCGGGATAGTTGTCGGCCGCGTAATATGCTCGATAGTTGGGATCGAACTTCACGTAGCGGCCAATAAACAAATCGACGCAGCCGTCGCGATCATAGTCCAGCCAGGCTGAACTGATGGACCATCCGTCAACCTTGATGCCAGCTTTCGCGGTGACATCCTCAAATGTGCCGTCGCCCTTGTTGCGGAACAGAACTGCCCGCCCGTAGCCTGTCACTAGCAGGTCGGCATAACCGTCGTTGTCGTAGTCGGCCGCGATTGCCGCCATGCCATAAATGTTGGTGGCTACTCCCGCCTTGTCGGTAACGTCAGTGAACGTGCCATCGCCATTATTTCGGTAAAGGTGATTGTGAGGGGGCGTCGCCGGAGGGTGTTTGAGTGGGTAAGGATGAACATTGCCGCCGAGCGGCTCGCCATTCACCACATACAAGTCGGGAAAGCCGTCATTGTTGTAATCGAACCAGACGCACCCGGCGCCAGTACTCTCCAGCAATGAGCCAAGTTTCTCTGCTCCGAAATTGTGTGTGAACTGAATACCAGACGAAGCGGTTGCATCCTCGAAACCAATGGGTGCCGGGCCGGGCGCCTGCGCGAATGTGCTGGCGACAAGCAGGAGGAATCCCAGGTAATGCATCCTAGTGTCCTCCTCTGGTCTCGCGAGTGCTCGCGACGGTCATGTCAACAGCAATGATGGATTTCTTCAGCACCTCTGGAATCGCATTTTCGGGTGCAGTCTCCGGGCCGGCGTGGCATCCCACACATACCCGCTGCTCACCGCGGCGCATCCAGAACCATCCCTCTTCGTTCTTCAGGACCGATCCCCGTGGATCCCGCAATTCGACCTTAAGCGGCTGGTCGGCGGGAACTCGGAGATAAAAGGATCCATCACTTTCAACTTCCGAGGTCCCCAGCAATTTCTCGCGACCGGAAGAATCTTGGGTGTACAGCCGAACCGACGATATCGAACGATCAGCAAAATGGTGTTTCGATGTGTAAGCATTCAGGCAAAGCACATTGGCGTAGGTCCAGTCGTGAAGCCCCGAGGGGTGCCGGTTGGGAACAGTGCGTGGCGCCAGAAGCGAGGCTTGGACAACATCCATTCCCTTGACTGCCAAATAGCTGCTAAAGACTGACGAACCGAGCTTCCACGAAACTAATTTGAAATGCTCGGCTGGGTTGGGCCGGTATGTGACTAGGAGGCTTTCATCTGGAAACTCGACGACATCTCCCGCGTACTCGCCGCGAGGAGCTTCGAGTTTAACTTCATTTGCTAGCGCGGAGGTAAACCCGGCCAGGCCCTGCGAGTCAGCAAACACCACGTCGCCCGACAGCAACTGTTGCCCGCGAAAACGCGCATGGCCGTGGTCGCAGCGATACGACTCCACACCGCTTCCATCGCTGTAAACGCTATATAGTTCCGGAGTCGTACCCGAATTGAGGGGATAAGCAGCCCCAAAAAGAATCCTTCCATCGTGAAGAACGTCATAGGGCAGGAAGTTTCCCGGTCCATAAGTCAGGGGAAGCGCATCACTACCGGACAGCGAACGCGCCTCAATCACGAAACGGCCGCCAGTTTTATGCGCATAAACAAATCGCGCATCAGGCAAATACAGCGGGCGAACGCAATCCTCCGCGCAGGAGGTGACCCGCCGCAAGGTACCATCCTCCAGCACAATTTCCCATATGTTCCAGGGATCCTGGGCTTGCTGTCTCCCCGATAGCAGGATCCGTGTTCCATCGAAGAAAACCGCCGGGTCAGCCGAGGCTACTAGGCCTTTCGTTAACGGCTCCGCTCCTGACTTGCGCGAAATGTAAACTTGCGCGCCGGCGGGAAACCGTTCGCTGCCGTGGATCCAGGCCAGTAGTTCATATTTCTTAGCAAGGGTGTACACGACCGGCGAACCCGGTTCCGGAGATGATGCCGGAAGCCGAAACACGCAGAGCACGACAGGCACTGCGGCAAGTAAAAAACTAGTGACAATCCGAGCCTTCACCGCGCCGCACCCCCTGCAGGAAGTAATTGCGGCAAAGCTCCTTCGCCCGTGACTTGACGCAGCGCAATGTACGGTTTCAGGTCGCGCATCATTTGACGAAATTCGCGGAAGGTCAGCGATTGCGCGCCGTCGCTCAGAGCTGCCTCGGGCCAGGGATGCACCTCCACGAGAAGCCCATCAGCCCCGGCCGCGACTGCTGCCTTGGCCAGCGCTGGAACCAGCGAGCGGATTCCGGCGGCGTGACTGGGATCTACAATGACAGGCAGGCGGGAAACTGTTTTCAGTACTGGAACAGCCGCGATGTCCAGCGTATTCCGAGTGGCAGTTTCAAAAGTACGTATGCCACGCTCGCAAAGGATTACGTCAGGATTGCCGTTGGCGGCGATCACCTGTGCCGCCTGCAGCAACTCTTCCAGCCGCGCTGTCATGCCGCGCTTTAAGAGCACGGGGCGGCCGCAGCTGCCCAACGCTTCCAGCAAGGCAAAGTTCTCCATGCTGCGCGTCCCAACCTGCATGACATCGGCGTACTCGGCTACCAGCGGCACATCTTCGGGGCTGACTACTTCAGTCACAATTGCCAGGCCGGTTTGCTGCCTGGCTCGTGCCAGCAGTTTGAGACCGATGAGTTCCAGACCCTGAAACGAATAAGGGGAGGACCTGGGCTTAAAAGCGCCGCCGCGCAAGAGCCGGGCACCGGCGTCGGCCACCGCTTCAGCCGTGGACAACAATTGCCATTCCGATTCCACCGCGCACGGCCCCGCCATCACCACAAACTCGGGACCACCGATGGCAATGTCACTCACACGCACCGGAGTTGCGGCATCTCCATCGCTGCGCGCAACCAGGTGAAACTGCGAAAACTGCCCATTCCAGTGGGGATTCACGACGTGTTGAGCCTAGCCCGGACGCAACCCGAAAGCTGTGACGCAGGTACCATACGCGTGTGATGTGCCGGCGTGCGCAACGCTCCTTCACCTCAACCGGTCTTGTTTCCAAACAGTGCGGGGATGCGGGCCCGAGACTCTCGACATTCGCTGGGATGCCTATTCTTCGCGCTCTAGCCAGCAAGGACAGATCGTCGTCAGAACATTTTCAATGTCAGTATAAACAGGAAAGGCACAGTTCGTGACTTAGGGGATCGAGCATGACCATTGCTGCTGTGATCTAGGTCACTTATTCAGTGTGATGTACGTCACCGCTGCTTTTCTACATTCTCTTGTTGGTTGCACACCAGTCTAATCTACAGCCTGCCATATATAGCAGTACGCGATGTTGTAATACGCACATAGAACACCTGTTAGGGTCTTCTGTTTTTCATAGCCTCGCTATCATTTTTGGTAGCGCAGACGCCTGTCACCAATCATTCCCGAATCGGAACAAGACAAGCGTATAGAAGTCGCTTTTGCATTGACAGACAAGCACTTCTGCAGGGTAATGACACGTTGCGGACTTTCCGTAACGGCACGGCATACGTTCATAACCTGGTTCCGAAATGGGTGAGTGCACCGCGTGCCGATTCACTCGCAGCTCCGGAGCCATACAACATTCAGGAGTTCATAAATGAAACGATGGAGCAGTTACTGTTATATAGCAGTCTGCGCACTCTTCCTGCTGCTCGGTCCGGTGTACGCGCAAAAAATCACCGGCACGATCAGCGGCGTAGTGACGGATCCATCGGGCGCCGTAGTTCCCGGGGCGACGGTGGAAATTACGAACACAGGCACCGGCCTGGTTCGTAATGCGGTCACTAATGACATGGGCGAATACACAGCGCCTGACCTACCCAATGGCGTTTACCGCATTGTGGTAAAGCAGGCCAGTTACAAGGAGTCAGTTACCAGCAATGTCGAGCTGCACGTAGCCAGCACGGCGTTGGTCAACGTTCAGCTGCAATTGGGTAGCACGACCGAGCAAGTCACGGTTGAGGCCAACGCTATCACGGTGCAAACCGACAGCGCTCAATTGGGTGAAGTGGTCGTTGGCAAACAAGTAACAGAGTTGCCGTTGAATGGCCGCAACTTTGTCGGTTTGACACAGATTCAGCCCGGAGTTTCCTCGGCGCGCAGCTTTGATGCCGTCGGCAAGGGGTTGAAGGGTGGCGTCGATTTCGCCGTGAATGGCAATTCGATGTCGAACAATCTCTTCCTCGTCGACGGAGCTAACAACAACGATGTTGGTTCGAACCGGACGATTTTGATCTATCCCTCGATTGATTCCATAGCCGAGTTCAAGATGTTGCGCAATTCGTACGGACCGGAGTATGGGCAGGCTTCCGGGGGTGTAATCAATATCGTCACGAAGAGCGGCAGCAACGACTGGCATGGCGGGGTATTTTACTTCGGTCGAAACGACGCCCTGAATTCATATGATTGGTTTGCTGCCAGACAGGCTGCTGGTGATCGAGGTGCGAATACATTTAATCCGGCTACCGGCAGCATCTATTCCAATCCAAACCAGGACAAACCTATTCTGCGGCGAAATGATTTCGGCTACTCGTTTGGTGGTCCGATCAAGAGAGACAAGCTGTTCTTCTTCTGGAGCCAGGAATGGAATCGAGAGGTGCGCGGCGTCTCCCGAACTGGTTGCGTACCCAGCCTCGCGGAGCGTAACGGCGACTTCTCCAACGTTACCTGCGGGGATACACTCACGAATCCCTTCCCCGTGGGACTGCGAG
>DASSIO010000171.1:0-9371 GCA_035691825.1 Terriglobales bacterium | reverse complement strand
GGGCAGCGTCTGGAATGAGATCCATCCGAAAACGAGAGGAAAAGTAATCAATACCGCGAGGATACATCCCCAAAAGAGCAGCTGATGCATCCACCAGCGCAGCATGGAACGCCGCCGAATAAAAGTTTGGGCTGCAAGGTGTGTCGCAGCCGTGCGCACTAGCCGAACTGTGCCGCGAACGACACCCGCCGCGCGGAAGAGTTGCCACCCCCGTTCCCAATACACGCGCGTAGGAGGCTTATCGAGCCACACACGGTAGTGGTAGACGACGCCCCAGGTCGCAAAAATCGTCGCGAACGTGTAGATGACCAGGGCTGGATCAAAGTTTTGTAGGTTACGCGACCCCACCACGATGGCGGCTACCAGCAGGCCCGTGAACAGTGTGGCCGTGACGCCCGCGCGAATGCGGTCGGCTGTCCTGGTCAGCGATGCCAGCAAAGTCAACTCGGCGGTCTGCTGCCTGGTCAGGAAAACGGCTGCGTTGGTGCGCCAGAGAACCGCGGAAAGAAGAGCCAGCAGTGCGAAGCCTGGCCAGACGGTGTGCAGGTGATCCCGGAAAAAACCCAACAGTAAAGGTGGAAAGAATCCGCCCAGTCCTCCCATTGCTCCCACCAGCCCGGTAACCGTGCCAACCTCTTGGGGAAAGTATTGGGGCACAAGCTTGAAGACCGCGCCGTTGCCGATTCCCAGCAAGAACGCGCAACCGAGCGCGCCTACAGTGAACGGCAACATCGCGGGCCAAGACATCAAGAGGGCAAATGGAATAATTCCGAGAAAGACAGGCTGGAGAATGCGCGCGCCACCGATCTTATCCGATAGCCAGCCTCCAAGCGGCCGGGCTAGGGTCGCCAGTACAACAAAACCCGCTGTGCGAAAGCCCGCGTCCGCAGGTTTTAGTGCAAACTGATCCTTGAGCAAAACGGGCAGGTAGATCGAAAACGCGACGAACCCTCCGAAAGTCAGGAAATAGAACAACGAGAGCACCCAGGACAGGCGCTCGTGCGCGAGGAGTTGAAGCATCGCACTCAGACCGGAGGGGCGTATTGTTTTTGGTGAATTACGTGCGAAAAGAAAGAATGCGACTCCCCAAACGACCAGCAAAACCGCCATGCCCCGAAAAATATTCTGCCATCCAACGATGACAGCAAGAACCGGTCCGAGAAATACCGCGGCCGATTGCCCTATGTTGCCGAGCCCGTAGATACCGAGAGGGCCGCCTTGCTTTTCCGGCGGAAACCATCGCGAAACAAATCCCACGCCGACCGCGAAGGAACTTCCTGCCATCCCCAGGAAAAAGGCAACGCACAACAGGGTCCGGTAACTGGTGGCCATCGGCACCAGGTACACGGGCACCGCAACGACGATCATCAGCAGTGAAAATATGACCCTGCCACCAAAGCGGTCCGCAAGCATGCCCGTCAAGATCCGTAAGAGAGCGCCGAGAAGTACGGGAACACCCACGAGCAAAGCAGTCTCGGTGCCAGTCAGATGAAAAATTTCACGAAAGTGAGGAGCGAATGCACCGATCAGTCCCCACGCAGCAAAGCAGATCGCAAAAGAGACACTTCCGAGAGTTAACTGCAGGTTTGGTCGAGAAGTGGCTGGGGTCCCGTTCATCGCTGCTCCACGCATCCGTCCAGCAGGCAGGCGCAACTAGATTCAGACATGCGTTTGTTGGAGGCGGCTTTCAGCATACATCTCGCAGTCTCCTCCGGACAAATCGAAAGTTGGGCAGAAGTTTCCCCTTCTTAGGAATCCTTGGCTTGCACGCCCACGACCAGCGGCTGTTTCTATGCGTGACTCGGTTCAAGAATAAATATGCCGAGAATGTTGATCGCGAAAACTGTCAAACTCGCAAGCTCGAAGAGCGCCGAAATCCGCAATACCGACCAGTTCAAGGCTGCTCCAATAACGCACTTCTGGATCCTACAAGCTCTTGAACGCTATCAACATCACTACAGGCATTTTTCAAGTTTGGATCTGGATGTGTAGTGTTTGGCTGACCTTCATGCTTAACCTGCCGCAAGCTTCCCAGGAGAACGCTGTGGCCCCAGCCTGGCGTGTTAGAGTTAAGTCCGTGCGGCCCCAGATTGAGCAAGTCGTTCAGCTGATTCAGCGAAAGGACTCAGAGTCACTCGAGGAGGCGCTGGCTCTGCTACAGAGCACAGTCTTTTCGTTCAGTATGAAGGTGTGCGGTCAGAGACAGGATGCCGAAGACACCATGCAGGAGGTGCTGCTCAAATCAGTCCCCTACCTGCCGAAATTTGATAGCCCAAAAGCATTGATGGTATGGCTTTATAAGGTCGCCAAAAATCGTTGCCTGATGAGCAGACGCAAGAGCAAGTTTGCTCCCAAGCAAGATCTCTCGCTGGAAGAACTGATGCCCGACCGCCAGGAAATGCAGAAACTTTCGGGCAATCCAGACGCAACCCCAGAGACTTCCTTATTGCGTCGCGAAAATGCAAAGCGTCTCCGGGAAGCAGTGCAAAAACTTCCAACGGAGTACCGGCTCATCCTTGTACTGCGCGACATGGAGGAGTTGTCCGATGAGGACGTCGCCGAGATCACCGGGCTCCGGCCTGGGACAATCCGCGTGCGATTGCATCGGGCGCGACTCTTTGTGCGCAAGGAGCTTGCCAAACAAGAGCTCCGCAGTATGCGCCATCAATCCGCAAAACCTGTCGCAGAAATGCGCCACCCCGTGCAGCCGCGACAACGGCATTGCAAGGAAATGTTCGCCGAACTTTCAAACTACCTGGACGAAAAGCTTGATGATTCACTTTGTAATGAACTGGAACAGCATATGGAAGGCTGTGAGCCCTGCAAAGCATTCCTCGCTAGCCTGGAAAAGTCGATCCAGATGTGCCGAACGGAAACAAATGAGGCGCCCGATCCGCGGATCGCTGCAAAGTTCAGACGTGAATTGTTAGCCGAATACCAAAATACCATGGCAAACATCGTCCGGCGCGGCGCGAACGACGCAAGGCGAGCTTAGCCTCTTCGACGACACCCAGAACTCAAGCTGCATCTTCCTGTAACAAATATCAAATCATTGCATTTATTCGTGTGGCTCCCATCCGGGGCCCATGTGAGGCACCCATGATCACGGCTAAGGTCTTGCTAACTCAACCATTTAAGGCGGAACGGCAGTTCGCCGCCACAACCGGCAGTGAACATCACTTGTTGCTCGACGACGCGGCCGGAGGCACCGGGCCCAAGCCCATTGAGCTAGTCGCCGTGGGGTTAGCCGGCTGCACAGCGTTTGATGTCATCACCGTTCTCCGGCAGAAGTTTCACCAGAAAGTGACCGGCTACGAAGTACGGGTGGAAGCCGACCAGGCGGAACGGCCGCCACAAGTGTTTACCTCGGTGCGTATTCATCATGTGGTAGCCGGGATTGACGTGGATGCCGTCGCAATCGAGGAAGCCATCCGGCTCTCGGAGGAAAAATATTGTTCCGTGAGCGCGATGGTGAAGCATACGGCCAGCTTGCATACGACCTACGAGATCCTAAACGAGAAAACGAGCTGGCTTGCACCGATTCCGGCAGCCACGGAAGGTTGAAGGATTTCCATGAGAAAGCGTGCGCGGCAAACGGGCAGAATGATTCAAAAAATGTCAGCTGTATGGATGCAACTGAGAAACGTATCAAATATTCTTGGAAACTTTGTGAGAATCGCCGTCCTTCTGCTGGCGGTGCCGGGACCGCTCTTCGCTCAAGAAACAAAGCAGTCATCTCCGCTCACGCTTCAACAGGCGGTCAATATAGCGCTGGAGAAGAACCCGGAGCGCAAAGCGGCGCTCGCCGATACAAAAGCCGCGACCGCTTCCGTGCAGGAGGCCCGGTCCTATCTTCTCCCACACATCACTTTTTCCGAGACGGCCACACTTGGCAACGACCCTGTGTACGTATTCGGGAGCAAATTGAGGCAACAGCGTTTTACGGCTGGGGACTTTGCGCTGAACGTGCTGAACACTCCGGGCTCCTTCGGCAACTTTGCGACCCGACTTGGCGGGACATGGACTCTCTTTGATTCGTTCGGCAGCTGGCGCGCGATCAACCGCGCCGAGCGTACGAAGGAAGCAACCAGCCACCAACTGGAGCGCGCCGAGCAGGAAATCATTTTTCGTGCTGTGGAGTCGTATTACGGCGTCTTGCTCGCAAAGAAGCGGATGGAAGTTGCTGGAGCAAGCCTGAAGACGGCACAAGCCATCCTGGACCGAAGCAAAAATCGTTTCGAAAGCGGCGTGGTCGTGGAATCGGACTTCCTGAGCGCCCAAGTGAGGCTAGCGGCTCGCAAGCAGGAAGTTATTCGCGAGGCAAATAACCTGGCCACGGCGCGAGCACAGTTGAATATGGCTTTAGGTATATCGACTGAAACCGAGTTCGATCCATCCGACGCGCTCGAGGAAAGAAATCTCCCAGCAGTAAGGCTGGAAGAAGCTGAGAAGGAAGCAGTGGAGCTTCGACCGGATCTGAAGCGAGTGCGGTCGGAGGAGGCGGCGCAACAGCAGAGTGTGGCCATCGCAAAATCATCGTTTGGTCCGCGAGTCAATGCATTTGGAGGGTGGGAGGCGGACAACCCAACATTCGTCGCAGGCGGAGGCGGAAATAACTGGCTGGCGGGAATCGAGGTGCAGCTCGACCTTTTTGAAGGCGGTGCCAAACGGGCTCGGCTCTCGCGGGAGCGAGCAATGCAAGTGAAGGTTGCAGCGGTGAAGGAAATGGCTACCGACGCGATTCGGCTCGAGGTTCGCCGCGCCTACTATGATTTGGACTCCGCACGCCAGCAGGTGGAAGTGGCTCGCACAACGATTGCGGAGTCGCAGGAAAGCCTGCGTATCAATCAGAACCGCTACGACTCGGGCCTTTCGACGATTACAGACTTGCTTGCGGCGGAAGAAGAGGCTCGCCGCAGCCAGGCGGAATATTGGGAAGCCGTGTACCGCTATCATACTGGCTACGCGAGCCTTGAACTGGCCAGCGGAACGTTGAATCCCCAGTCTCCCGTGGTGACGCCATGAATCCTGCAAATCCAGGAATCAAACTTTCAATCATTTTGGCTGTAATGGTCTGCAGCGTGTCTTCCGGGTGTTCGAACGAGCGACCAACTCAGGTCACGGCACCAGAGACGGTGAGCAACGTTTCGGTGACTGTCGCGCAAAAGACTACCGTGCCCGACTGGCTAGAGGCTGTGGGGACAGTACGAGCAGCACGAACCAGCCAGGTTTCCAGCCAGGTGATGGCCAATATCGTTGAAATTCAGACGCACGAAGGTGATCACGTGCAAAGCGGCCAGGTGCTTGCAGTTCTCGACGACGCGCAAGCTCGCTCCGGTTCGGATCAAGCCACGGCTGCGGTCGCCGCCGCAGAAAAAGAAGTCTCCGCCGCTGACTCGAATTTTGTTCTCGCCGAAGCAACGCTGAAGCGTTACCAGCAACTTTTCGAACAAAAATCAGTCAGCCCGCAGGAATTCGACGAAATCAAAGCTCGCTACCAGTCCGCAGAAGCACGGCGAGAGATAGCGCGAGCGGGGCTGGCACAAACAAGTGCAGGAGAGACTCACGCTCGAACTACGCTCGGCTACGCGAAAATACGCGCGCCGTTTAGCGGAGTCATAACGGAGAAAAAGGCCGATGCGGGAACGCTGGCTTCGCCGGGCATGCCCCTCTTCACCATTGAAGATACACGCAGCTTTCGTCTCGAAGTAACAGTAGATGAAAGCGAGCTGCGATACGTGCGAATCGGGCAGGTCGCCACAGTGACGGTTGACGCACTTGAGAATGTCCAGCTTGACGGCAAAGTTGCGCAAATCGTTCCGGCAGCTGATCCGGCTAGCCGCAGTTTTCTTGTGAAAGTCCAATTGCCGGCGGATTCGCGACTCCGTTCCGGCCTCTTTGGGAGGGCACGTTTTCAGCGGGGCGAGCGAACGGCTTTGCTGATTTCCCGCAAGGCATTGGTTGACCGCGGTCAACTGCAAGGAGTCTACGTGCTTGACGCAAACCAAATCGTGGAGCTGCGGTACCTCACGCTCGGCAAGAGTGCCGGTGAACAAGTCGAAGTTCTCTCCGGACTACAAGAAGGAGAAAAACTGGTTGCCGCACCCGGCGATCGCGATTGGGGCGGCAAGCGAATCGCAGTACGCCAATGAGCGCACCGTTTTCCAAACCGGACAATCCTTCTCCCGTCGCAGGAGTGGCTGGGCGCCTTGCGCATCTTTTTATCCGGTCAAAGCTGACACCGCTCGTCATTATCGGCGCGCTGCTGCTTGGTGCATTTAGCATCCGGCAGACACCGCGCGAGGAGGAACCGCAGATTGTTGTGCCGATGCTGGACGTTTTTGTGCAGATGCCAGGGGCAACCGCCGAAGAAGTAACACAACGTGCCAGCGTGCCCATTGAGAAGTTACTCCGTGAGATACCCGGAGTCGAGTACATCTACTCCATCAGTCACGCCGGCCTGAGCATGGTGATAGTGCGCTTTACAGTAGGCACGAAAGAGGAAGATGCAATCGTAAAGACTTACAACAAGCTGTATTCGAACTTCGATCGCATCCCCCAAGGAGTATCCCAGCCGATTATCAAAGTCCGTTCCATTGATGATGTTCCCATTCTCGCTCTTACGCTCTGGGGCAAAAACTACGACGCATACCAACTTCGGCGTATCGCCGGAGAACTGGAGCATTCCGTCAAACAACTGGATGACGTATCCGAAACAACGATCATCGGCGGACAGCCACGTAAATTGCGAGTTGTGCTGGATACGCAACGCCTCGCGGCCTTCGGGCTGACTCCGGGTTCTGTTGTTATGCAACTCGGAGCCGCGAATACGCGCAATCAGGCGGGGAGCTTTGCGCGTGGCAACGAGGAGTTTCAAGTCGAAGCTGGCAATTTCTTTACGCGCCCGGGCGAACTAGAGCAAGTCGTCGTAGGAGTTCACACAGGGCGGCCTGTGTATTTGCGGGACGTGGCGGAAGAGATCCTCGACGGCCCAACGGAACCGGACAGTTACGTCCTGTTCGCGAGCGGCGTGGGAACGACCCGGAGCGCCGCGAATGCGCAGTACCCTGCCGTAACGATTACACTTGCCAAGCGCAAAGGCGCAAACGCCACGCTCATTTCCGAAAGTGTTCTGCAAAAAATTGCTTCTCTGCAAAATACTATGTTGCCAGCGGATTTGAATATCACTGTCACGCGCAACTATGGGGAAACTGCAAAAGACAAGTCGGACGAACTCCTGAAGCATCTTTTCCTTGCCACGCTTTCGGTCACTCTGTTGATAGCAGTGGCGCTCGGCTGGCGCGAATCCGGCGTGGTGCTCTTGGCCATTCCTGTGACTCTCGCACTAACTCTCGCAATCTTTTACTTGTTCGGGTACACCTTAAACCGAGTCACGCTCTTCGCACTGATCTTTTCCATCGGTATTTTGGTGGATGACGCCATCGTCGTCGTCGAGAACATCGTTCGGCATTTCCGTCTGCCAGAAAATCGCGGCCGGTCTCTCGCTGACGTCGCAATCGTGGCCGTCGATGAAGTTGGTAACCCCACGATCCTCGCCACGTTTGCTGTGATTGCCGCCATTCTCCCCATGGCTCTTGTGCGCGGCCTGATGGGGCCCTACATGCGGCCGATTCCCGTAGGTGCATCGGCAGCAATGATGTTTTCTCTGATAGTGGCTTTTGTAGTTTCGCCCTGGGCCGCTCTGCGCTTGCTGCACCATTACGCCAATCGTCCCGAATCCGGCAACGAGACAGAGGGCTGGACCACTCGCCTCTATCGCCGACTGATGAATCCTCTCATTCAAAATTCCAGGTGGAGATGGTTTTTCCTTGGCGGCGTGGTGGTGGTCCTTCTGGCCGCCATAGCCTTCATCCCGCTCAAGTGGGTGCAGGTCAAAATGCTCCCCTTCGATAACAAGAGCGAATTTCAAGTAATCATCGACATGCCCGACGGAACTCCACTGGAGCAGACCACGCGTGTAGCGCAGGCGTTGGGAAGCTACCTGGGCCAGCAACCCGAGGTGATCAATTACCAAATTTATGCGGGCATCTCAGGGCCCTACAATTTCAACGGGCTTGTGCGACATTACTTTTTGCGCCGTCAGCCAAACCAAGCCGATATCCAGGTCAACCTGTTGTCTCGACACGAACGCAAAGCGCAGAGCCACGAAATTGCGCGCGAATTGCGGCCGGCGCTGGACCGGATTGCCGCTCCCTTTGGCGCGCGCATCAAGGTTGCCGAGGTCCCACCGGGCCCCCCGGTGCTGCAAACTCTCGTGGCAGAGATTTATGGGCCGGACTATAAGACTCAAACCGAACTAGCAGCAAAAATAAAAACTATCTTTCAGGAGACTCCCGGGGTGGTGGATGTGGATTGGTACGTCGAAGATCCTCAGAAAAAGTACGACATGAAAGTGGAGCTCGACAAGGCTGCGCTGCAAGGCATCTCAGCAGCGGAGGTCACGCGCACGGTCCAAATCGGTCTGAGCGGAGCTTCAACCGGATTGTTGCACGATCCGGCCTCGCGGGAGGATGTCCCCATCGAAGTGCGCTTGTCACAGGCCGATCGCTCGAGCATCGAGGATCTCGAGAATCTCAAGTTGCCGGGACCCTCGGGCCAGCTGGTTTCTCTCCGCGAGGTCACCAGCGTTCGGGAGAGTTCGATCGATCAAAGCGTTTACCGCAAGAACTTGCGGCCTGTCGTTTACGTCACGGGGGATGTCGCCGGAGAGATCGAGAGTCCGGTGTACGCCATCCTGAAGATGAGCGATGCGATCAACAAAATTCAACTGCCCGGTGGGTACCAGGTAAAGCAATACTCCGGCACGTTGTTGCCGGACCGCACCGATCATCTCTCCATGAAGTGGGACGGCGAATGGCACATCACAGTCGAAGTATTTCGTGACCTCGGTTTGGCCTTTGCTGCCGTTCTGGTGCTGATTTACGTATTAGTAGTGGGCTGGTTCAAGTCTTTCAAAACACCTCTAGTGATCATGGCACCAATCCCATTGACGCTCGCGGGGATCTTGCCGGCTCACGCGCTGATGGGAGCGTTTTTCACCGCGACTTCGATGATTGGGTTCATCGCCGGCGCGGGCATCATTGTTCGAAACTCTATCATCCTTGTGGATTTCATTGAACTACGCCGCTCTCACGGAATGTCGCTGGAACAAGCCGTGGTAGACGCCGGAGCCGTGCGCTTCCGCCCCATGCTATTGACGGCGGCGGCAGTCGTCGTGGGTGCCAGCGTGATTTTGTTCGACCCGATTTTCCAGGGGCTAGCGATATCGCTGATGGCCGGGGAAGTTGCTTCGACGGTGCTCTCTCGAATGACTGTCCCAGTTCTCTATTACCTGAGTGAACGAGGCGGCA
>DASSIO010000170.1:0-6492 GCA_035691825.1 Terriglobales bacterium | reverse complement strand
CTCACCAACGTTCAGGCACGCTTGAAACAGCTCTACGGGGACGAGTCGTCGCTGGAACTCACCGGGGGCGACGGTCGAGGCTGCGAGGCCATCATCACCATTCCACTGAGGAGTTCGCATGAAGACACGGGTCCTCATCGTCGATGACGAACCGATCGCCCGCCGCGGTATCCGCCGCTATCTGGCCGAACACAACGGCATTGAAGTTGTAGGCGAGGCGGCGAACGGAATAAGGGCGGTGGAGCAGATCAATGAACTTCATCCCGACATCGTTTTTCTCGATGTGCAGATGCCTGATCTGGATGGTTTTGGAGTTATCGAAAATGTCGAGCCATCGACCCGACCCGCTCCCGTATATATCTTCGTCACAGCTCACGATGCCCACGCGATTCGTGCGTTCGAAGTGCACGCTGTTGACTATCTCTTGAAGCCGTATGATAAGGAGCGATTTGCCAAGGCCCTGGTTCACGCACGTCAGGTCCTCGAACAGTCCAGGAAAGGAAATCGGGATCTCGAACCACTGCTCCAATCCCTTCGTAGTCTCCGCCCGTTGGAACGCTTTGTGGTAAAGGACAAGAAGCGGATTTTCTTTGTGCCCGTTTCCCACGTTTTGTGGATCGAAGCCACGGGAAACTATGCCTGCATTCACACCGCCAGTGAGAGTCACCTGTTGCGGGAAACCCTAGCGCACCTGGAAGAGAGGCTGGCGCCGCACCACTTCATCCGAGTGCGGAAATCGGCCATCGTGAACAGTGCCCGCATCACCGAAATTCGTCCGATGTTCGATGGGGTCTACGACATCTTACTGGCAGAAGGAACGGTGGTCACGTCGAGTCGCAGATATGCTCACAAGTTACGAGCTCTGCTGGAATCCTAGTCTTGGCACCTGGGATGTAAAGTGGCGCGTCGGCGTGGAATGCCCGCAATAAGAAGAGGCTCGGAATATTGTTCTGGGTGCAGAACCCTTGGGGCACTTTCCTCCGCAGATCGCCGGGGACCCTGTCTGGGACGGAGTCTGCAGTTGACGTCCAACTAGCGTGCAAAACCCTGTGTTTTAAATGAAAATTCGTGCTTTCCACGGAATCGGGGTTCAAAAAACTGGCTTTTAGAGCGCATACAAGCGATTTTTTGCGGTGTCGGGATACATTTTGGATGACACGAAAGATTGCTTGGATCGAATTTCTTCACACGTTCCTGTCCCTGAGTTCTTGGTGGCGTGCTGATTCGCGGAACTGTAGCAGCACCGCGTGACTCGCGCCGCTGACAGGTTGACTTGAACCTATCCCGCGCCCCCCCTCGAGCACTCCTCGCATTGTCTCGTCTTCAGATGCTTGACGATCTCGATGACAGCCGGTCATTTGAGATCTCGTTGTTCTGCGAACTCGGCCAGCGCGCGGTGGACAAACGAAACCGCGATTGACCCTTCACCGACCGCCGATGCCACGCGTTTGACGCTACCGCACCGAGCGTCACCTACGGCGAACACGCCGGGAAGCGAGGTTTCAAGCAGATGGGGTGAGCGGTCGAGCGACCATTGGGCAGCGGCGAGATCTTCCTTCGTCAGGTCCCATCCGGTCTTGATGAAGCCTTTCGCATCGAGCGTAACACAGCCCTTTACCCAGCCGGTGTTCGCTTCGGCCCCAGTCATGAGAAATACGTGCCTGAACTCCCGACTCGTTACCGCGCCGGTGCCGTCACGCCACCGCACACGCTCAAGATGCTCGTTCCCCTCAAAAGCCATGATCTCGGTTCCTGTCCTGATCTGGATTGTTGGGGTCTCCCTGATGCGTCGAATCAGGTATCGCGACATGCTCGCCGAAAGACTGCTGGAGCGGACGAGCAGGTGAACGTGTTTCGCCGTCTGCGCCAGAAAGACCGCGGCCTGGCCGGCCGAGTTCGCTCCGCCTACGACAATGACTTCATCGCCTTCGCAAAGCTGTGCTTCCATGAAAGTTGCGTTGTAGTAGACGCCCGCACCTTCGAACTGAGCGAGATTCGCGAGCGCGGGCCGATGGTATCGAGCTCCGGTGGCAATGACGACCGTGCGAGCCGGGATAGTCACGCCGTCGTCGAGTCTCACACCGTAGGGGTGGTGTTCGCAGACCAACTCAGCGGCGCCTTTCGCGATCATGACCTCGGCGCCAAACTTCTGTGCCTGTGCGTAGGCGCGTCCGGCCAGCTCTCTTCCTGAAATCCCAGCTGGAAATCCAAGGTAGTTCTCGATTCTCGAGCTCGTGCCGGCTTGTCCTCCAGGCGAGCTGGCCTCGACAACCAGCACATCGAGTCCCTCGGAAGCGGCGTACACCGCAGCCGCAAGACCCGCTGGTCCACCGCCGACGATGACGACATCACGCCGGTGAGTGTGATCGATTCCCTTATTGAAGCCGAGACAATCGGCGATCTGCTCATTGCTGGGATTCTTGAGCACCACCTCGCCGCGGCAGATTACGACAGGGATCTCCGCCGGCGCCACGTGAAAGCGATCGAGCAATTGCCGCACATCGGCGTCCCGGTCAAGATCGAGGTACTTGAAGGGGTGACCATTGCGCGTGAGGAATTGTTTGATTCGTAGCGTTGCCCCAGACCCGACGGAGCCGATGAGCAGCACGTCGCCGATCCCTTGCGCAATCACCGCGACCCGCCGATGGATCAACGTTTTCATCAACACTTCGCTGATTTCGGCGTCGGTTTGAATGAGGGCGTGCATCTGGTCGCGTGTCAGTTGGACGACTTCACCGGAGTCTTTCACACGGAGGCGCATCTGCGCGGGGCGACCGAGGATCATACTGATATCACCGGTGAACTGAGTAGGGCCGACAATCGCGACCAAAATCTCGTCCAGTGCCGATGGGCGAATAACCTCGATCTGGCCAGACTTCAGTACAAAGAACGGCACGTTGGTTTGGCCGCTTTCGATCAACACTTCTCCGCAGGTGATTGGACGAATCACTCCGTGTGAAGCAATCCGCGCAATCTGCGCTGGACTCAACACCGGGAACAGGAGCGCTGCATTCTCGGAGCTTGAAAGCAGAGTCGATGGTAGGGTCTCAGTCACACGCAACTCGTTTTGGGTAGCGCATCCAGCAAACGTCCTTTCCCGGCGTTGAAGGAAGTGTCGGCAAGTTGCTTCGGGATTTCGAGAAACCTTGAGTGCTCGAAGAACTTCAGTACGGCCGCATCTTCAAAGGAGGTAAAGTGCGATGGGTCGACCACTGTTGTCGTCCGTGGCATTCTTGAATACTTAGCCCGATGCCTTCGCCGACCGCCGCCCGTCAGGCTGCCGGGTGCGGAAGTCGGTAAAGAAGAACCCGTTGATGTCATGGTAAGACACCAAGCTCGCGAAGCCTGCGAAACTCCCCTCCGACTTCAACTTCTGCATTGCGCGCGTGAAACCGGTCCATGCAGCAAGAGCCAACGCGCCGCCGACACTGATGCGTCGCACGCCGAGTGCCGCCAGGTCGGCGACGCTCAAGCCAGCATCCCTAACCACCAAGACGTTGATCGGCTTCGGCCGAACCGCGTCAACGAGCGCTTTGATCGCCGTGGGATCGTGGGGTCCGGGTGCAAATAGCACGTCCGCCCCCGCCTCAGCGAATGCCTGCAGACGCCGGACCGACTCGCGAAGCGGATCCTGATGGCCGACAAGGAAACATTCCGCCCTAGCCGTCAGCAGGACGCCGGTACGAGTCTGCTCGATCGCCTCACGCGCTGCGCGCACACGCTCTACGGCGAGCGGCAGATCGTAAAGCGGCGACGACGGATCACCGGTTGCATCCTCGATCGACAGGCCTGCGACGCCGGTCGCAATGCAGCGCGTGACGTTATCGGCGACATCTTGCGGTGACGCTCCGTAGCCAGACGCAAAGTCCGCACTGACCGGAACATCGACCGCGCCCGCGATATCGGCAATGTATGCCAGGTTGCGCTCGCAAGTGAGCGCAACTTCGGAGTCAGGCAGTCCATGCGAAAACGCGAAGCCCGCGCTGGTCGTCGCCAACGCAGGAAATCCGAACTGTTGCAAGTAACGTGCTGAGCCGACGTCCCAAGGATTCGGAATCACGAAACAGCCCGCCTCGTGCAGATCGCGAAACGCCCGCCGACGTGCGCTGAGGTCCTCCAGTGATCCCCCGCCTCCTGTTCCGATAGGGTGCGTTGTCATCGGTTGTTCGAACTTTTCCATCGCATACTCCAATCGCCCGACTGAATCGATCCGAATCGCCCAGAATCAGGTCAAGGACTGTCGAAACTTGTCCTTCGTCATGTTTCTTCAGCGAGCATGATCTGGTCGAGACCAGTAAGGTCGACCTGCGCGCCCTGTGCAATGAAAAGTCCGGCCTTGGCAAGGCCGGTACCACTGCTGCCGCCGGTAACAAGAGCCTTTTTGCCTGCGATCTTGATCATGCTTATCTTTTGCAGGACGGGCGCCAGCAATGATGCCCGTCCTACGTATGTTTTGATGACTGTCGTACAATGGCGGGTGCAAAAATAATTTCGCGCAATCCCGCACGTTCAAAAAAAGTGCGAATCAGTTTTTCTCCTAAATGTGCCGAGAAAGCTGCGCCAGCTCAGGGGTTCGCCCTAATTTCTTTCACAGTTGGAAAAGAAGTCAGATTTCCTTGCGGATTCTTGAAACACCTGATCCTCCAGAGGGACTCCCAGTTCGCGCAACGGCAAGCTCCGAGTAATTACTCAATCTCGCGCACTGGCTTCTGGAGCGAAGCTCCAGCGGCCGTCAGCACCATAAGTCCGCCCGCGAGCAGAAACATAAATTTCAAGCTCCATGAAACCAGGAATCCTGCAACTGCGAGGGAGACGGGGGTTATTCCGTAAGAAGCAAGCATGAGCACGCTAGCAACTCGTCCGCGCACCGCGACATCGATCCGCTGCATGATCCAGGCGCCGATGTGCACGTTGACCATTCCCGCGGCTGCACCCATGATCAGCAAAACTGCGGCAATGCTCCACACTTTTCCCAGCATACCGATGGATCCCAGGCAAACACCCAACACCAGCGACACCAGAAGAATCATCACGCCGCGTTGGCGAATCTTCCAAGCGCCGGCCAGGAGCGCGCCGAGCAAACTTCCCGCCGCAACCGCCGAGATCACAATGCCGAACACGGCAGGCGAACCGAATCTCGTTTTCGTCAAATAAGTCAGACCAATAGAAACCGGCCCGGCAATGCAAAAGTTCATGATCGTGGCCAGCAGCATCAGCGAGCGCAGCGGCACATCTTTTCCCACGTGGGCTATCCCCTCCGCGATCGAGTGCAACATCGCTTTCCGGGCAGCCTGAGGCCTGGGCGGATCCGGCAGCTTCCAGAGTGCGCCAATAATAAACAAGAAACTGATGGCATCCACAAAGAAGGCCCAGGCCACCCCCAACGTTTTGATCACAAACCCCGCCGGAACCGGGCCAACAATCGTGGTCATCTGCGCCGTGCTTTGGCTGACTGAGGATGCCGCGACCAGTTGCTCGCGCTTCACTAGCGAGGGCATGTAGGCCGTCTGCGCAGGAACGGCGAATGCATCGGCGACGCCGAAAGCGAACGCCAGAGCATACAGCTCCCAGGTCCACAAAATGCGAAGCCAGACTAGAACGCCGATTACCGTGACACAGATGGTGCGCGCAGTAGCAGTGACCATCATGATCTTGCGGGCGGACATGCGATCGCTGACGGCGCCACCCATGAGCATGAGCAATGCGCGCGGAATAGCGCCTGCCATCATGATGGCACCCATGGCCACAGCCGAGCCGGTCTGCTGCAAGACAAGCCAGGGCAAAGCGACAAAATAAAACTGGTCGCCTAAAAACGAAATCGTCCCGCCGGTCAGCCAGAGTCGATAATTCGGGTTGCGCAGCGGATGCTCGACGGTTGTGATGGGCAGATTAGTAGTGGAAATGGTTGCTGTGGCCATAAGAACCTCCTCAATGCGTTTACCGGTGGGGCAAAGGCCCGAAAGAGAATGTGCTGCCCTGCTTGCGGTTCGCCTGATGTAAATGTAAATTTACATTTACATCTCTGTCAAGCATTATTTTACGGTGCTCCAGGAGGAAACCGATGGCCAAAAAGACACTCGAACCACAACAGGCCCGCAGCCGGGAATCCACGCGTAAGCTCTTAAAGGCCGCCGCGGAAGTGCTGGGTCAACACGGAGTAGAGGGCACCACCATTCCGCGAATCGCCCAGCACGCCGGGTTAACGCCGGGGGCCGTCTACCGCCGTTTCCCTGATAAGGACGCTCTCCTGGAGGCTGTGGTCCTCGGCATCATGGAGCGTCAGGACGAGAGGTTGCGAACGGCGTATTCACCCGACATGGTCCGCCAGATTCCTCTGGCCGTGTTTGCCGACCAGCTTGTCAGCAATATGCTCGTCGGCTACCGCGCAAACGCCGGCCTGTTGCGCGCACTTCGGCAGTTCTCGCAGGGGCGCTTTTACACACCGTTTTGTAAGCGGGTCGTCAAACTGGAGATGCGCAGCATCCAGCGCCT
>DASSIO010000169.1:0-5518 GCA_035691825.1 Terriglobales bacterium | reverse complement strand
CCAACGGTAACCGCCGTCGCAGCAATCACAGCGATCAGAGTGAAACGCCTCATGCTCATGGCCACCCCCAGGCATTAGCAGAAAAGATGAAGAACCAGCTTATACACCTTTTCGATAAGCCTGACCAGACCGCCGCGATTGCTCGGGCTGCTCTAATTTTGTGTTGCTTTTTAGAGGACGACCCCTTTTGCTCGCTGGGGTGCATTGCGTTGTTGCGCGGCGAAAAAAAAGGCCGCGATTCCTCGCGGCCCGTGGGTGTTACGTGAAAACGCTTGGCTAGAAGATGAGCCTCGCTCCGACTTGCAAGGATCGCGCGAAATTCGAAGTCGTGGTTACCTGCCCGAACGTTGATGAATTGATGTTCTGGTTGCCAACCATGAACGTCGGATGGTTCCATACTTCAAACGCATCGCCGCGCAGTTCCAACTTCATCGACTCGCGGATTTGAATGCCCTTAATGATCGAGATGTCCTGATCGAAGAACATCGGCCCGTTGAATTCGTTCCGTGACAGATTGCCGAGCTGGCCCGGGGCCGGGTTGCACAGACCGTTTGCGACCACGGGCGAGCAGGTAAGACCATCCGGTCCCGCACCTCTTCCGTTCGGCCCGATGAAGCTCGGATTGATGAGAATCACAGGGACGTTCCCGCCAGGGAATGAAATTTTCAAGGCGTCACGCAATTGCGAACGGCTTAGGTTGCTGAAGGCGGTCTCGCTTCCGGAACGGCCGTTTCGGTTGATCGTGCCGCGCTCGCTGAGGAACGAGAAAGGTGCGCCGCTTTGCAAGTCGAAAATCGAAGAGACCGCCCATCCGCCGATGATCCGGTTCAAAATGCCGTTGCCCGCCGAGAATCGCCCTGAGCCGAATGGCAGGTTGTAGACGAAGTTCGCTTTGAAGGCATGCGTCACATCAAAGCTGGCACGCCCTCTCACGGCTCGCGGCTGGGCATTGTCCAGCAGCGGCGAGAAATTGGTCTGCGAGCCATCGGCGTCATCGATAACTTTGCTGTACGTATAGCTGCCCTGGAAGATAAGGTCGTTCTTGAAGCGGCGCTGCACTTCCACGACGCCAGCGTTATAGCTGGAACTGGAGAAATTCTCCAGCAGGTCGCCGCCTCGAATCAGATCGTTCGTGGTGAACTGTCCCTGCGGGAAGGGCAATCCAAAATTATTCTCGATTCCGTCGATATGGTATATATCCGCCAAATCACCTACCTGCGCCCGCTCGATTTCGCTCTGTATGAACCCATTTTCGAGGAACCCAGGATCGCTGGGCCCTCCCACAAGCGCGTTGGGGGAATTGGGATCGAAAATTGTCCCCGCCAAAGATTGGGTCCCGGGAATGGTCGATCTCGGGTCACATCCGTTTCCCGCCGCGACGGACACAAAGCAATTGTTCCTGGCAATGTTAAATCCTTGGAGAAGCCCATTCTGGTTGATGATGACCTGGTTGATGTCCAGCCCGCGGATCAGGTCTGTTCCATGGTTACCCAGATAGGACACTGTGATCGTGGTGTTCCATCCGATCGCCCTCTGCACCGAGAGGTTCCAGTCCTGAACGTAAGGAGTCCGGAGGTTCGGCGAGATCGCAAAACCAGCATTGCCGGCGATGCCAACGTTGTTAGCATTGTTCAGGAATGTAGTTGGAATCAAAAACGGGGGCGCCGCTATTACCGACGCCGCTGGCAGCGTGTTAACACCACTGACAGTATTCACCACATCGGGATTGACAACTTGGGAAGAAAGCCCCGCATTGCCATTCAATGAATTGTTGATCGCTGTCGCCAAGTCATCATTCACATAGTGAATGGTATAGCCCGCGCGTATTGCCGTTCTGCCATCACTAAACGGGTCCCACGCGATTCCGATGTTCGGACCAAAGTCATGTAGATCCTTGTTGTACTCAGGATGTCCCGAGTTGCCTCCGACGAAACCGACCGTAGCATTGGACAGCAGCGTCTGCTCAATCGTCTGTCCGATCCCCGGAATCGGCTGAAGCATCAGCCCGTTTGCCTCAGCCAGCGGGCTTAGATATTCGTAGCGCAGTCCGTAAGTGATCGTAAGGTTCGGATGGAAGCGCCAGGCATCCCCGGCATAGAATGCCCAGTCATTCTGGTGAAAGTTCCGTTCATTGCCCGCGCCAGGGACAAATCCGGATGACGGGCTGGTCACGTTGAAAGTCTGGGAGGTCTGCTCGACAAAGCCGCCCAGCGTGGCCAGGATATTGTTGGCATTCGCCAAATCGTTCGCGGAGATAGGCGCCGAAAAATCTCCGGCGGTCAAGGCGAAGGTATTGGATGTGCTGAACCCCAACTGGAAGTCGGTCGAAGTGCCCCCGTCGCCCACGGCATCGATCGTCAGCCTCTGGAGTTGCATGCCGAACGAGATCGAATGGTTCCCGTGCAACACGTTGGCATTGTCCTGGTAGCTCCACGTATGCGTATCGCGGCCCTGAAAGAAAAAGTTCGGGTCCGGATTCGTGAAAGCAAGATCATTGGTCGGCTGTCCAGTCGAAGGATTGATTCCGCTGATGAACGACGGCCCGAACTTTTGTGAAGTGTTGAACGTTGCCGGAGCCAGATTGTAGCCGAAGCGTACCTCATTTGTGAAATTCGCCGTTGGACTCCATCTCCAAGCAGCCGTAAAGAAGTTCGTGGCGTCGAAATTGCTTACAATCGGGACGGTATTAAACGATTGATCGATGTCCGGGCGGTCGAAGATCTGCCGGTTCCAGTAGTACGTCGCTGAAAAACTTTGACGCTCTGTAGGAGTGAAATCGACGCGACCGCCTGTGTTCTTGAGAGTGACATTATTGCGGGAATTGAAAGCAAATCCAGCGGTATTGAGCCCGTCGCCCACTTGAGTGTTGTTCACCACAGCGTTTGACGGGATTCGAGCGACCAGAGCAGCGATTGCCGGATCAATCGTAAATACAGGATTTCCGCGGGTGCTATTCTCCAACGTAAGCAGGTTCACGGTCGCGATTGTGCCGGGCGCATTTGACGGATGATATTGAAAGGTTCCGTTCGCCGCTGCCGCCGAAGTAAAGATGGTCGCGTTCTGCAGTTGTTGCGCTCGGGCTTTCAATTCTTCAAACGATCCGTAAACGAACAACTTGTTCTTGATGACTGGGCCGCCGGCCTGCCCGCCATATTGCGCCTGGTTAAACGCCGAGTTCGGAAGTCCGAAGGCATTGTTGAACCAGGGATTCGCATTCCATTTGTTGTCGAAATAATACAAAAAGCCCTGCCCGTGCCAGGTGTTCGTACCTTTCGGCGAAACAATGGTGATTCCCGATGACCCGCCGCCCGCCGATGCCTGACCGTTTTGGTTATTGATCGCGAACTCGCTGGTCTGGCTCAGGAACAGCTGGTTGGGCGAGAAATCAATGTCTCCCTGCCGGATAAAGTTATCCTGAATGTTAATTCCGTCGAGAGTAACATTGGTGAAGGACGCCCGCTGGCCATTGATGATGGTTCCATTGGTCCCATTGTTCACGGCCCCGGGGATCAATGCCGACACCAAGCCCATCGGCTGGCGATTACCAACTGGCAGCGCTTGCAACTGCGCCGTTTCAATGTCCGTGCTGATAGAGGCGTCGGTAGTCTGAACTTGCTCCGCCGCTCCAGCTTCAACAGTGATTGTCTCCGTCCTCGCACCAACTTGAAGTACGATTGGAGGTACGGACAGCGTCGACGCTGCGTCAAGCTTCAAGTCGGTCACGGAGCCAGTCTTGAAGCCGTCTTTGCTGGCTTCAACGCGATAGCGTCCAAAGTTCAAGCTCGTAACGGAGTAACCGCCATTGGAAGCAGTCTTTGTGGTGTATGCGATACCCGTATCCAGCGAGGTAACCGTTACCGTCGCGCCTTCGACGGCCGCCTTCTGGGCGTCCAAAACGGTACCGACGATCGAACCAGTAGGCACCTGAGCCAAAGCTGTGCCAATTCCAAACACAAACGTCAGAAGCATCAACCACAAAGCTCTATAAGCAAAGCGCACGAGTGTTCCTCCTCGCATTTGTCGCAGACGTGAAAATCCATAGACGGTTATATGCATACCGCGAACAATGCATGTACATGGCCGTACTTTGGTCCACCTTGCGCAGAATAAGCTAAGGTAAGGCTCTTAAAGGACATACAGCAGATACAGCAACGTAGAGCAAGTCATCTTGAGGTTAATCTATTCCAATTATTGGATTTCCAGCCAGGCACTGCCATTTCTAGATGAAAACACTTCTATTCCATTTTTCGTATACGTCTCCCATTAAGCGGAACGGCCAGCCCCCAAAGTGAGCTGCTCGGTATCTGCGACGCAGCTTCGCTTTTCGTAAGGCTGTCGGTCACTAACTAGGACTCGCTGCCGTTTGCGCCAACGATTCTTTCACAGCTTCAATAGTTTGCTGCAAATCCGCTTCCGAGTGGACCGCGGAAATGAAGAGCGCTTCGAATTGTGACGGTGGCAAAAGAATTCCGCGTTCGAGCATGGCGCGGAAAAACGCCGCAAAGCGCCGCGTATCGGATTTTCTCGCGTCCGCATAATTGCCCACCGGCTCCGCTGAGAAAAATAGAGTGATGAGAGAGCCTGCTGAGTTGACCTGCCCAGCGAGTCCCGAATCGCGGGCCACAGCGCGCAATTTCTCCACGAACGCGTCCGCGCGCGCATTCAGATCCTCATAAAAACTCGGCTTCGCCAGCAGCCGCAGCGCCTCGATTCCCGCGCGCATCGCCAATGGATTGCCGGAAAGCGTTCCCGCCTGGTATACCGCACCAAGCGGCGCGACCATATTCATGATTTCCGCGCGTCCGCCGTACGCCGCCACCGGCAAGCCTCCGCCGATGATCTTGCCCAGAATGGTTAAGTCCGGAGTAATTCCGTGCAGCGACTGCGCGCCCCCATAGCAAAGCCGAAATCCGGTAATCACCTCGTCCAAAATGAGCAACGCGCCGGCGCGGTCGGCAATCTGCCGCAGGCCGGAGAGAAATCCCGGCGCTGGTGGGACGACGCCCATGTTCGCGGCGACCGGCTCGACGATAATCGCGGCAATCTCATTGGGATGCGCCGCAAAGATCTTTTCCACGGTGAGAATGTCGTTGTAAGGCGCGTTCAGCGTGAGCGACGCGAGCGCTTCCGGTACGCCCGGACTCGATGCGATCCCCAGCGTAGCCAACCCCGAGCCCGCCCGCGAAAGAAAACTGTCCGCGTGCCCGTGATAGCAGCCCTCGAATTTCAAAATCAAATCGCGCTTGGTGAACGCGCGCGCCAGCCTCACAGCAGACATCGCGGCTTCTGTCCCTGAACTGACGAAGCGAATTTTCTCGATCGACGGGACGGCGCGTTGAATGGCCTCCGCAAGTTCAACTTCCAGTTCCGTTGTGGCGCCGTAGCTCGTCCCGAGCGCGGCCTGCTTTTGAATGGCGGCAACGATCTCGGGATGCGCATGGCCTAAGATCAGCGCGCCCCATGAGCCGATGAAATCAACGTACTCGCGCCCGTCGGCATCCCACAGACGCGAGCCGGA
>DASSIO010000168.1:0-3524 GCA_035691825.1 Terriglobales bacterium | reverse complement strand
TCACCAGACGCCAATGTTGTACACGTTGTTCGCGCTATCGACGATAACCGAGACCTCGCGGCCTTGGAACTGGTAAAGGTAGATAGGGCGGCCATTGGCCACCTTCTGTTTTTTGTAGTTCTTGCCGAGCGTCTGTTCGATACTCTTCCAGGAAACAAGACCCGCGTAGTAGAAATATGCTGCAGCCAGTTTCTTACTCGTTCGATTGATGTTTAGCTCGATCGAACTGAAGTTGGGTTTGGGGCTATCGTATTTGAATATGTCACCGACGACCGCATTGTTCACAATGGCATCTCTTCGGTCGACAGGCTTTCCCAGTTCGACTTCCGCGTCTTCCTTCGTCCAAATTCCGATTTTGTTACTTATATAGGTAAAGGGATCCTGCTTGATGCTTGTCGATGGCGAAGCCGCAGCTGTCTCTTCTTTAGCAGCGGGCTCTGGTGGTTGCTTGGCTTCCTCTGGCTCATAAAAGGCCGTGAGGGGACGGACCTCCCGGGAGTCGAGCATCCCCGCAGCATAATCGATAGGGATCGCGAAGTTAAGGTTTTGGCCTTCGGGGAGCGTCGCCTCAACTATGCCTATGACGTCGCCCTGAGAATTGAAAACAGGGCTTCCTGAACTTCCGTGGCTGATGGGCGCGGAGAGTTGATACAGCTTATATCCGTCCATTTGTCGGATTCCACTTAGAAGGCCTTCGGACAAGGTATTTTGGAAGACGCCGAGTGGGTTTCCCAGTGTGTATAGCTTATCTCCGACTTGCGCAGAGCCTGAATGGCTAAGCTTGAGGTAGGGCAAATTCACGGCCTTGATCTTGAGGAGGGCAATATCCTTGCGTTTGTCAACGTCAAGTATGCCAACGTAATCGTACGCGTCTTCGTTGGCTAGCCTTACGGTTGCACGTTTTGTATGGGCGATTACGTGAAAGTTTGTGAGTATTTCGCCATCAGCGCTGACGAGAAAGCCGCTGCCGGACCCGGACACTTTTCCATCTTCAGCGTAGGTCTCGATCAAGACAACCGAAGGTCCAGCGGTCTTATATATCTCACCCGCTGCCTTCTCTTGGGTTGGCTTTGGCGGGGTTTGTGCGCACAAGAGCATCGGGATCGCAAACAAGAGCGATCCGCGTCGTAGTGGTTTGAGCATAACTTCCTCTTTCAGGAACGGCGTATGGCGATGAGGCATTCTATTTGCAACTAGCTTAGTATTCTTCTGATTATGTTGCAAGGAGCCTTAGTTCGAAAGCTCGTTGGGAATTCCGAAAGGAGTTTTGGTTGTTGTGGATGCGTGGGGGCATGCTCCTCGCCACCGCGAAGCCACAAGATGAGTCGCTGACAAGCCTTCAATTCTTGAACTATCGATAGTAGGATTTAAAGAAGCTATGCCCATCCCGCTCTCTAAGCTAGATACATGGGCGCACCAGGGGGGCACAACGGCTTCATCCGCCGCCTACGCTAGCATTCGCCATGCGTTATTGAAATCGACGTCTCCGCTGGCAGGACGGGACGTCGATATTTTCCTCCAAGGCTCGTACGGGAACTCAACCAACATTTACGGCGACAGTGACGTTGATGTTGTTGTGCTCTATGGGGATACTTTTGGCCGAGATTTAAGTAGACTCCCACTGGCACAGCAGCAGTTGCACGAGTTGTTATTCCCTCCAGCGACTTATCGTTGGGAGGACCTTAGAAAGGACGTGTTTTCTGCTCTTCACTCTCACTATGGGAGCAGCGCGGTCCGATTCGGGAGCAAATCGATAAAGGTAGACACTGGAACGGGGCACAGGACTTCGGATGTGGTTCCCGCGGTGCGCTTTCGCCGCTACGCAACCTTCACAGACCGGAACAAGTACACCGGGCATTGGGGGATTTTATTTTTCGATCTCGCCAACAACCCGATTGTGAACTACCCGAAATATCATATCGAGAGGGGTGAGGATAAGAATCAAGCGGCCCGCACGGCAGGCCAATACAAAGCCACGGTCCGAATCTTCAAAAACCTCCGAAACCATCTCACCGATCATGGGTTGCTAGGGGATAGTGTTGCGCCTTCGTATTACATCGAATGCGCCTTGCACAACGTTCCGGACGGACTATTTGTTGGGCAATTCAGTACAGCGGTGCCTGCGATACTCAATTATCTGCTCTACACGCCTTACGCTGGATTCCTTGCGCAAAATGGAGTTACGACTCTCATCGGCAACGGACCAACACAGTGGTCGGCGAATGACTTCTCGACGTTTGTCGTTGCCGCACAAAGCGGGTGGGATAACTGGAACTAATGGCGCATACCTACTCGACCGACTCCGCCGAACGACGTTACGTGCCATTTTTTATTGCCATTGCCGCGATTGCCGCAACTTTCACCGTATTTCACTTCCTCGACCGATACCAAATCACTGTCCCATGGTGGGCCACGCCGCCAATCGACACGATGGCTTTCTATGGCGTGTTCTACGAACTCTTCGACCGCTGGGTCTGGAAATGTGGCCCTCTGCACAAGCTTCGTATCATCAGAGTGCCGAATCTATCGGGCATCTGGACCGGCCGCGTGGAACCAATTGAAACAAACGGCGTCTCGGCAGGACTAGGAGTCAAAGCTGACTTGAGCATTCAAATTAGGCAAACGTGGACGACCATGCTGATCATTGGCGATGCTGCTCTCTCTCAGTCGCACAGTCTTTCCGCTAACCTGCTCACAAGCGGTGAATGCACCCTCAGTTACGAATACCTAAATGAACCGCGGCCCTCAGCTCCGAGTACGATGCATGCGCATCGCGGAGTCGCGCGCGTGATGGTGCTTGGAAATTGCGCTCGGTTAGACGGGGAATATTACTCGGGCCGAGATCGACAGAATATCGGGACCATTCACCTTAGACGCTCACAGCGCGAAGGGTAGTCGCGTGCAGCATCCCTGCGATTTTCAGGGTGCGGTTTTTGATTTTCTGTGGGATCCGGGCGGGGCCCTTCGACTTCGCCTGCCGCAGGCTGGCTCAGGATGAACCGCACTCCAGAAAGCGCGGGCCAGGACGAAGGAGATTGGAATGCCCGACGAAATGGAGCTTCTGAAACGCGTTTACGACTGCTTCAACGCTCGCGATATGGAGAGCGTGCTCGCCTTCATGCACGAGGATGTCGTTTGGGCCAACGGCATGGAAGGCGGTCATGTACACGGACGTGAAGAGGTGCGCCGCTACTGGACACGCCAGTGGACGATGATCGATCCGCACGTCGAGGCGGTCGCGTTCGCTCCAGGTTCGGAAGGGGAAGTGGTTGTGGAAGTCCGTCAAGTGGTCCGCGACCTCCAGGGCAATCTTCTAGCGGATAAGATGGTCGGCCATATTTTTCGGATCGAAAACGGATTGATCAAGCGCTTTGATATTCGTGGCGCATAATTCGGAGCTTTGCGCGGCCACAGGAGCTACAACGTGCGACGGAATCCGGGCGAATTTAAGCACGAGGTAATGCGACAAGCTGCCTCGTGTGCGATAATTTGAAGCTATGGAAACCGTGAACGTCAAGCTGCCC
>DASSIO010000167.1:0-8474 GCA_035691825.1 Terriglobales bacterium | reverse complement strand
AATAACCAGTAGCAATGCAGAGTTTTTATAATATGGCGGAGAGAGTTGGATTCGAACCCAGCGAGTTTTTGAAAACAAAGGCGCTTAGCGTTCGGGATCGTTCTCCTAAGTTGTTGAGCGTATTCGATCGTATTTCTTATTGCCCTATTATTGCCCTATGAAATGGCGCGCCAATTTCCGCTGAACCTACATCGACGCATCAAGTCACTCTGCGGCAGCGAGACAGAATTGGCCGCGCCCACGCCCGATCACTACCTGCCTCTGCTTTAACTTGCGGGCACGTGCACCCCGTCCGAGCCTGTGACGTTCCCCGTCGAGGAGCGTAGACGGTGGTTCGGTTTCGATACTTGCAGTGCAAGTGAGCTGAGAAAAACTGGCAGGGCTAAGCACCTGGTGAGAAAAAAGAACTACGTTGTCGTGCTAAATGTTTTCAATCTCATACAGCGGCGCGTCGATTTTCTCATTCCTGCTCCATCACGGCAGTCTGGCACTTTTGTAAACCCGCGAATGGCAACCCTCACCAGGGGTTCATGCAGTTCGAGCAAACAATGCAAGCTACTTAACATTCAGTTCAAGAGTTCTCACGCTCCCGCTGATGCAGCGCGCGATGAACCGGTGAGTGACAGGAGAAGGAAAAGTATGAGGATGAAAGCAATGATGGCCAGCGACCAACTGATCGGGAACTTGCCGCCGAAAGCTTCATTCAGCCAGGCCATCTTCAGGCCCACGAACACGAGAATCGTTCCCAGCGCGTACTTGAGCAGGTGGAATTTCTGCGCGACTCCGGCCAGAAGGAAATAGAGTGCACGCATTCCCAAAATGGCAAAGACGTTCGAAGTGAATACCACCAGTGGCTCGCTGGTGACGGCAAAGATCGCCGGCACCGAGTCCACGGCAAATATGATGTCGGAGACTTCAATGAATGCGAGGGCCACCAGCAAGGGCGTGGAGTGCAACCTTCCGGCAACACGGCGAAAGAAGTTTTGGCCGTCGACCTGCGGTGTGACCGGAAGAAGCCTGCACAGGAGTCGGATGACCACGTTAGCCTCTGGGTCAATCGGCTTGGCGGGCGCGAACAAGATCTTGGCGCCCGTTGCAATTAGCAATACCCCAAAGAAGATAACCAATGCCTTGTATTGCAGAAGCACCGCACCGAGCGCGATAGAAATGACACGGAACACCAACGCACCCAAGATACCGAAGAACAGAATGCGGTGCTGGTACTTCGCGGGGATGGCAAAAAACTGAAAGATCACGACGAAGACGAAGATGTTGTCCAAGGCAAGTGATTTCTCGATGAGAAATCCGGTCAGGAACTCAAGAGCCACCTGCCAGGCTAGGCTCCCGTCGACTGCTCCCGGACTGCTGCTCAGGCGTGGATCGACCGGGAACTTCCACAGGCAGTACCCGTAAAGGAGTGCAGCAAACCCAAGCGCCAAGGCGGTCCAAACCACACTCCACGAAAGGGCCTCGCGCGTCGAGACCTCATGCGCGCGGCGGTGGAAGACGCCCAGGTCCAGCGCAAGCATCCCCAATACAAAGAGGGTGAAGGCGCCGTAAAACCACCAGTACTCTGCGAATGGAAAGAGTGATACGGCTCTCATCGTTGCTGTCTTCACCTCATGCCGCTGGTCTTACCGTCGTTGAGCCGGCCGTGCAACACGAGCGAGAAGAAGCTGCTCGCTGGTTGTAACCCGTCCTGATGGAATCTTAGTAAGACAGGGGCCGACGTTTGCCGCCGGCCCCGATCTGCATCAGTTGTCTAGTTGGCAGTACGTCCCGCCAGCGTCAAAAAGTCGGCCTTCATGCGGCCGTTCCCGTTCTTATTGGCTTCCGAAAAAGCCGCTTGCACCATCAAGTACTCCGTCATGTTCTCCAGCGTGATGAGTCCCACCAGCCGGTTGTTGTCGACGACGGGAAGGGTGGCAGCCTCGGCCTCATGCAGTCGCGTGAAGATGGAGTGCAGAGACTCCTCCGGCGAGGCAACGGGAAAATCCTCACGCATGGCCTCGCGGACACTCGCGTGGACTTCGCCGCCAGCCAGGGTCGCGATCATGTCGGACCGCAGGAGCATGCCGACGACCCGTCCTTGGTCCACCACAGGAAAGTCCTGTTGCCAGCCGTTCAGGACGAGCTTCACGGCCTCCGATAGTTCATCCCGCGGAGACAGGGTGCGAAACTCCAGTATCATCGCGTTCTTTGCAGACACGGACCCCAGTATCGACTTCGTTTCCGCCATGGTTGCCTCCTGTGCCGCACCGATCCAGACAAAGAAAGCGATAAACACCAGAAATGGATTCGTGAAGAGACCTAGAAATCCTAATACGAACGCCAGCCCCTGACCGACGACGGCCGCGATCCGCGTGGCCCTGGCATATTCCATCCGCTTCGCCAGAAGCGCCCTGAGAACCCGACCTCCATCCATGGGGAAAGCCGGGATCAGGTTAAAGCCCACCAGAAACAGATTGGCGAACATCACCCGCTCCAGAAACGCTCCGTGGGTTAACCCTATCTGCTGTACCGGCTGAAAATGACCGGTCAGGAATAGGTATGCCGCCAGTAGGGCTGCGATCACCACGTTCACCGCCGGTCCGGCCAATGCCACCCAGAACTCCTGGTTCGGTTTCTCGGGGATCCGCTCCAGTCGCGCCACACCGCCAATCGGCAGCAGCGTGATGTCCTTGGTTGCGATGCCAAACCTGCGTGCGGTCAAGGCATGACCGTACTCGTGGAGAATCACGCACACAAACAGCGCAAGTATGAAGGCCACGCCGGTCAGGGTCGGAAGCAGACTCTGGTACCGTATCCAATGGCTGACTGCTATCCCACCCAGCAGCAGCAGAAACGTGGCGTGCACGTAAACCGCAATTCCAGCAAAGGTTCCGAGCTTCCATGACCATTTCATTGTTTTATCCTCTCTGCGAGTTATCGGTTAGCGAAAGGCCCCGCCTGCTTCGGCGGGGCCTGGGTCCGGCTTAACGGCTCATCTCCGACGCAACCATGATGTTGTTCTTCACGCTGAACACTCCTGGGACGGAGCTGGCCTGCGTATAAGCCACCTGCTTGTCCAGTTTGTCGGTGACAACACCATGAAGCTCGACATGGCCGTTTTCCACCACAATTCGAATCGGCGCCTGCGGATCGAGGCCATACTTTTGCAGCGCTGAGTTGCCGTAGATAGAGCGGGCCAGCGCCACTCGCAGGCGGTCATCGTTGATGGAGGTTGGCGCCACTTCGATCTCATCGACAACGTCCTTCACTCCGGCCGTGGTTTCCACGATCGCAATGGCGGAGTCGCGGTCCGGGTAGTCCCGTACCTTGCCTGCCACCGTCGCAACCCCGTTCTCGACACCCAAGGTCAGATTGTTGAAGACAATCCCATAGCCGATTCGGTCGTAGCGCAGCTTGTTCGAGAGCTGCTCGCGCAGGATCTCATCGTGCACGCTGCTGGCAACCTCAATATGGTTGCGTACTCCGTCAACGTGTTGAATCTTTCGCACCCGTTTCTCCGCGTTGACTTTGTCGATGTAGAGTTCCACGTTACCGCTCAAGGTCACAATGCCGTCTTCCGCCGAAGCAGTGACCTCTTTGAACTTGTCGCGTTTGCCCAGTTCCTCTGACGCTTTGGCCTGAATCTGCTGGTCGTAGCGACCGCCACTTTTTTGTTGAGCGCTGACCGGGAGGGTCAGCGCAAGCAATAACATCCACATCGCAATCCATTTCATGTTCTTATCCTCTCTTTTTTCAATTTTGATTGAATTCTTAAGTGTGGGTGAGCGCGGTTCCGGCACACTCACCCTGGTTATGGAGGGACGCGATTACCGCGTCACCGGCTCCTCCGCGAGTTCGTTCAAACGCATGCGCGCTTCGTGGTAATCGATTACCGTGTCCACGTCCCTGTACAGCCCGTCGGCACTCACCCAGATCCCGTGCAGGTTGTCCCTGTACTCAGTCTTGGAGATACTGCGCCGATCTTCGTTGATCCAGTTGATGCCCTTCTCCACGCGCTGCGCCATGTCTTCAAGATGTGGCCGCGCAGCTTCGATGGCCTTCTCCTCGAACAACGTGGCCTTGGGCTTCATACTCTCTAACTCGGCGAGCATCTTGCCCATCTCGTTGATGTGCTGTTTCATCACGCCGAGTTTGTCGGCATGCGTATGCCAGCTCAGGCCTTGGTTGCGCCGCTTTGATTCCAGCGCCGCCGCGTCGCGCCGCGTTTCAATGGCCTTGCTTTCGAACCGAGCGAGCATGTCGTCAATCTTCGAGACCTGCGAGATTTCGTCCATTGGGGGCACGATGACGCGGTCAATAACGTGAATCAGGCCGTTCGAGGCCACAACATTCGTCTTCGTAACTTTGGCTTCGTTTACCCGCACCACCTTCTTGAGAACGCTGATCCGTACTTCCTGGCCGTTCACAGTCTTGGCGGAAGTGAGCTTCACCACGTCGCTGGCGGTCACGCGTCCAGGTACGACGTGGTAGGTCAGGATGGAACGAAGCTGATCCTTGTTTTCCGGCTTCAGCAATACTTCCAGCGCTCCGGGAGGCAAATTGTTGAATGCTTGATCGGTCGGTGCGAAGACCGTGAAGGGTCCCGGCCCCTTCAGGGTGTCAACCAGGTCCGCGGCCTTCAGAGCCTTGGCCAGGGTGTTGAACGATCCGGACTGGACAGCGGTATCAACGATGTCCTGCCGGGTGTGACTGGCGAATGCGCTGATGCTCATCAGCACGATCGCCACAATTGCCATATAAAGTTTCTTCATGAATTTCCTCCTTTGAATTTGGGCGCCTCGCCCATCAACGATTGCGAGTATCGCTGCTAGCACTGCCGCCGAAAATTCCACGCGGGTAGCAGGCGCATACGACTTTGGTCGTATGTGTAATTCCGCAGGTCGCGACATCTAATAAGGCGTGTATTAAAAAAGGAGAGGAAGGACAGCTATGCACCCTGTGACAATGAGCGCAGTTCTGCTGATGGTGATGGTATCTGCGGGGTCTGCCTCGGCTGAATCAACAACTCGTCCGCCGTTGCAGACGGTCGGAAGCGTAGATCTCAGCCGGTACAGCGGTACCTGGTACGAGATCGCCCGTTACCCAAACCGTTTTCAGCGCGATTGCCGGTCCGATACGACCGCCGAGTACACGCTTCGCAAGAACGGTAAGGTCCAGGTTGTGAACTCGTGCCGTCGGAAGGATGGCAAGACGAAGACCGCGCGCGGTACGGCTAAAGTTGCGGATAAGACAACGAACGCCAAGCTGCGGGTGACCTTCTTTTGGCCTTTTTACGGTGACTACTGGGTCATTGGGCTCAGCCCCGACTATCGCTACGCAATTGTTGGTGAACCGAACCGGATATATCTTTGGATCCTGAGCCGTACGCCGGAGATGGACGGAAGCACCTATGCGGAGGTATTGGATCAAATTCGGGCGGCAGGCTATGACCCTGACAAGCTGGTCAAGACACCTCAGTCACCGGGTAGCGTTCAAGGGTCAGGAATCTCACTTTCGAACTAACCCGTGCTCAATGGCAAACAGGGCCAGTTCGAGGCGATTCGACATCCCAACTTTGTTGAAGATGTTGGTGAGATGGCGCTTCACCGTCTCCTCAGTGATGGAAAGTGAAGCGGCGATGTCGCGATTCATGCAGCCTTGCGTAATAAATGAGATGATCTCGGTTTCGCGGCCGGTCAGTCCAAAGCGATTGTGCGACTGGGAAGGTTGGGGGGTCGCCGCGGCCAACTGTTGCACGATCTGCACGACGTTGGAAACGCTCTGACTCTCGATCCAGTATTGACCTCTCATCACCGCGTCTAGCGCCGGTACGAGTTCCGCTACTTTCTTTTTCAAAACCACTCCACGCGCTCCCAGTTGTAATGCCTCCAAAACCTGCTTGGCAGTGATGGCAGAGCACAGCAGGACAGTTCGGACTTCCGAGCCGGCGGTAGTGATGGCACGCAGCGCCTCCAAGCCAGGAAGGTTGGGCATCAGCAGATCCAAAAGCAGGATGTCAGGGCCGGTCTCTCTGGCGAGTTCGACCGCCATTTTCCCGTCTTCCGCTTCACCCACAACCCTGAACCCGCCTGATACATCGAGGACGGATCGCACTGCTTGCCGCACGATGGGATCGTCATCGGCGATCAGGACTGTAACTAAGGCCGGCTTGACGCTTTTACTCTTCATGAATCGCGCCGCTCCGGTTTTCCGCCCGACGCTTGCGTTCTCTCTAGCAGCCTTCGCAGGCGTTCCACCAATCGTGCCAGTGTTGCGACATCCAATGTTGATCCCCCAGCCAGCAGGGCCTCGATCTCCGCAGCACAAACAGAGGCTTCGCCGAAACCAAACATCCCCAGCGACCCGGAAAGCCGGTGGGCTGCCGACAGGGCCCTCTCCCAGGAGTCCTGGTCGGAAGTCCCTGAACGCAAGCTGTCAGTAAAGCGTTCCAACGTCACCAGCCGTCCCAGTGCCTCCGGCCTGCTGTTGAGCCAGACCTTTTCCAGTGCTGAGCGAACTTCGTCACTTTTTTGCGGAGCCACTGTGGCCTGGATCCTTTCCGCCTGCATTCCACCCCAGTATTTCGCAAACTTGATTGGATAATTGCATCGGATCGAAAGGCTTTACGAGGACGCCCGCAGCTCCTTTGCCCACTAGTTCCAGTTTGCTCGCCTGCACTTTCGCGGTCAGCATGATCACCGGTATATGGGCGGTCTCAGGGGCATCTTTGAGTTGCGCGAGGGTCTGTTGACCGTCAAAGTCGGGCATCATGAGGTCCAAAATGATGGCATCCGGCCTTGCCTCTTGTGCAACGGCCACACCACGTAGGCCGGACTCAGCCACGATGACCGTGAAGCCGCCGACCAGTTCCAGGCTGGTCTTCGCTACTTCTCGAATATCCTGGTCGTCGTCGATAACGAGCACAGTCTTCGCCATAAGCACATCTCAAGCTTTTAGAGAGTGGCGATCGAAGCGGTTTCGGCGAGCGGCAATTGCACATAAAATGTGCTACCTCTGCTCAGTTCGCTCTCCGCCCAGACTTGGCCGCCGTGCTGCTCTACGATACTCCGGCATATCGCCAGCCCCAACCCGGTTCCCCCCCTTTCGCGGGCGTCGGAGGCGTCCACCTGCTCGAACCTCTCGAAAATGGTTTCCAACTTTTCCCTTGGGATGCCCCGGCCTTCGTCCTTGACGCGAAACAGCACGCTGCCGGCTGTCCGCTCGGCAGCAAACTCAATCCGACCCCCGCGCGGCGAAAACTTGATCGCATTCCCGAGCAGGTTGACGAATGCCTGCACCATTCGCTCCCGATCAGCGCTGACTGACCCTTGGCAGTCAGAAGTCACGATCGTTACACCTTCGGCTTCGGCAACTAGATGCACGGATTCGGCGGATTCATTCATGAGGTCGGGGATGTTGCACGGCCGCTTGTCCATCGTGATCCGCCCCGATTCAATGCGCTGCAGATCGAGAATGTCATCCACCAGACGGCTCAAACGCTCAACGTTGCTTTGTGCGATCTTCGCCATCTCTCCCGCTTTCGGTGGCAGTGTGCCAGTGACGCCGCCGACCAACAGCCCGAGCGCCCCTTTGATAGACGTGAGCGGAGTCCTCAACTCGTGGCTGACAACCGACACGAACTCGTCCTTCATCTTTCGAATGGCCTGCCGCTCACTGAGATCAGCCGCGATCATCAGATACCCGGCCAGATCACTGGCTCCACCGCGTAGAGCCGTCACCGCGAGCAACACCGGGAACCGCGTGCCATCCTTTCGAACATAGGTACACTCGAATTCGTCCGCCACGCCATATTTCGCTTTTGTGACTAGGGCCTGATAGCCGCCCGCTACGGGCATACCCATCGCCCGTGTCAACTGGTCGCTCCGAGACTGCAACTCGAGAGCATCGTGTACGATCGTAACGTTGCTTCCAACTAATTCTGCGCCCGTGTACCGGAGCCACTTTTCCGCCGCCGCGTTGGCCATCAGGATCAATCCGGCGGGGTCGGTGGAGATCATGCTGTAAGCGGCACTGTTCAGGATGGTGCGCTGAATCCGCTCCGCATTTTGCAGGGCAACGTGATCCTTTTCGCTCTGCCGGTTCAGTCGGTAAATTACGACCGACGCAGCGAGCAGCAGCGCGATACCCAGCAGGCAGGTTAGGCCGACCGCAAGAATCGTGCTATGTGCTCGTTCTCTTGACTCCCGCTCTCGGTCGAGCAGATCGTTCCGCTCTTCCGTTTGTATGGCCAAGATCCTTTGCCGGATTTCATCCGCAAGTCTCTTGCCGCGACCCGATTGCACCAGGCGGACGGCAGCTTCAAACCCGCCCTTTCGCCGCGCGTCTACAAGTTCCTTCATCACCTCCAGCCGAGCCTGGATAATCGGTTCCAGTTCCTGAAACTGCCGGGAACGGTTTGTGTCGTGCGCAAGATCATGCCGAAGTACCTGCGTGGTGATATCCACTTGGATAAGAGCCGCGTC
>DASSIO010000166.1:0-34340 GCA_035691825.1 Terriglobales bacterium | reverse complement strand
TCCTGGTCTATTTCATGCTGAGCTGGCAGCAGCACGTGCGCTCGGCCACGGTCATGTTATTTGACATGAAACACCGCAACGCCGCTTACGTGACCATTGGCCTGATCGCGAAGATGATGCGCAGCTTCATGGTTGGGAATCTGCTGGTCGGATTGTTCATCTCCATCGCCAGCACCGTGGTTTTCGCCAGCCTTCATTTGCCGTTCTTCTACTTTGTGGGGCCGATCAGCGGGCTCTTCAGCCTGGTTCCTTATCTCGGGGTTGTGCTGGCGCTCTTACCCCCTGTAGTGGTGGGCATGGGGCAAATGGATTCCAGTCAGTTCGTGGTGCTGGTCGTGGCAGTTCTAACGTTGCACGTGTTTTCGCTGAACGTGCTTTATCCCAAATTCCTCGGCAACCGTCTGCAACTCAATCCGCTCGCAGTCACGATCTCGTTGCTTTTTTGGGGATGGTTTTGGGGGGCGATGGGACTGGTTTTGGCTATTCCGCTAACCGGGGCCATGAGGATTGTCTTCGATCACATTGAGATCCTGAAACCCTACGGTGCATGGCTGGGGGAGTAGCACACCAGTCGTCGGTCGTCAGTCTCCAGCCGTCAGCGCCGTCCCGCTAACGTTTCGACACGGCATTTCAGCGACCATTCGCCGGGGTCTGTATAGGCCGATCCAAGTAAGCAAGGTAAGCTGCCAAGAGTTGATAACTCTGGTAATAATCGTCAAACTGAATGGCTGAGAACTTGTCCCTGGAGGTGTGAAGGATATGGGCGTCCCAGGTAGCCTGCGTTAGCGAGTGAATTGTTATGCTGGGTACCTTCAATGCCGCGAACTGTTCCGAATCAGTGGTCCCCACCTGTTCCACATCGACGCCCTTGACCGGCAAACTCATAAGACCCGCGACATAAGCCAGGGCCCGAACTAACCTCTTGTCAGAATGACTTGCCCATACCTCGGTCTGCGCTAACCCGAGGGTGTCTAAGTTCACCATTGCGTCGGTTGCACCTATCGCGTCTTTGTCCATGTGTCGAGCGTAAAACTTGGACCCGACCTCCCCGCGTTCCTCGTCCGTGAATCCTACAAAAATATAGGTGTGAGTGCGGGGTTTGTCTTTCAAAGCCTCATACAGAGAAGGCAGTAATGAGGCACCGCTCCAATTGTCAACAACGCCTGAGCCAGCAGATACGTGATCGAAGTGCGCTCCAACGATGATCACTCTAGGTCCAATGCCTGGAAGTGAGCATTCGATGTTTGGCTGCTTCGATCCCTTTACCGTTTGCTCTAGAAGATACTGACCATCGCACCCCGCTTCCTCGAACATTTGCTTGAGGGTAGCTTCGCGCTGCTTATCATCTCCTGTGTACCTTTGGAGCCGATCGCTGATCGCTGAACGAGGGGCTTGACTATAGGAGATGCGGTCTGCAGCAAGGCTCGGCGGCGTGCACGTGAGCAACACCGCGAATGTCAGCAACAGTGACCGCCCTTGAGCCTTTACCCGCATGATCTGTTCAGCGTGAAGGAAACTATCATAACTTTGGCTTCGCCAGGAATATTCGTGATGACAAGGGGAGAGACACTTCAACGAAGTTAGGTGCTGACGAAAATCAAATCGAGCGTAGTCCGCAAGGTCGATGAAGGAATGATGGCTGGTTGCCTGACGACTGACGACCAACCGCTAACGACTACCGGCTAAGATCACGCCTGAAAATCCGCTGCCTCAGGGAAGCGCAAGTTGCACTTGGACAGCGCCTTAGAAAGGATCTGCTCAATGTTCGGTTCTTCCACGTTCTTTGCCATCGCTAGTTCGCTGACAAGCAGATAGCGGGCTCGTTCCAGCATCTTCTTCTCCCGGAACGACAGGGGTTTGGTCTGATTGAGCACCAACAGGCCTTTCAGCACGGCAGCTACGTCCAAAAGGGAGCCGGTACGCATCTTCTCGGAGTTTTCCTTGAAGCGGTCTTTCCAATCGGCGTTGTTCAGGCACTCGCCATCCGTAAGAAAATCAAGGATTTTCTGGATTTCTCCGTTCTTCACCACCCGCCGCAGCCCTACGCTGTTTACGTTGTGGAAAGGCACCATAACCTTCAGACTGCTGGCCTTGATTTTCAGAAGGTAGAACTTCTCGACCGTGGGACCAATGCTTCGGCTACTGATCTGTTCGATAACTCCGACGCCGTGGTTGGGATATACGACCTTATCGCCGATGTGGAATACCAGCTCGCTGCCAATCATGAGGAAAACCCAAAAGCGCGGGAGGATCGGGGGGAAAACACAGAACTATTCTACCTGAGCAGATGACCCTAAGGCAATTTCTCACCGCCCTTGTAAGAGACTGGTAGACGAAAGGGCTGTGCTGTAACAGGTTGCAGCTCAGATCCGGGCCGTTTCTTGCGGAGCTGGGCAGTGTTAACTGCAAAATCCACTAGGGTTTATAATCGCTTCGCACATGCCTGAACACATCAAAAAGAAGCTCCAGGAGGAAATCAACTCCCTGGAACACGAGCTCAATCATGAGCTTCCCAAGGAGCTCAAGAAGGCCGTCGCCCTCGGCGATCTCAGCGAGAACGCTGAGTACCACATGGCTAAACAGCGCCAGGAGTTCGTCAAAGCGCGCCTGCGCCAGCTCAGCCGCCGCCTAGCTGACTTGTCTTTGATCAACATGAGCAACATTCCCAAAGACAAGGTCGGTCTGGGCTCGACTGTCAAGGTTTATGACAACGACAAAGGCGAGCAGATTGAATACAAGCTGGTGACGAGCGAGGAATCCGATGTCGCTGCCGGCCGGATTTCCACCACGTCTCCGATCGGCCGCGCCCTGCTGAACAAAAAAGTCGGAGACACCACCATCGTTGTAACTCCCACGGGCAAGCGGGAGTTGGAAGTCCTGAGTCTGAGCACCATTCACGACGAGGCCGAAGCCGGATGACCTGGACCAGCGCCTTCGGATCGACTTGCGGCAGACTGCTGCGGGTGATCGTCAACCGCATGGCACTGGCGCGCATGTCGCCCAATGTGCTGACCTTCATGGGACTGGTCATCAATGTCATCGCGGCAATCCTGTTCGGCTATGCCAATGCCGACAACCAGGCTCGGCTGTTCCGTTACGCGGGCGCGGTCGTCTTTCTCGCCGGATTTTTTGATATGGTCGATGGCCGCGTCGCCCGCGCCAGCAACCAGGTGACGCGCTTCGGCGGATTCTTCGATTCGGTCCTGGACCGTTACAGCGATGCCGCACTCTTTTTTGGATTGCTTGTCTACTACGCGCGCGGCTATCGGTTCTTTTACGTCGTTCTCGCCGCGCTGGTGATGATCAGCTGCATCATGGTCAGCTACACCCGCGCGCGCGCCGAATCTCTGATCGGAACCTGCAAAGTCGGATTTATGGAACGCCCCGAGCGCCTGGTGCTGATCATTATTGGCGCTTTTTTCAACCGCATGGCGCCGGTGCTGTGGGTCATTGCCGTGCTTTCGACTATCACAGTCATCCACCGCATGTACTACACCTGGCAGCAGACGGAAGCTGTGGAAAGAGCCACCACGGGAAGAGCCGCGTAGAAGATCCGCGTAGGCCGACGCGCGTAAGCGACGTTCGCCCGTCTCGCAAAAACCGCTCCGAATCAAGCTGAACTGAAAACCGAATGCTCCAGGGACTGAGTACACCACCCCCTGGAGCACCCGAGCATTCATTTTGCTGGCACGGAATCGAACTTGCCCGAAGATTCCTCGTAAAAAAGGGCGCCGTCCTTGGCGTCGCCGCCGCTCCAATGCTCTTTCCCGCCCGGAACTCGCAGGAAGTCACCAGGCCCAACCTTCTTTTCGCCGGCTTCATCCTTATACAGATAGGCGCCTTTCAGCACGACAATCCAAACATCATTCGTGTGGGTATGTGTCCCAGCATCGAAGCCAGGCTTGAATTTTGTGAATGTAGCGTGAGCTCCCTTGTCGGGATCACCCCAAATGGTTGCCATCGAGACCCCGTTGCCCATTTCACGGTAATTCGCCTGATCCGCTGAAGCAAAGGTCACTTTCCCTTTTGCGTGAGTTTGTTGACCCAGTGCTGGTGCGACATACAAACCCAGCATCAGGATTGCCGATACGATCACAAGCGGTGGTTTCTTCATTGGATCCCCCCATCGCAGATTCTCGTCGCTGTTGGACGTTTTGACTGCGGGCGCATTTTACATCAGCCACCGGGGAAAGAGAGGCGAGAAAGCGTTGAAAGGGTGAAGCCGCGGCGTTTACGCAGGATTATTCGCCCGCCGCCGTCCTCTCAAATAAAACAGGAACCAGATTCCAATCCCCAGTCCGATAATTCCTAAAAGCCAATGTAAGTGAGTTCGTAAAAGATTCCCGACCACCTCAACAACGTTTTTCCCGTACTTGATCGTCAGTATCGATAGAATCGTGAACCGGACCATGCGGCCCGCGAAAATAGCCAGCACGAAGTGACCATAGTTCATCTCGAACCCCGCCGCCGCCAACACGAACAACTTGAAAGGCATAGGTGGAGGAAGCATGGCGGGAAACATTAACGCCCAAAATTCATGCCTGTCGAAGGAGTTCTTGATCTTTTCAAAGCGCGCCGGCGGGAGGCGTTTGCGTAGAAGCGCCTCTCCTCCGGCATAGCCGATGAGATATAGGATGCTGCTGCCAGCGGCCGAGCCCGCCGAGGCCAGAATCGCGTACAGCCACAACTGCGAATGGTTTTGGTACACATACCCGGCCACGATGGCGTCCAAGGGCAATCCCAGAAAAGAGCCGTCCACCGCGGCGATAACGAACACGCCCCAGACTCCCAGAGGTTTCAGGAGTATCCAAAGATAGTTCGTGTATCGGGTCAGAATTTTCTTCAGAGTCTTCAAGGCGAAGTATGAAGTGTACGCGAAAGCTTCCTGCTCGTGAGTGTGGTCCTTGCCTGGGCGAATGAGGCAAGGTAATATGCGCTGCCTATGCGCAGAATCTTGTTCAGCTTGTGGCTCTTATTTGCGTCGCTGTCCTTAGTCGCACAGCAATATGACGTGGTCATTGCCGGCGGCCGGGTGATGGATCCCGAGACCGGACTCGATGCAGTCCGCAACCTAGCAATTCAAAACGGCAAGATCGTGCGGATTTCCAGCGACAAGCTCAGCGCCAAACGTACCATCGATGCTTCCGGCCTGGTCGTAGCCCCCGGCTTCATCGATTTGCATCAGCATGGGCAGGACCTTGAGAGCGAGAAGCTCAAAGCACTCGACGGTGTAACCAGCGCCTTAGAGATGGAAATCGGCGTCCCGGATGTTGCGGAGTTCCTCAAATCCAAAGACGGACACTCGATCATCAACTATGGCACGAGCGCCAGCCACGCGGCCGCCCGCGTGCTCGCGTTTGGCAGCTCAATTCCATCCGGCCAAGTGCTCCCGATTGCAGGTCGCGCGACCAATGAAGAGGCATCCCCTGAGCGGATCCGGCGCATTGAAACGCGGCTCAACTCGGAAGTGGATGCCGGCGCCCTCGGCATCGGCATGGGGATTGCCTACACTCCGGGGGCGACTGATTGGGAAATCATTCAGGTGTTCAGCGTGGCGGCCCGAAGAAGCATTCCTGTCTTCACGCACGTGCGCAGCTCGGTATCGGAAGTTGGGATTCCGTCCGTGAGTGAGGTCATTTCCGCTGCCGCAGTGACCGGGGCCTCACTGCACATTGTGCACGTCAACAGCAGTTGTCTCGCGAACGCTCCCGAGTGCCTGCAAATGATTGCTGGAGCGCGTGCCCGCGGTCTGGACGTGACGACGGAGGCATATCCGTACATCGCCGGCATGACCGCGATCAACTCTGCGCTGTTCAACCCCGGCTGGCGCGAGCAATTTGGCATCGACTACAGCGATCTCATGCTGCCCGAGACCGGCGAGCGGCTTACGAAACAGCGCTTCGAGGAGTTGCACAATTCCGAAAAGCCGCAACTGGTGATCATGTTCGTGAACAAGCAGGAGGTGGTCGATGGCGTGATACCCAATCCGCTGGTAATGGTTGCCAGTGATGGCGCTCCGGGACATCCCCGCGCCGCCGGAACATATGCATTGGTTCTGGCGCGCTACGTGCGGTCGCTGCGCACGATCAGCCTCATGGACGCGATCCGGAAGATGTCGCTGATGCCGGCTCAGCGCCTGGAGAAATCGACTCCTGACGCGCGGCGCAAAGGCCGGGTGCAGGAAGGGGCGGATGCCGATGTGGTGATCTTTGATGCTCAGACGATCGCCGACAAGGCCACCTACCAGGACGCCTTCGAGCCAAGTGTTGGAGTTAAGTATTTGCTGGTCGCTGGCACGCTAGTGGTCGACAGAGGCAAGCTGGTGCCCGAGGTGTATCCCGGACGGGCATTGCTGGGCCCAGGGAAACAGATGAAGTATTGACAGCGCGTAGGGGCAGGTGCCCCCACCTGCCCGGCCGAGCGAAGCTCGGCAATTAGCCGGGCTCGGCCCGGCCACCCAGACGAGGACGTCTGCGCCTACATGGGTCCACACCTATTCGTGCTTCGTGTTTCCCCGCAGCAGATGAAGCGCATGCGGCAAGATCGCGATTACCGCTTCCAGTGATTCGACAGCGCCTTTAGGACTTCCAGGCAGGTTCACGATCAACGACTTTCCACGAATGCCGCACACTCCGCGGCTGAGCACGGCAAACGGCGTCTTCGTGGCTCCTTCGGCGCGCATGCGTTCCGGGATTCCCTCGACCATGCGCTCGCAGACGGCGCGAGTCGCCTCCGGTGTCACATCGCGCTCGGCCATGCCTGTTCCACCGGTGGAAATAACAAGTTCAGCTTTCTCGGACAGCTGTAGAAGGGCATTCTCGATGTGCGTGCGGTCGTCGGAGACAATCTGTGTGGCGGCAATGTGAAAGTCGTGCTTCTCGAGCGCTTCGCACAGAGCTGGCCCTGACACATCAGGCCGCTCGCCGCTGGCGGAAGAATCGCTGACGGTCAGCACGGCTGCCGTGAACGGCTCAGGTGTCGAGAAGGACATCTTCCGACTCTGCCGCGTCACGGTTAGCTTCGTCAAGCAGGCGCAGCCCCTCCATAAGGAGGCCCTGCGTGTTCAAAGTTGTGGTCTGTTGGTTGGTCTTGCCTTCGAAGTCAATCTGAAAATTGCCGCCTGTCCAGCGCAGGACCTTGAATACTGCCTCATCTCCTGAAAGGGAACCGTAGCTCGCGTGAGTGACCTGACCATCGCGGACGTACATCTCGCAACGATCGTCGTCCTTGGTTAAGGTGAGGCGGCAACTCTTGCGCCCCATTTCCAGCGATTGCACCAGATCGATGACATTCATTTGCGCCAGACTGCCGCGCAGAATTCCATCGCCGGATGCCGACTTGGCCATTTTTTCCAACGCAATCTTGTCGATGACTTTCTTGATCCGATGCGTCGCTTCTTTCAGGAAAAATGGTTTCTCGACGTAGTCGTCAACGGGTTCCTGGGCAGAAAGTCGTTCGCTGATGTCGCCCTTGGTGGCAAGGAGAATGACCGCAATGGCGGAAGTGGAAGGACGGCTTTTCAGCTTTTCGATCAACTGGTGTCCATCCATGCCCGGCATTCGATAGTCGCTGACCAGCAAATCAGGGGGATCATCAACTGCCTTCAGCAGGGCATCGGGGCCATCTGTAGCCGTCTTCACCTCGGCCATCGAGGAGAGGGTTTGCTGCAGCATGCCCAAAACCATTGGGTTGTCGTCCACCAACAATACTTTAACGTTGCTCGACATGCTCGCCTAAACCCTGGCCTTGCCCGTCTCGCGGCGGTAGTCACCGCTCTTTCCGCCAGACTTTCGGTCCAACAGGATATGTGTGATCTCGATGCCCTTGTCCAGGGCCTTACACATATCGTACACGGTCAGAGCGGCTATGCTGGCCGCCACCAGAGCTTCCATCTCGACGCCGGTTTCGGCTCGAGTCGTTACTTTTGAGGTAATAGCGACGCCATTCTCGCATAGCTGCATAGCCACATCAATGTGCGAAAGCGGCAGCGGGTGACACATGGGAATCAGTTCGGCGGTACGCTTTGCCGCCATGATGCCTGCCACCCGGGCAACTTCCAGCGGATCACCCTTGGGATTTTCTGGCAGGGCCTTGATCACTGCGGATTTCATGGCGACAAACGCGCTCGCTTCAGCTTCGCGAACGGTAGACCCCTTCTGAGAGACGTCCACCATGCGCGCACGTCCCGTTTTGTCGTAATGCGAGAGCCTGCCTGCCATGAAGGATTATCTTACACGCTGCCGCGCGGCTGCTCGGTTGCGAACGGGGAACATTGGGACCGGTGAAGCCAGCCTGCTCCTTGCCGCTGCTAGACGCTGCGCATCAGCACCGGGACCCATTCGCCAGCGGCGAATCGCTCACGGTCCGGGGCAATGACCAGGTAGCAATTGGCGCGGGCAGTAGTGGCAATGTCCCCGGACCCGTGCCAGCCCGCCAGTTCCACCTCAGCCTCGTCAAATTGGCCCGACAAAATTGCGGGAAGAAAGCGTGTGAGGCCGGTCTTGGTTTTCACGTCAGATTTCAGCCGTGCACGCAGGAAAGCTACAGCACGGGGCCGCATACCCATCAATGCCTCGAGAATGGCTCTGGCGAACAATTCGAAGGTGACCATCGTCGATACGGGATTCCCCGGCAGGCCGAAAAAATACTTACCATGGACGCGCCCGAAAACGACCGGCCTGCCTGGCTGGATCGCGGCTCCGGTGAAGAAGAACTCGGCGCCCAGTTCCGCCAAAACTTGCTCGACCAAATCATATTTGCCCATCGATACGCCGCCTGCGAGAAGCAGAAAGTCCGACTGCAACCCGGCTTCGATCAACTCCCGCAGCCGGGTAATCTCGTCAGGTGCAATCGGCAGCAGCACCGGTTCGCCACCACTTCGCTTTATTTGCGCAGCCAGCGAGTACGTATTGGAGTTGCGTATCTGGTATGGCGCAGGTTCTGTCTCGATACTCACCACCTCGTCACCAGTAGAGAGAATCGCCACTCGGGGCCGAGCATAGACTCGGACCCGGCTTTTTCCTACCGAAGCGAGCACAGAGATTGCGGCCTCGTCCAAACGTGTGCCGGGCGCGAGCAGCAGGTTACCCTGCCGAGCCTCTGAACCCGTGGGAACAATATTGTCTCCCGCCTTTATGCTGCGCGTGATTTCCACCTGCGAGCCGTTGCTTGAGGTGTATTCGACCATAACCACGGCATCGGTTCCGGCCGGCGCTGGAGCACCGGTCATGATTGCTACAGCCTGTCCCGATGTAACTGGCCCGGGTACTTCTGCCGCTCCAGCCTTGATTTCTCCGATTACGTTGAGCTTCTGTGGAATGCTGGCGAGGTCCGCTGACCGCACCGCGTAGCCGTCCCGGGCAGCGCGGTTGAAAGGTGGGAAATCGCGGTCCGCGTGAACCGGTTCGGCGAGTACGCGGCCGATCGAAGACAACAGGTCTGATTCCTCTGCACCGGCTGGGTGCAGTTTCGCACCGTGCTCCTCGACCACGCGCCGCGCGTCCTCGAAACTCAATACCTGAGAAGTCTGAAGTTCCTCACCCACAGGCTGATCATACCCGTGCGGCTGAGCGTTGTGGAGACATCAGCAGGAGAGCACTGCCAGCTTGCCCGCGCCTCTGTGTCTCCGTGTTTCGGTGGTAAGAAAATACCCAATTCATGGATGGAAACTTTTGACGTAATCGGCTAACCGCTTGCCTTCGTGTTCCCCGAGCTCAATGCAGGCGCGCGTCTGTGGCGTAGCAGTGGCAATCTCGACCGCAGGGACTCGCCCCTTGCCATCGGGACGCGAGATCAGCTTTTGCGCAATCATGTACCGGAAGGATTTCGCCAACCGCATCCGCGCCATTTCCTGTTCATGGCTGGAGAACGCGCCTACGATCCGGGCCACAGTTTTCGTAATATCCACAGTATTTATGCTGGCGAGCACCAGGTGACCTGTTTCGGCGGCGTCGAATGCCAGATCGATGGTCTCAGCATCCCGAATTTCGCCAATCACGATCACATTGGGAGACTGGCGCAGCGCCGCACGAAGTGCCAGTGGAAAACTGGGAGCATCACTGTGCAGTTCTCTCTGGTGAATGGTGGAACGCTTGTGGTTGTGCAGAAATTCGATGGGATCCTCAACCGTAATGATGTGAAAGCAATGCCGCTGGTTGATCAGATCGGTAAGCGCGGCCAGCGTGGACGATTTTCCCGAGCCTACCGGTCCAGCCACGAGGACAATGCCGTCAGGCAAATCCGCGATCTCAGACAGGCAAGGCGGCAGATTGAGCGTTGCCAGGCCGGGAATGACGGTGGGAATGACTCGCATCACAATGGCGCAACTGCCGCGCTGGATGAAGACATTGACCCGGAAGCGCGCCTGCCCGGCAATTCCGTACGACACGTCGCATGAGCCTTGTTCGCGCAACGTGTTTATAGCCTGCTTGTTGTTGCCGATGAGATCAGACGCGATATGCCGGGTATGGTCGGCGGTGAGTACGGAAAGCCGAGGCACCTCGACGGGAATCAATTGTCCGTGGATTTCAACCTGTGGGGGTCTTCCCGGCGAAAAGATAAGGTCGCTCACCCCCTCGGAGGCACGCAATACGGCCGCTAGCAGCATCTCTGTCGTCCCCGAGCCCAGGCCCGTAGGAACGTCGAGAGAAACCGAAATAGGACTGGTTCCAGGAGCAGCCATTTGTAATTGAGTGCACCCGCCGCAGAGGGGAGAAACCTAGCGAGCTAACTTTCCAATCTAGCGTGGGGGAATGCCAGTTTCCAGAAAGAACGTCAAGAACATGCACCTTCGTAATGCCCTCGAGAAGCCGCAAAAAAAACGGGCGGCCGCAGCCGCCCGCTCGCAAGCGATTCTGCTATTTGGTTTTAGATTTCTTTTTTCCGTACGTAGTCTCGACGCTGGCTCCAATGTTGGCGAGCATCTGTTTCGCGGCGTCCGCAAATGGCCCATTGGGCTGCAGTTCCAAGTACTTATTGAAAGCGTCGGCGGTACCCTCCGGTGCGACCATCTTGTCGCCCTTGAGTGTGGCCTTGCCAAGCATATTTACGCCTAGCCAGTAATACGACTCCGGCTTGTTCGGGTCGGCAGCAATAGCTTTCTTGAAGGCGTCAATTGCCTCATCCACCTTGCCGGTATTGGTTAGCACTGCGCCTTCATTGAAATAGAACATGCCGGCACGAGTGGGATCGAGTTGGGCGGCCTGAGTGTAGGCTTTGATGGCTTCCTCAGACTGACCGGCTTTTCCCTCGGCCTGCGCCAGGTTGTTGTAGTAGTCGGCGGTAGGCTTGATCGCAATTGCCTTCTGGTAGGCGGCAACCGCCTGCTCGTATTGCTGCTTGGCAGCTGCGCGATCGGTGGCTTCGCTTTTCTTGGCTTCGGCAGAATAAGCCTCGCCGAGCGTGAACCAGATCAGGTCGCGGTTGGGATCGATCTGGGTAGCTTCGGTCATGGACTGCACAGCCTGTTCCGGTGTTCCAGCCTGTATCTGCTGACGTGCGGCTGCGAGCTTTTCATTCAAGGATTTGACTGTCAGCTGCTCCTTCTGTTGCTTCTCGCGCTGCTCCTGCTGCTGCTTGATTTGTTCGGGCGTGAGGCCTTGTCCCTTAGCCGCATTGGCGGCCTCTTTCTGCAGATCGATATTGAGAATATTATTTTCGTCGTCCAGGGTGACCGACACGCCGTTGTAGTGGAACAACTCCTTGTTGTCCTTGAACAACGTAACCGTGTACTTCCCGGGCGAAATGCCGAGCGAGAAAAACTCGCCCTTGTTGTTTGTTTTCAGTTGGTACTTGCGGCCGGTTTCCGAGCTCACGTACTGCACCACCGCTCCGGGCAAGGGTTTGCCCTGGTCATCTTTGACTACGCCTTTGACCGTACCCGTCGCCTGCGCAAACAGGGCAGGCAAAGAGAGTGTGGCCGTAATGACGGCGAGCACAAGGATCAAAAAATTACGTTTCATATTTGGCCTCCGCGGCTCAACAAGGCGGCCGCACATAGATTCAAGATCTCAGACTGCCAATTACAGCCCGGTTGCAGATCGAAAATCCCCTAGCTCGATCAGACCCCCGTTGGCGCTCGTTCCAGATACGGAATGGGATCGCTGGCCCCAGCTTCGCGAAACGCGCGCAGCCGAAGCACGCAGCTATCGCATACGCCACAGGCACGGTCCTGGCGGCTGTAGCAAGACCACGTTAAATCGAAGGGAGCACCCAGTTCAAGGCCGAGCCTCACAATCTCCGCCTTACGCATTGCAATCAACGGAGTCACGATTTCGATACGTCCCTCCCTGGTGCCAGTCCGCACTACCTGGTTGAAGGCCTCATAATAACTTGGACGACAGTCCGGGTAGCCGGAACTGTCGGTCTCCACCGCACCGATATAGACCTTGTCCGCTCCGATCACTTCCGCCCAACTGACCCCTACCGCCAGGAAATGAGCATTCCTGAAAGGCACGTAAGTCACTGGAACTCCGTGCCCGAGTGCAGCCGATTCCGGGACATCAATACTGGTGTCGGTCAGTGCGGAGCCGCCGATCATCCGCAACGCTTCGTTACGGATTACCATCCGGTCGCGAATCCCGAGACGGTCGCAAATCTCCAGGAAGGCCTTGCGCTCACGTTCTTCGGTCCGCTGCCCATAGCTGATGTGAAGCGCGGCAGAGTCATACTCCCGCGCTGCCAGCGCGGCGCAGACGCACGAGTCCATGCCGCCGCTCAACAAAACTACTGCGCGTTTTCGCGATTCACTCACTCTAATTAGATGACAACGCCGGGTTTGCTACTGTCCACGGCTAAGTTGATCAGAACACTGGAGATTGCGTAGGCATGTGGCTTATGCGTCTGCCGCTACACGCCTTTCAGTGCGGGATCCCAGATGAACTTGTGAATCTGCAATCCGAGCCTCGCGGGCACATTATCTGCCAGCATCCATTCTGCGAGCTCGCGGGGCTCGATCAGACACTGGGAAGTGTCGCGGGTGCCTGTAGCATCTTTGGCGAACGCGGGAGAAAAAATCACCGAGTTGACCCGGGCCCCAAGCTCGTAACGCGCCGTGAAATCGCGCGCAAACTCGTAGTCGGTCCGATCGCTGATCACAAACTTAACCTCGTCCCGCAAGGTCAGGCTTTCTAGATTCTCCGGACGAAAGGTGTCACCCTCGCCCGAACCGGGGCATTTCACGTCGACGATTTTTACGATCTCCCTCGGAACCCGCTCCAGAGGCCGCTCGCCGCTGGTCTCCAGCAGCACGGTGTAGCCGGCGTTCAGCAAACGTTCCATCAAAGGCACAATCTCGCGGTCCTGCAGCATAGGCTCGCCGCCGGTGATCTCTACCAGACCATGGGAACTGAGCGCCTCAACTTCGGCTTCAACTTCCTCGATCGTCATTTTGCGGCCGCCGGTGAAGGTGTATTCGCTGTCGCACCACTCGCAGCGTAGATTGCAGCCCGTCAGCCGCACGAAGATGCACGGCATCCCCGCGTACGACGACTCACCCTGAATCGACTTGTAAATTTCAGTAACCTGCATGGGGAATCTGTAATTGTGTAATTTCGTAATTGCAGGTAAGTTTCGGCGTCCTCTTAAATTGCAAATTACCCGATTGCGAAATTACAAAATTCGCTCATTCAAAGTACCTGGCCGTGGTTTCATCCGTCTCCCAGATGGTGACATCCTTGACGCGCACCCGGCCGTTGGTCTGGTGCCTCAACTTGCTGTTGGTTTCATCGAAAAAATACTTGGCAAGGTTCTCGGCCGAGGGATTCAACGTCGTAAAAGGATCGATGTCGTTGATCATCTGGTGATCCAGCCGGTCGATGACATGTTTCATGACCTCGCGCAGGTCCTTGAAATCGAGCAGCAGCCCGGCCCGGTCGAGTTCATTGCCGGCGAGGGTAACGCGCACTTTGTAGTTATGGCCGTGCGGGTTCTCGCACTTGCCCCTGTAATTGCGTAGGTAATGTCCCGCAGCGAACGAATCCTCAACCGTGACTTCGAACATGCGTCCCCTTGGTGTTCAGCGCGTCCACGGCGCACGACGGCTTCGATCATTCTACCGCGATGCGGACTCGAACAACGCGGGCAGGCCGGATTAAGCGTCTTCCCCTGTGGGTGTTGACGGGAGTGTTCGGTCGCAAGCGACCCTCCTCCTAGGAAGCAATAGGTTCATTTCTGCGGAATTTTTTCGCCTACTTCTTTGTCGGGAACTTGGCCATTCAGCGCCTGGTACATATCGAAATATATGGGAATGTGCGAGCCGTTCTTCAGATCGACATTGATCGTGACCAGGCGCAGTGCACCCCAGCCGCGGTAGCTCACCTGGTAATTGTGCTCCGCGTCTGAGGAACTCTGGACTTTGTTGCGGAATGTGGGGTGATCGAATTCGTAGCGCACCTGCGCGATTTTCTGCTTTTCTTGTTCCGGAACCTGCAGCCAGCAAGAAAAGTCGTAAATCTGGCGCCCCACGCTGTCGGTGGAGCCCGCTACGGGTACAGCCTTCGCTTTTGGAAGAAGCAGGGAAGGGTCAATCGAGGCGAGTTTCTCCTCCGAGCGATTGGCGGCCTGTACCAGTCGGTAGAATTCCTGCTCCCGGGCATTGAGCTTGTCCTGCGCCGATTGCAACTGTCCATCAAGAGTTGCTGCACGACTCTCTTTCCTGGCGATTTCCTGCTCCAGTTGGGCGCTGCGGCGTTGCAGCGCACGCAGATGGTAGTAGCTGTACCCGATCGCGGCAAGAAAGACCAGTAGGCTGAGGAGCGCTGCCGTTTGTGACCGGCGCTGCATCGTCCGCAGCTGGGCGTCGTCCAACTTCATGAGTCTTTTCCTCCGCCCGCGTCACCTGCGGAGCCCTCTCCCTGAAATGCAATGGTTACCGATCTTTGCCACATGAACAGAAGCCCCGACGCTCCCCCGCTGCTGCCGGCAAGAGAAATGCCGCCGATGATCTTCTGAGTTTCGTCGATCTGGCCGCGGTACAAGGCAAATCCCGCACACGCCAACAGGAGCAGGAGTGACACGATTACGAGTACAAGATAGGCGGCACGCTCAACCCAGAAGATGCCTGTGATCTCGCGAATGGCATCGACTCGGGCGCGCAGGGAATTTGCGCTCTGTTTTGCGCCGGCGCTGGGCACTGCACCTACTCACTTCCAGCGGCAACATAGCACGAAAAACTCGGCAGGAACAGGGTTTCGCACGCGCGTTTCGAATTATTCGTTGGCCTTTCCGAAGAATTGCTCGACCGCTTTCATATCGGTAGTCCGCCGATATTTCGGCAGGCTCTCCAGGAATATTCTCCCGTACTGTTTCTTGAGAATTCGATTATCAAGAAGGCACAGCAGCCCGCGGTCGTGCAAAGAACGAATCAGACGCCCAAAGCCCTGTTTCAGCGTGATGACGGCGGAAGGCACTTGATACTGAAAGAATGCATTGCCGCCGCCTTCATCGATGGCTCGTACCCGAGCGGCGACCACCGGATCACTAGGAACGGCAAAGGGCAAGCGGTCGATGATCACGCAGCTAAGTTGCTCGCCCTGTACATCAACGCCCTGCCAGAAGGAAGAAGTGGCAAAAAGCACCGCGTTTGGCGTCAGGCGGAATTCCTCGAGCAACGCCATCTTGGGTGCGTCCCCCTGCAGGAGCATGGGAAACTCCAGCTCGCCGAGCAGACGCTGATAAATTTCGTTCATCTGGGCATAGCTGGTGAAGAGACAGAAGGCGCGTCCGCGCGTAATGTCCAGCAACTGACGGATGCGGTCTGCCGCCCTTGTCGCAAACTGCGGCGTACGCGGGTCCGGCAAGTCGGGAGGCACATACAGGATTGCCTGATTTTCGTAATCGAAATGCGAGGGCAGCACCGATTCGCGGGCGTGTTCCAGGCCAAGCCGCTGCCGTATGTATTCGAAGCCGCCGCCTACCGCCAGAGTAGCCGAGGTGAGCACCGAGCACTCGAGCTGATCAAACAGGCAGGTTTTCAGGATTCCTGCTACATCGATGGGAGTGGCCTGCAGGAAGACATTGCGCTTGTCACGATGAATGCCGCGCCCGCCCCGGCGCTCGATCCAGAACACCGTGTTGCGGTCTTCTGATTCCATCAGAAAGCCAAGCTGGACGCGAAGCTCCTCGGCCCGTCGAACGAAGTTGAAGATTTCCTCCGGCTTTTCCGGCAGGTTCTGCAGGGCCGAACCCAAGCCACTAATGGCATGCATGAGGGCGAGAAACTCATCGCCATTCTCCTCCAGAAACTCGCGGCGGTTCTGGAAAGCGATTCGGCCGTCGCCGGCTGGAAGCAGGGAGAAGAAAAACTGGGAGCGCTCGCGCACAGTTCGCGTGGCGCTCTGAATCGAGGTGGAGAGCAGGCGATGCCTGGCGAGCGACGCTTCGACGTCGCGGATAAGCTCTTCCATCCGCAGATTGCTCACAGAAACGCCGAAGTAGCTGCTGGCTACATCTTCCAGTTCGTGAGCCTCGTCGAAGATAACGGCGCCCACGTCGGGCAGGATGCCCGCATCAGGCGCACCTTCGGCCGCCTGCTTGATCGCGACGTCGGCGAAAAACAGATGATGGTTAACGATGATGATGTCGCTTTCCGAAGCGCGACGGTGCATCTCGGTGATAAAGCAGCGCTCCCATTGGCTGCACTTCTGGCCAAGGCAGTTTTCCGCGCGCGCATCCAGCTTGGGCCAGAGGGCGCTGGCTTCCGGCAGGGACGCCAGTTCGGCGCGATCACCGGTTTGCGTGGTCTTCTCCCATGCAGCAATGAAGCGGTACTGCTCAATTTCTTCCAACCCGCTCAAGACGGGCTGATCGGTGAGATCGTAGAGTTTTTGGCGGCAGAGGTAGTTCGCGCGGCCCTTCATGTAGCAGACACGAAGCTTGGTCTGTCCATCGGGATAGAGCGCCTGTTCCAGAAACGGAATGTCTTTGTAAAAAAGCTGTTCCTGCAGGTTTTTTGTGCCGGTCGAGATCAAAACCCGCTTGCCGGATCGGATCACCGGCACCAGATAGGCCAGCGTTTTGCCGGTCCCGGTGCCGGCCTCTATGATCAAATGACGTTTTTCCTGCAGCGCCGCTTCGACCTCCCTGGCCATCTCGAGCTGTCCGCGCCGGAATTCGTAGGCAGGATGGGTCTTCGATAGCAGACCGCCCGGCGCGAAAAACTGGTGGAGTGTGTGGCTGTGAGCCGGGCGCGGCGCTGCGCTCTGAGGAATGGAGGCCACCGAGTCCCTATAATAAACCGGTTACGCAGCAGCTGACCGTCTGTGTATTAATAGCCGCTGGCGGCCCGCAATCGGCAATATGAACGAACTGGCGCAAAAACCGACAGTCTCAAATACGACGGCAGCCGCGTTGCCCATTGTCGCTATAGTTGGCCGTCCGAACGTGGGGAAGTCGACGCTTTTTAACCGTCTGGTTGGCTCGCGACGTGCCATTGTCGGCAACGAACCCGGCATTACGCGTGACCGCCTTTATGGAGAGGCGGAGTGGCGGGGCCGAAGCTTTCGCGTGGTCGATACCGGCGGCATCATTCCCGAAGAAAAGGACCTCATTCCCGCCGAAATCTTCCGCCAAGCCAAGGTCGCCCTGGATGAGGCGGACGCGATCGTCATGGTCGTGGACGCGCGCACTGAGTTGGCTGGTCCTGACATTGAACTTGCCCGCTTGTTGATTCGCTCGGGTAAGCCGGTGTTTCTGGCGGTCAACAAGGTCGACAGCTCTAACCAAGAGGCAGTGGCGGAGGATTTTCGATGCCTGGGCATTCGAGAGCAGTTCCCCATTTCCGCCGAGCACGGACGAGGAATCGACGACCTGCTCGACGCGGTGCTTGAAAAATTCCCGAAACAAGTCGCCGGGGAGTACGCCGAGAGCACCGAGTCTGACGAAACGAAAAAATCCGCTACGGGGGGAGTTCAATCCGAAGTCAAGGTCGCCATCATTGGCCACCCCAACGTCGGGAAATCCACGTTGCTGAACCGGTTAACCGGCACGAACCGAGCAATCGTTTCGCCTGTTCCGGGCACGACGCGGGACGCGGTTGACGAAATCCTTGAGCGCGATGGCGAGCGTTTTCGCTTCATCGACACGGCGGGAATTCGCCGCAAAGGCAAAACGCGACTCATGGCTGAGAAATTGTCAGTCGTGATGGCGCGCAAGCATCTGGAAGCCGCCGACATCGCGTTGCTGGTGATCGATGCCACGGAAGGAGTGAGCGCGCTCGACGCCTCCATAGCCGGCTACGCTCACGAAAGCGGACGTTCTGTGATCGTCGTCGTCAACAAGTGGGACCTCGTGCTGAGCGGGCAAAAGCGTGCGGTGAGCCAGTCTAAGGCTGCGCGTATTCAGGAAAGCAAGCGGACCAACGATCAGCATGTTTATGAGCAACGGCTTCGGTACTCTTTGAAATTCCTCTCGTACGCGCCGGTGCTATTTGTTTCGGCGGCCACCGGCAGAGGCATTGAAAAGATTTTCCCCACGATTGAGCGCGTTGCTGCCGAGCGCCGGAAACGTATCACGACCGGAGAGATGAATCGGTTTCTCAAAACCATCGACTTCGATCGTGCTTCCGTGCCCGTCAGCAAGCGAGTGAAGATCTACTATATGACTCAGGCCGCGACCTCACCGCCTACTTTCATCTTGTTTACCGATCGTGCAGTCAAGCTGCATTTTTCCTATCAGCGGTTCTTGGAAAACCAAATCCGGCGTGCCTTCGGGTTTATGGGTACTCCGATCTGGATCAAGAACCGCGCCCGCGATTGAAGAATTAACCACAGAGGACACAAAGGAAGGCGGCGTAGGGCCTCGTGAAATTAGACCGGGCGCGAACAGCTTCAAGTAGCGAATCATAGATTTTCCTTCTGCCTCAGCGGCGATGTGCCTGCACCATCGCTATCTCCTGGGGCTCCGTCGTAATAAGGCCTACATGCATTATTCCCACCTCGTGAGCGATGTCGATGACCTGTGCAACGTATTCGAAAGCAACTTCTTTGTGCGCTTGCACGAACGCAACTTTCTCCACTCGGGTTGCAAAGATGTCAGCCAATTTGGGTCGTAGTCCGTCCCAAGTAGCGTTCTGCTGATTGATCTTGACGGTTGGCGGTTCTTGTGTGCCATCGAGCTGGACAACAATCGTGCGTTCGGGTGGAGGCACTTGCGAATGGCTGTTCGCCGGTTGGGGAATCTGGGCGTCGAGTCCCTTTTGGTTAGACATCGAGACGATCACCATAAATACGATGATCAACACCAGCAGAACATCTATTAGGGGCGTGACATTGATTTCCGGGCCGTTCCCACTGCCTGAGAATCCCATTGGAAGCTCCTCTCAGGCACGCGCGTGTCTGCAAAGAACAGACACCTTGGCCAGCGGAGAAGTTCCCAGGGGTTTTCGTTTCGACGTCAGAGAATGCAAACGTCAACATCAAGATCGAATGCACGAGGTCTCGTGACAACAGTGGCTACGCACGAGTAGGTCTTGACATCATCTGCCTTACTTTTCTCCACCGACTTACTAATGGAGCGATGGCTTACGATTTATCTGTCCACAACCTGCGTTTTATTCGTAACGCAAGGCTTCCACCGGGTCCAGTTTTGAGGCGCGCATCGCCGGAACCAGGCCGCTGATCACGCCTACGAATAGCAGCACCGCGGTGGAGATCAAAATGGTGAAGATGGAAATCTGCAGATGAATGTCGGCTTTCCCGGAGGTGTCTTCGAACAGCGGTCCCATCATCGGCAGAGTGCCGACTGCGGCAGCGATAGCATAGGAAAGAATGATGCCTATGGCGCCCCCCAGCAGCATGATCATCAGGGTTTCGGCCAGGAACTGCAGCCGGATCTGGTACTTCTTGGCGCCTAGAGCACGCCGCAACCCGATTTCCCGGATGCGCTCATCCACAGAAACCAGCATGATGTTCATCACGCCGACCCCGCCGATGCCGAGCGTCAGAGTACCGATGAACGTCAGCAGAACTTCCAGGCCGATGGTGATTCCATCGATGATGGGGCGGAATTCGTCGCGGCCGAACATCTGGATGGCCTTCTGGTCGGTGGGCGAGAACTGCTGCCGGGTAGCCACAGCGGCGAGGACCTGCGCCATGGCTCGCTTTTCAAAGTGCGGCGCTATAGGCTGAAAGATGAGCACCTGGGCATCTTTGGTATTCCACAAGTCGCCAGCCGTGGAGAACGGGATCCAGACAGAATCGTCGTCGCTGGAGAAATAGTTGCTCAGCTGAATCTTCCGGGCCATCACGCCAACAACTTGAAAGCGTACGCCGCCGATCTGAACCGTCTCTCCTACGGCGGGTCTGCCGCTGAACAGTTGCTCGCGAACGCGTCCTCCGAGAAAGCAAACGCGCCGCCGCTCCAGTTCGTCGCTGGCGTTTAGCCAACGGCCTTCGGAGGGGACTTCGTTGCGCATTTCTCCATACTCGGGACAGACCCCGCGAATAGCTGCCGTGCCTACCATGCGATCGGCGTAGCTGATGCCCGGCCGCTTCACCGTTTCGCGGCACACATATCGGACCAGCGGCGCTGTGGCCTTGACCATGTCGACGTCAGCCTGCTCGAAGACAACCTTCTTACCCGCCCGCTGGCCGCCAGGTTGCTCGCTGGTCTGCTGCGGCCAGGCGATCACGACGCTTTTCCCGAAGGCGTCGAATCCATTTACCAGGATGCTGCGGAAACTATTGCCGTACGCAATCAGCAGCGTGACAGTGACGATCCCCCACACAATGCCGGCCATGGTAAGCGCCGTGCGCGTGCGATTGCGCTTCAACGCGGTCCAGGCTTCGACAATGATCTGTGTCAGCATCAGGAACATTCACCACGAAGGACACGAAGGCTCACAAAGGTCAGCCAGCGAATCCCTTCGTGTTCCTTTGTGCCCTTTGTGGTTAGGCTTCTCATCCTCCTGCCTCATAGCGCAGAGCTTCGATGGGGTCGATGGAAGCGGCTCGTCGCGCCGGATACAAAGCTGAGATCACGGCAATACTCCCCAGTAACCCGAACGCCAGCAGTCCCGTACTCCACGTTGGCAGTAATCCAGCAAAGAAATCGGGCATGGGCAGCATGTCCACCAGAGCACATAACCCGAACGCCACGGCCAGCCCGGCGCCGCCACTAATGATTGCGATCAGCAGAGCTTCGATAAAAAACTGCTGCAGAATTTTGCCGGAAGGCGCGCCCATGGCTTTACGTACGCCAATTTCGCGCGTGCGTTCCCGCACGGCGACCAGCATTACATTCATCACTCCTAACCCGCCGAGCAGCAGGGTCACCATACCGACGGCGCCCAGAAAATACTTCATGCCATTGGTCATCGTCTGGAAAGCTTTGGCCTCCTCAACGGTGTCCCAGATAGGACACGCTTCCTTGTCCGTCGGATCGAAGTGGTGCACGCTTGCCAAGGCTTTGCGCACCTCCCCTTTGCACGCCTCGTGTTGCCTCACCGATCGCGGGGTTACCAGCATCTGGTCAAAGGTGAAAGGAGTGCCTGGTGGCTTGTCCGGAAAGTCCTGACGCATGGCACTGAAGGGAACAAAAATCTTGTTTACGTCCCAGCCGTCGTAGCTGGAGTCCTGCTTCTTCTTCAGCATGACCCCGATCACAGTGTAGGGAATGTCGTTCAGGTATACCGTCTGATTGACGGCATCGCCCATCGGGAAGAGTTGCTTGGCGGCATCGCTACCCAGGAAGGCCACCCGGCGGGCCTCATGCAAATCATCCCAGTTGTAGAAGCGGCCGGCCGCAATATTCAGGCTGCGAATCTCGCCAAAGGGAGGATAGGAACCAGTCACCTGGAATGCGGCGGCGTTGTACGCGCTATGCGATCTGACACTGTCCTGCTCCAGTTCGGGAATAACGTACTGGCAATCCGGGGACTGTTCGGTGACGTAGGAAACATCCTGGTCCTCCCAATGGACTTGCCTCCCAGCCCTTTGCCCCCCTGCCTGGAGGCTGGTACGGCCATGAAAAATAATCATGATGTCCTTGCCCAGGGTTTCTGCCTGTTTTTGTTGGCCGACCCTGAGCCCTTCGCCGGCCGCCACCATCAAGACGATGGATACGATGCCCCACGCGATCCCGAACATGGTGAGCGAAGTACGCAGCTTGTGTACCCACAGGGTCTGCAACACGTCGCGAATGAGATCCCGAAAAACCATGATGGCCTATGATTGGACGCGGACAGCCACGGCCCGTGAGCCTCCCTGAGTGAGATACGTCTTCTGTAGCCGGTTTGTTCATTGAAACTAGCCGAAAGACATTGGCTGACACGACGTCTGTAGTTTCTGAAGTGAGTTGCCTAATCGGCATCCGCCTCTCGCTAACCACGAACCCTGTCGAGCGTCGGTACTAAGGGCGAGACTTTGCGTCAGTGCGCCCGAAAAGTCGTAGCCCTTCGAGGCGCGCGAGGCCAAAAAATCACACGTGTAAAATTCAATTTGGCAACAACTGGGTATCCTCGCGCCGGTGTGGTTTTATGCCTACCGGTGGTCTTGCTGGTTTCGCTCTCAGGACCGGCTTTCGGGACAGCCCTCGAGCTTCGTATTCCGCGCGTGGAAACTCCTCCATCCCTATCTGATTTCGCGGACATGGCGCCCAGAACGCCCCTGGCCCGGAGAATGGTTAAGGTCACGGGCTTCATTGCTCGCGAGCCGGCCGACGGCGCAACGCCAACAGAAGATACGGATGTCTATCTTGCCTACGATTCGCACAATCTCTATGCGGTTTTCGTCTGCTGGGACAAGGAACCGGAGAAGATCCGTGCTCACCTTACTCGTCGCGACGACATTTTTACGGACGACTCGGCCGAAATCATGATCGACACCTTTCACGATGGGCGCCGTGGCTATGCTTTCGCCGCCAATCCCTATGGAATTCAGTGGGACGCGTTATGGACGGAAGGTTCGATCCGCGGCAGCTCCGCCGCCGATTTTTCGGGATTCGATTCCTCCTTTGACACGGTCTGGCGGTCCGAAGGGAGATTGACGGGCCGCGGGTACCTGGTATTCATCTCAATCCCCTTCAAAAGCCTGCGGTTCCCGAATATTGAAAAACAGGAATGGGGCCTCATTCTCAACCGCAGCATTCCACGCACGAACGAGAATCTTTTCTGGCCGCGAATTTCCAACCGTATCCAGGGGCGATTCAATCAGGCAGCCACCGCGATCGGCATTGGCGAGGTTTCGCCAAGCCGGAACATGCAGTTCATTCCCTATGCCTTGTTTCGCAGCTTCCGTGACATTGATCAGCGGGACCCCAATAACCCATTCTTTGAAAGCCGCACCCTGAAGCCGGATGTAGGTCTGGACTCCAAGTTCATCTTGCATGACAGCTTTGTGCTGGATGGAACCATCAATCCCGATTTCAGCCAGGTGGAATCCGATCAGCCGCAGATCACCGTGAACCAGCGGTTCGAAGTTTTCTTTCCGGAAAAGCGTCCATTCTTCATGGAAAACAGCAACTACTTCACGACGCCGATCGACCTGGTCTTCACGCGGCGCATCGCTCATCCGGAATTTGGTCTTCGTTTGACCGGCAAGTCGGGACCCTGGGCAGTGGGTGTATTGGCGAGTGATGATCGCGCTCCAGGAGAGGCAGTACCCGCTTCCGATCCGCTGGCTAGAGATCGTGCAACCTTCACGATTGCGCGGGTCAGCCATGACATTTTGGAGCAATCCACAGTTGGCGCAATTTACACCGATCGCGAGTTTGCCGGCAGTTACAACCGCGTGGGCGGAATCGACGCCAACATCAAGGTCAACCAGAATTGGCGGGTACAGGGCGCGGCGGTGACCAGTTCCACCCTCAATACCGATGGGTCCTATCTCGCAGGGCCGGGATATAAGTTAGTGGCCGACCGCTCAGGCCGGCAATTGAATCTGGAGTCTCAATATTCCGATTACAGTCCAGGCTTTTTCACCGAAACTGGCTTTGTGAACCGCACCGATATTCGCCAGGAGAGTACGAATCTCAGCTATTTCTTGCGCCCGGAGGGCAAGTACCTGATCTCGTTCGGACCCACACTGCAACACTTCGCCATTTGGGACCACCGCGGCACGGCTCTGGATTATTTTTTCATGCCAGGTTTCCGGGTAGACTTCACGCGCAACACCTGGGTCAATGTTCATCCGTATGCGTACGATGATGTTTATCTTCGCCCGCTCGACTATACCGGTTTGACCGGCGTAACCCGCTATCCGCAGCCCTTCTGGGGAATCGAAGGCGGGACAAGCTGGTTCAAGCTTTTCGATTTCAATTGGTTCTTTGTGTCGGGGGCGGGGGTTAATTACAACCCCTCAGCGGGACGCGTCCCGGTCATGACTCACGAAGATAATGGCAACGTTACATTAACTTTTCATGTGGGCAGGTTGCGTATCGACAACACCTACCTGTTGGAGCACCTGCGCGAAAACGAAACCCACTTGACCGCGGTAACCAACCACATTGTCCGCAGCAAATGGAATTGGCAGTTTACCCCCGCGCTCTCCGCAAGAGTAATCGTGCAGTACACGTCAGTGCTCTCCAACCCGCTGATCAGCTCGTTATCTCCGACGAAAAATATCAACAGCGATTTTCTTTTGACCTACCTGGTACATCCCGGCACGGCAATTTACATCGGCTATAACAGCAATCTGCAGAACCTTGATCGACGGCTGATCCCAACCCCAACCGGCCTGCTGACCAACCCGGATGTGTTCATCAATGACGGGCGGCAATTCTTCGTGAAGATGTCGTACCTGTTCCGGTTCTGAACCGACAATTACAAATTATTAAGGATATGGGTTTGTCTTACCGAGGAGGCGCCGTACTGCCCTGCTGCATTTCCTGCATCAGCTTGTTGAGCACCTCCCGGCGCTGCTCGCTGTTCAGTTCCTTGTGCAGCTCTTCGAGAGCCAACGCGACGATGTGGTAATGATGAGCGCCGGCGTATTTGGGATCATTGGTGATCTCCAGCCATATGCGGTGCAGCAGTTCCAAATCCTGGGGCCGAAGGCGCGGCGTATGCGGGCCAAGTGGATATTCGCGAATGCTTCCGTCCGGGGCGTAGACCTCCATAGTGACGCGCGGGCGGGGTTCGGGGAGGCGCTCCCAGGCATCGCCAGTCAGCTTCGCTTGTTCGTCGGCCGTCAACTTGTTCGAGAGCCCGCAAACGATGCGGCTGCTGTCGAGCCGTTGCGCGGTAAGCATGATGGCCTCAAAAACATCGCTCGCTGGAACCACCAGGAGAGATACCGGCTTACCTTCTTTTTCGGCCACGGCCACTACCGACGTGAATAGTTCTTGCTCGTAGTGGTCGAAGACCTCCTCGGTATCGAGGAGACGGCTGCCGCTAAAAGTGTGCTCGCGGTGATAGAGGCGGGCGCTCATAACCACCACGTCTTGATTCGTGGTAGCGGTGCGCCGCAGCAACTCTTTCAGATAATACAGGTTGCGGGGATCACGCACCGCCACGAGAATGTTTCCCGGACGTACGCCCATCGCGCCGCTGCCTAGTTCCTGATTGCCATAGACGCGGAACTGGTCAAGTTGCTCGGGTTTCCCGTGCCGCTCTCTTCTGACGCGTTGCTCCGAGTAGGTGAACAGCCCAAAGAACACCGCGCTGAAGATCACGCCGGCAATGGTTGCTTCATACTTGGTGAAAAGATTGATGATGGCGGTAGTGAACAGAACAAACGAGATGACAATCAGACCGAAGGGAAGTTCTTTGCCCCCTATGTGCAGATTGCCCGGAACTTTCCACTCGCGGTCGCCGGGCTCGGTATAGCGCAACACCAGCACGGCCAGCGACTTCATGGCGAAGCTCCATATCACTCCGAATGCGTATAGGGCCGCCAGAACATAGACGTTGCCGCCGCTGAGGACGATAGTCGCCAGCTGCAGGGCAACTACCAGGTTGATGATTCGATGGCTGGTGCCGTAACGTTTGTGTGGTCTTTGGAACCAATCGGTCAGTACGCCATCTTCCGCAACCCGATTGAGCACTCCGTTGGCGCCCACAATCGAAGTGTTTTCTGCTCCTGCCAAAATAAGCACACCGACCAATACGACGAAGCCGTGGAAAAGTACCTTGGCCCACAGCGGCCCGGCCAGATACATCGCAATACCGCCAATCAGGTTGGCGAAGTAGTCGGGCCGCACTTTGTCGGGAATCATCATCACCGCAAAGAAGGAGACCAAAGAGGTGAACAGCAGGCTATAGATGAAAATGACCAGGCCAGTCTTTTCCAGGTTCTTCAGCTTGGGGTGCTCGATCTCCCGATTCACCTGCGCGAGGGTTTCCTCGCCGCTCATGGCCAGCACAGAGTGCCCGAACCCGACGAATGCGATCACGAAGGTGAGATGACCCAACCAGGTCCCATTCAGCCATCCCAACGAGTCTTTGTTGAGGGGAATAACACCTGGATTGAAAGGATTGGGCGGCAACTGGACAGCCGTGGAGCGAAGAATGGTGTACGTGCACCACAGGATCAGTATTACGACCATCACGGTCGTGATGGCCATGATCTGTACCGCCTTCTCGCTCGACTCGTGAAGGCCTTGAATGTTCTTGCGCCAAAAATAGATTACGACCAGCGCTCCGAAAACGGCGGCAAACCCATTTTCTGGAAAATGCTGAATGGGCCGGCCCAGGTAACGCGCTATGTCTTCGATAAAGCCAGCCAGGTACTGTCCTGCGGCAACCGCGCTGATCGGGCCGGTGAGAACGTAGTCGAAGAGCAATGCGGATACAGAAAACTTAGCCAGCCCGCCCCCCATTGCCTCCTTGACGACCCGGTATACGCCGCCTCGGACGAACATGCTGCTCGACTCGATATAGAGAGCACGTACGGCATAACTGAATAGCATTACCGCCAGAATGAACCAGGGAGCGCTCTTGCCGATGACCTTTTCCGCGTCGCCGCCCGCGTAATAAGCCGAGGAAGCCAAGTCGGACAGCACGATCGCTGCTGCTCTCCAAAAGGAGATGAAGGACAGCATCACCGTGGTGGCCACAAAAACCTTTACCGCGGGGCGCCTGGTCTCTATTGAGCTTGCCATCAGCAGTTTAGTAGCAGTGCATCTGCGATAAACCTATTGAAGATAACACAGAGGAACGCTACTCACGTTCGGCAGACCCGGCCCGAGCCTCGATGCTTGCGAAGTATGTACGTGTAATCCGGTCATGCCAGCACAATCCATCTTCATCGAGAAAACACCACATATATCCGAGACCGAGCGAAACTCCCGAAAGCGTGGCCGCCAACACGCGCCACCGCCGCGTAGGCCGGCCCGCCAGGCTGCCATCGAAATGCCGTAAATGAAGTCGTGTCGCCAGCAGACCCAGAGTTGTGCCCGATCGCACCAGGAATAAGTATTCGTAGCCCACCCAGAGAATTCCCAGGATTGCCCCGGTTGTCGCTAGCAATTGCGGCCACGGCGGCTGTGTATGACTGATCCGCAGGAAAATGTAGCCGAACAAAGCTACGGATAGCAGCACAATCATGAAGTCCACCGCGGCGGCAAGCATGCGCCGCCACATGGGCGGAAGCTGTAGCGGGACGTCTAAGTCGACGCGACTAACCGAGGCGGCTTCCGTCTCCAACATGATTCCGCCCAGCGCAGGCTCGGACATGGCGACTTCGGGCACGTCGATAATTCGCGGGCCGTCCCAAACAGGTTCTGCCAATTCATCGCCCGGGGCAGCAGGTTCGGGACAGAACAGGCGTGGGAATTCCAGAATCCGGGCATTCGAAGAGGCGCCGCCAGCAGGAGCCGTTGGCCACTCCGCAAGGGCAGGCTCCGGTTCCAGTGCGGGTAGAGTTGCTTCCGTTAGCCGCACAGCCCTAGTCGGGTTGGAACCCGACTGAGCCGACTCGACTGCTCCGCCAGGCAAAGGCGCGGCAATCGGAGCCGCCTCAAACTTCAACTGTAAGGAAGGGTATTTGGGTGGCTTCGGTTTGCGCTTCGCACGATAGCTGCTCAGGCGTGCAGCGACCTCATCTTTCCAGAATGGAGAAGTTTCCTCGCTAGACATCAGCGTGACCGTACCGAGGGTTTGCGCTTCTGCAGTCGATGAACCAGACGGACAAACCACATCGGGAACTGGTTCGTCGGCCAGAACAGTGTTCGGACCAGGAACTTTCTCCGCTACGGTATGCTCCCGCGAGACATCCCCTGCCTGCTCCCGGCAAACGGGCTGCGTTTCCCGCCGCGGGACGGGCATTTCTTTCGATTGGTCCGGGATAAATCGGCGGGGAGAGCCGTTCAGGCTGGCAGCAAATTGTGCTTCGCTGTCATCGTATGCATCCGGGTCGATTAGAACCGAGGAGGCGAGCGCATGATCGCTGCCATCAGCCTCGAATTTGCTCCGCCTCCCTGAGCCCTTAGCGAGTGCGTCGGATTGGAGGCAGTGGCAGGGATCGCCACACGCGGGGCAGGACATCGTCGGTCTTCACGGATACCAGAGCTGGTGCGAAGCGATCGCGAGCGACTCTGCGATTTTGCCAGCCGAGCGCCGCCGTGCTAACTTCAACCATTCGCAAATTTATGGGGCCGCTCGTGCGCTTGCGATGATCTTCCGCACACGAATCTTTATCACGGCGGCATTACTTTGTCATCTGTTCATCGCCCCCCGCTTATTAACCGCCCAGTTGCTCTGTCCCGAACCTGGACCGTCGGTGTTGCGCGGCGAGAATGCCGACGTTTGTGCCATCCAGCAGGAAAAGGAAGGATCAATCTACAAACTGCATCACCGTGGCCGGATTGCGTTTCGCAGTTACATCATCTGGGCCGACGAAGCCACCTACAACTCGGATACCGGCGACGTAGAGGCGGAAGGCCACGTTCTGCTGGAGGGCAGCCTGAATGACGAGCACATCCAAGCCACCCGTGGTACCTACAATGTGCAGAGCGAAACCGGGCGCTTTTATCACGTGATCGGCGCGATCGGCGCGAAACAGCACGGCGGAGCTTATTTCCTGACTACTTCGAACCCTTTCTTCTTCACTGGGAAGGTCGTGGACAAAACAGGCACTCAGCAATACGTGGTCCATCACGGCACCCTGACCAGTTGCGAGATGCCTCATCCCAAGTGGCGCTTCAGCAGCGTGCGATCGGTCATCAATATCGGGGGCAACGCTCATATTTATCTCAGCACCTTCCGAGTCTATGGAATCCCAATCCTTTACTTCCCCTTTGTGACCCACCCGGTTGAACGGCAGCCGCGACACTCGGGATTTCTCATGCCCAACTTTGGGACCTCGAATATCAAAGGAACCATTTTTGGCGACGCCTTCTACTGGGCTATCAGCCGAAACATGGACGCGCTGATCGGGGCCCAGATCTTCTCCCGGCGTGGTTGGGCTGAGCATGGTGAATTCCGTGTTGTCCCCACGCAGGGATCTTTTATTGACATGACTTATTTCGGGGTACAGGATCGTGGCGCGCCCAAAACGAAGCAGGACCAGGGCGGCCAAGAGGTTCGGCTCAGCGCGTTTGACTCGTTTAAGGGTTTTCGGGCCGCAGGCAACATCGATTATCTAAGCTCATTGCTGTTTCGCTACGCGTGGGCTCAGATCTTCACGAGTCTCGGTTCTGAAGTTGTTTCCCAAGGCTTCGTTTCCAAGAGCAGCGGAGGGTATTCCTATAATGCCTGGGTGCAGCGCTATCAGGATTTCCTGGGATTCCAGTCAAACCAGGTGATCACAGTTCAGCATTTGCCCAGCCTGGAATTTTCCAGCGTTGATCGCCAGTTCCGCGAATCGGGCTTTTACTGGAGCTTAGATACCGCCCTGGAGGGCTTGAATCGGAGTCAGCCGCCTGCTGCTGCCGGGCAGCCCTCATTTAGCACCGCGTCACTGGTTGGCCGATTCGATTTCAATCCTAACGTTTCGCTGCCTCTGCATCTCCGCGGCTGGTCATTGCGCCCGCAAGTGGGGGTTAGGGAAACGCTATACACAGAAGGGCAGCAGACAACCAATTCGCTCGGTCAAACCACGGTTACGCAAAGTGCGATCGACGAACTCGTGAATCGTAAAGCGGCAGAGTTTTCTGCCGAGCTGCGCCCGCCTTCGGTCGAGCGCCTGTTTAAGAAAACCATCTTCGGCAACAAGCTCAAACATGTGATCGAGCCGCGAGCGGTATACCGCAAGGTGAGCGGAATCGACAATTTTTCAAACATCTTGCGTTTTGACTGGCGCGATATTCTCAGCGACACCAACGAAGTCGAATATGGAATTATAAACAGGCTGTACACCAAGAAAGAGTCGGCCCCACCAGAAGGATGTACACCGGCCGGCGTTCCCATTGCGCAATCAGTCGCTCAATCTCAAGCGGCGCCCTGGCAATTGGAAGGGCAGGTGGAGCCGGAGAACGAGCCCGCATCCCCTCAACTTGGACCGGCTTCAACTTCCGGACAGGTTTCTGTCAACCCTCCCGAAGCTGCGGGGCAAGGAGCTGGAGCGGCGACGAACCCTTGTCCGCCTCCGGCAACCTCTCACGAGCTGATCACCTGGGAGATTGCGCAAAAGTATTTCCTCGACCCTACCTTTGGCGGCGCTTTAGTAAACGGCCAGCAAAATGTATTTGCCACGACCAGCGACTTTGACGGGATCGCATTCCTGCGATCCCCGCGGCACCTTTCACCCTTGATCTCTCGCCTCCGCCTCGTGCCGGGAGCTATCGATTTTGAGTGGGATGTCAACTACGATTTCAGCGTCAGCCGAATCAATTTCAGCAGCGTGAGTCTCGGCTACCGGTTTGGGCAGTGGGGGCTCAGCGGCAGTGAAACCTATCTGCGCGGCCCGATACCACTCAATCCTACGACTCCGGACATCTCGCATTATGCGCGGGGACTCTTGAGCTACGGCAGCCCCTTGAAGCATGGCCTTAGCGGCGCGGCCAGCATGGCTTTCGATGAACATAACGGCTTCTTGCAGTATTTTGCCCTGCAGTCGACTTACAACTGGAACTGTTGCGGTATCACAGTAGATTTCCGCCGTTTCAAAATCAGCACCGTACGAAATGAAAATCAGTACCGTTTTATGTTCAGCCTGGCAAATATCGGCTCTTTCGGCAATCTCACTCGCCGCTACCGCATCTATTGATTCGCCGGCCCACGTACAATGGATTCGATGCTGCCTCTGACTCCAGAATTGGCCAGGAAGAAAGCTCAACTGGACGCCCATCTCAGCTCCCTCGGCCGCACACTCGTCGCTTACTCCGGAGGAGTCGATTCTGCATTTTTGTCTTTCGAGGCACACCACGTATTGGGAGACCAGGTGCTGGCGGTGATTGCCGATTCTCCAAGCCTCGCCCGCACTCAACTCGACGATGCTCTGGCTTTTGCTGACGAGCAGGGATTCGCCTGCCAGGTGATCTCAACGTCGGAAATCAGCAGGCCGGAATACGTGCGTAACGACGCCCACCGTTGCTATTTCTGCAAGGACGAACTTTTTACTGTTCTGGAGGATTTTCGCAAGTCGGCTGGGTTCGAGACCATTGCGTACGGTGTCAATATGGACGACCAGGGCGACTTCCGGCCCGGGCAGCAGGCCGCTCGACAGCACAACGTGGTAGCCCCATTGCTGGATGCCGGTCTGACTAAGTCCGACATTCGCGAACTGGCGCGTGCCGCTGACCTGCGCATCTGGGACAAGCCCGCATCCGCCTGTCTTGCCTCGCGGATTGCCTACGGGCATCCTGTCACTCGTGACGTTTTAAGCGTGGTCGAACGTGGGGAAGAATTCCTGCGCTCCCTCGGGTTCCGGCAGTTCCGCGTCCGCCATCACGGCGAAATTGTCCGCATCGAAATCGCGCGGGACGAGCTTGCCCGTGCTTTGGACCTGCAAATGGCGGGCAACCTGACACGTGAATTCAAAGCACTGGGCTTCAAATTCGTAACACTCGATCTGGAAGGTTTTCGTTCAGGATCGATGAATTCGTTGCTTGGTCCCGAAACTCTCACCCGCAAAGCCGGCTAGACAACAGAGCCGGGGTTGTTCCGTCGCGCCTACTGAATTCCATACTTTTTCTTGTAGAAGTCGAACAGTTCGGTCTGATGATTAGAGAGATCAATGACTTTGCCGGCAATGAGTTCTGTCACAACGTGTGTCTTGACGTGAAACGGCATGCCATCCAGCACGAGCAGATTGGCATCCTTTCCAACATCAATGCTGCCCAGCCGGTTTTCGAGGCCAAAGAAGCGCGTCGGGTTGAGTGTCACGGCGCTCAAAGCCGCATCTTCGGGAAGGCCGTAGCCGATGGCGTACTCCACTTGAAATGGCAGATCACGAACTTCATTGTCCGCCAGCGTCTGGAATGCAATTGGCACGCCTGCCTGGTAGAGGCGCGCTGCATTGTCCAGGCGCACATCGAGTGATTCCATCCGGTTCGGCTCTTCCAGCACGGGTCCGATCAGTACCGGGATCTTGCGTCTGGCGAGTTCGTCCGCCAGGCGCCACGCCGAGGCCGCTCCCGACAATACGAGCTTCAGGTGAAATTCATCGGCCAGACGCAGCGCCATTTCAATGTCGCTGACACGCTCAGCCCGGGCCACCACAGGAACTTGCCCCTCCATTGCGGCTACGAGCGCTTCCATCTTCAGGTCGCGTCCTGGGGGCGCATTCGATTTGCCATCGCCCGACTCCGCTGGCCCGGCCGATCCGTTTCCAGAATTCTTGCCCGCTTGTTTTTTCGCATAGGCTTCCTGGGTTTCTCTGTAGTGCTGCGCCTTAAGAAGAGCCTGGCGGAGCATCGCCATCTGCCCCATGCGAGTTTCGGGCGCTTTCTGCTTTTTCCCGTAAGTCTGCTTGCTCTCTTCGCCGAGGTTGATGATCAGTGCAACGGGTGTCTTCACTACAACCTGATCGACCGTATCGCCGTCGAGCTGAATGACAGCGGCTTGTCCGCCGACAAGGTTGCCTATCGCCGGTCGCACGATTGCATTCGTGATGCCCTGTGCGCGAGTCACTCGGATGTTCTCGCTGTGGGGGTTGATCGCGTCCAAAACCCGCAGCTCGGGATGGACTGGATCGGAATACTCAGTCGTGTCATCGGTAATTTTCTCTGCCGGAATCTCGACGAGTCCGAGCATGTCGCCGGCATCAAACATGCCGGGCATGATCACCTTGTTGCGCGCGTCGATCACCTTCGCACCCGATGGAACCTTGATCCCCGCACCCACGGCGGCAATCTTGCCGTTTTCCACCAGCACGGTTCCGTTCTCGATGACCCCGTGGCTGACGGTCAGAACGCGGCCGCCGGTAATAGCGATGTTCTGAGCTTGCGAAAGAGGCGGAAACAACATTCCTGCAACCAGCACCGAAGCGAATTTCCAGTTCATTGCTGCTCTCCTGAACGACAAGTCCAGCAAGTGCTCGTGTGCCATTTACGGAACCAGGGTTGCCGGGCGGCCTTTCCATGGCAGGAATCCATCAGCGCGCGTGTACACCAGCTTTCCATCAATGAAAACCCGGTCCGCTTTCGACGTGAGCTCGAGGGGATGACCGGTCCAAATCGTCAGATCAGCATCTTTGCCGACGTCGATTGAGCCCACACGATTGTCAATGGCGAGAATCTTCGCGGGATTGATAGTTACGGCCTGCAAAGCCGCCTCGTCGGGCATCCCGTAGTGGTTGATGATTGAGGCCTGCTCGATGTAATCGCGTTCCTCGATGACGGGATTGTCGGTGTGCAGGCTTACGGTTACGCCTTCCTTCCACAAGATGTAGGCGTTTTGTGGAATGCCATCCCAGCCTTCCACTTTAAACCCCCAGGCGTCAGCGAACGTGACAACTCCTATGTGGCGGCGCGCGATCTCCGGCGCAATCATGTAGGCATCGAGCGCGTGGTGGAGCGCGGCAATCGAGAAATGAAATTCGTCGGCAATCCGGAAAAGAGCGTCAAAATGATTGACCTGATAAGAATGAATGTTGAGGCGCACCTTGCCGGCCAGGACCTGCGCCAGAGCCTCCAGTTGTAGATCGCGCTCGGGCGGCGCACCCTTCTTCCCGCCATCCTCCCATGCTTTCCATTTCGCAACGTAATTCTGTGCGTCATAGAGCCGCTGCCTGACCACAGCCGCTTCTCCCATCAAAGTCGAAGGCGCCTGGTCACGGCTGCCATAGACGCGTTTTTGATTTTCTCCCCAAGCCCACTTCATGCTCGGCGGGGCGTCGGGAAACTTGATCTCCTCGAGGGTCTGGCCGCCGTTCAGCTTCACGATCGTGGCCCAACCGCCGATGTTGTTGCCGCTTCCCGGAAGGATTTGGACCGTGGTTACGCCTCCGGAAACTGCCCGCGCAATCTCCGGGTCATCGGTGTTGATAGCATCCTCCGACCTGACTTGCGCCTCGATATCGCCCGTC
>DASSIO010000165.1:0-5235 GCA_035691825.1 Terriglobales bacterium | reverse complement strand
AAGTTTGTTCACCTTCCGATTTGCGCCCAGGTGTTCCGCACCGATGAACAACCGGATCTGTCGTCCTGGGAATTCAGCAATCAGTCTATGAATGAGGGGAATAGCCGCATCCGAAGCGTCATTCACGGCAAAGAGAATCTCAAAATCCGGATAGTCCTGCCGGCAGAAACTCAGGTAATTTTCGTAGGATGCGAAGTCTACTCCACGAACGGGTTTCAGGAGGCTCACCGGCGGAGTGTACGCCCTCGGCTTGCGCTCGCTTTCGCGGCGAAAGAATCGCCAAGCGGCGATGGTCGCCGTGATGTAATAAAACAGTGGCGCTGTGGCCAGAAGAAGCACCGCATCGCGCCATCCTGAATGTAGATAAGTCACGAGGGATCGCTCAAAATCATTCTATTGAATTTCGATGAGGCGCGCTCCAAGCCAGGTAGTAGCTTGCCACAAAGCAGCGGCCCCGCGTAATTTCCAACCGCCGATCTTAATGGAAGGAGCAAAGGAACGCAGAAGTTTTCAGGGTAACTCGATTCCCGGATGTGCTTGTGTGGAATTCAAAAAGTAAAACGAGCGATGGGCGTCGCCGATCGGCTCTCCCTAGTGAGCCCCTTCCTCACTTACTTCGGGGATAAGCATACCTTTCCTGACTCGATAGACGGACCCGCGCCACTCGATTCGATTGAAGAAAAAGCCTCCCACCCAAACCACGAAACTGATGGCATCGTGCAGCGGAAACAGGAATAGCTTTTTCCCAATCTGGGTATCACCAAGGCCCCAAACAGCCGTCGTCCAAACTACTCCAAATCGCAGAACCAGATACGCCAATGCATAAGCAATGGCAATGCTTCCCCGGCCAAGAGATATAGCCACCGCCATGCCGACCAGCGCCCAGGGCAGCCCATGAGTGAATATCATCCCCAGATAACCCAATGGCCGAACATTTCGCAGCCCGATGGACCAGCGCAGCTCATGTTTCAGGAATTCACGAAAGCTCTCGTCCGGCAAAACCATGCTGACCGGCTTGCGCATCAACTCGACTTTATAGCCCAGTTCCGCTATCCGGTTTCCGAGTTCGAAATCATCCGAATGATGATTGACCATGGACTCAAATCCGCCTATTTCGGAGAGCACCTTCTTCGTGGTGGCCATTGTCCAGCCGAATGCAAACCGCATGTTACCTTCCAGCTTGCGCGCGACCAGCGCCGAAGGTGCGGAATCCGTGTACATTCCCAAGTCATCCAAGGCGGAAGCGAGCCCCTTTCCCGAGTTGGCGCGGTAGAGCGAGGTTACAACTCCCACGTGCGAGTCGGAAAAGGGCGCGACCACATCGCTCAGATAGTCGGGCTCCACTCGAACGTCGCTGTCACTCATGACGATCAGGTCATACTTGGCTTCTTGAACTAGCCGGCAAAGATTATTGACCTTGTTGTTCGCTCCCAGGTTGGCTGCGGAAGTGACCAGCCGGACCGCGCAGTCCGGGAAGGACTGCTGTATTTTTTGAATTACCGGAACCACAGGATCGTCGGGGTCGGTCACGGCAAAAACTATTTCATACACTGGGTAGTCCAACCTGCAAAAGCTGGCGAAATTCTCGTAGGCTTCCCGGTCCACGTTGCGCACCGGCTTAATGATACTCACTGCTGGAGTAAAGGACTTGTCGGCTGGCCGAAGCTCGCGCACCCGGCGAAAATAATCGAACACACAATAGAACGACAAAAGATAGTAACCGAGCGGAGCTACAGCCAGAATGAGGATTGAAAAGCGAAGAGCAGTAGACACGTAGTGCCTCCTCGAGCTCTTTTCTTGACCTTTAGTGGCCTAATCCCGGGACTCCGTCAAGAATCGCAGGAACGAAACCGCGAGAGGTGCGATCCTGATCGTACGTAAGTGCACAGGGCCTGCACGCACGGTTGCTACACGGTACCCCGATTATATGGATGCGATTCTCAAAAGCAAGGATGTTCTACGCAGGATATTCTGATTGTGCTACGGACGGCCGATTCAGTGTTTGCCTAGCCAAACAAGCGTGACTCCGATGCAAACGAGGAAGACTCCTACCCAGCGCCGCCCGGAGACGCGCTCACCAAGAAAGACAACTCCCCCCAACGCTCCCGCCGCGTAGCTCAGCGCCGTCACTGGGACGACAAAGCTGACATTTTCGATCGAAAGCATGGCCAAAAGCGAAAAAAACGCCAGCGCCATCATGGCCACTCCGGCCCACATCCAGGGCACCTTCAACGCGCTCAGGATTACGCGCACCAGAGCGCGGGGCCGGAAATCGGTCACTTCTCCGACACGCTTCATCGCGCGGGTTACGCATAACTCCCCCCCGGTTCCCGCGGCAACCACAAAAAAGAGAAGCAGCGCTTCGCGCATTTTCAGCTTGCCTCGGTGGTGCGCGGCGGAGTATTCCCAACCACAAAAACACCCAGGCAGATCACCGCGATTCCCGCCCAGTGAATTGGCGTTATCCGCTCACCTAAATAGAAGTAACCTAGAAGCGCGACAACCAGGTAGGCAATCGACGAAGCTGGTTGCACGTAACTGAAATCCGCCCAGGACAGAATCAGCATGTAGGCAACGAAGAACGTTAGCAGCGAGGCCACGCCGAGCCAAACATAGCCCGACGCAAAGATCCTGAGGAAGATTCGCGGCAACTCCGTCGGCGCCCATGTGACAGCCGAACCGATGCTCTTCATGCCCTTCCCCAGTAGCACGTTTCCGAGCGGACCAAAGACGACCATGATCAAAATCATGCAATATGTCTTGAAATGCAGGCCGGATGAGGAGGTCATGCGGCAGGCGCGTCCGAGCTGAAAATAGGCCGCCCACTGGATTGCACGGCAAAGCACTGCCACGCACCAAATAGTTGCCAGGCCGGAACTAAGATTTTTATTGGATCAAACTCGGTCTTTGCATTCATTTGGTCGCAATATTATTGCATGGTTTGCGCAGCCTTCCCAGCGACTGCTGGGAGGCTGTGCGCGAGGCTTTGCCAGACCAGGATCAACGTAGTACGGGGCCATCCTTGGCTATCGTGCCTTTCGGTTGACGCCATTTCCGGGAGGGATTCCCGCGGATTTTTTGTTATTCTTCTGAAGGCTCACGCAAACTCCTCAACTGGTTTGAAAGGACCGGCAGCCGAAAAAGGAATGTTAGTCCCCCTGTTAAAGTTGCCTGGTTTCCCGCGCCAAGCTGCTCGCCGGGAATCACATGGCAGCGCCGCACTGTGCGCCCAACTCCAACCGCAGATATCGGCCGGCGGCTTGCTTCATCGCGAGGCTTCTCGTGCCGGCGCATAGCGCGATGTACTTATTCTTAAGCGTGGCCGCGATACCGTTCATCTATTATTTTCTAGCGCTCTTTAGTTCGTGGCGGTTTTTTCGACAAGCGAGGCAGTCTAAACGGACTCTGCCGTTCACTCCTCCCGTCAGCAATCTGAAGCCGATTCGCGGCCTGGATAACGAAGCCTACGACAATTTTGCGAGCTACTGCCGGCAGGATTATCCGGATTATGAGCTTCTTTTTGCCATTGGCGATGGTGACGAGCCGGTCTTGGAAGTTATCGAGAAGCTGAAAGTCGATTTTCCCGAGCGCCGGATTCGTGTCGTCCACGTCTCTGGACACACCGCCGCGAACGACAAAGTCGTGAAGCTCGCGCGTCTAGTGAGCGAAGCAAAAAACGAAGTGCTGGTGATCAACGACAGTGACGTTCGTGTGCGGCCGGATTACTTGCGCTCAGTGGTGGCCCCGCTTGGTGACCCGAAGGTTGGCGCTGTTACATGCCTTTACGTTTCCACTCACGAGGACACGTTTGTCCAGAAACTTCAATCCATCGGCATGTTTTGCGATTTTTACCCCGGAATCCTGGTTGCCTGGCAATTGGATGGCGTCAAGTTCGCCTTCGGACAAACAATCGTCACCACGCGAAAGAATCTCGCCGGATTCGGGGGCTATTCCGCCATTGAGAACCGTCCAGCCGATGATCTATTGGTCGGGCGTTTGGTAGCGGAGCAAGGTCTTGAGGTCGCGCTGCTGCCTTATACCGTCGAAACAGTCGCCGACTTTCGTTCCTTCAGCGAGTTTTTCTTCAAACGGCTCCGCTGGATGACCGTGATGCGGCACATGCGCCCGTGGGGACATTTCGGGCTGGTATTTACGCAAGGGCTGGCGTGGTCCATTGTCGCCGTCGCCGTTCACCCATCGCTGCTAACCGCCATCCTCTATTTCGGCGGATACTTCGTTGTTCGGGCGGTCATGACCTGGCTGATCGGCGTATGGGGTCTGAAGCAAGTCGGTATCTGGAAGAAAATGGCGCTCATCCCGCTATGGGATGCGTGGGCTTTGCTCATCTGGCTTCTTAGTTTTGGACGTCGGAGTATTCGCTGGCGGGACATCAACTATCGTATTCGCGAAGGCATGCTGGTTCCGGTTACACCGTCCGCGACACAAAAGTAAGCGGCGCCGACCGGCCTGTTACTCATTCACACCCGTGGTTCGGCGCCCTGTATTTACCTAACCGTGCGATTGTTTCTTGGACTTCTCCACCGGTTCCGCCGCGTTTTGAGAACGCGCCCCACCCAGGTAGCTCCTCGCGGTTTTGCTCATCTGCAAGCGCCGGTCGTTCCGTGGTTCCCGCCAGTTTACCTGCGGCAGCATCAAAGCCGCGTCGGCGCGATCCTTATACTTGACGGCAATATTCATCAGAGAGTCCAGCAGGGAGTCCGAAAGCAAATGCGGCTTCAGCCCCAGATCAATCAACTTGGAGTGCTTGGCGTTGTAGTAGTGCTCCTCGGCTTCGACGCGCGGATCCTGTAAGTGATCCACTTCGACGTTTAAGCCAAGTTTCTTCCCGGCGGTTACAGTCATGCTTGCCAGATCGCGTACCGAAAACTGCTCCGTGAACTGGTTGTAAACGCGGCATTCTCCTCGAGTCGCCGGATTTTCGCAGGCGATTTCGATGCAGCGCACCGTATCGCGAATGTCCAGAAACCCTCTGGTCTGCCCGCCCTTGCCGTAGACCGTAAGCGGCTGGCCGATGGCGGCCTGGATGCAGAAGCGGTTCAGCACCGTGCCGAAAACGTCGTCGTAGTCGAAACGGTTGATGAGTGCCTCGTCCAGAGCGGACTCTTCGGTCATCGTTCCGTAAACCACGCCCTGGTTCAGGTCCGTGGCGCGCAAACCCCATATTTTGCAAGCAAACATGATGTTGTGGCTGTCGTGTACTTTTGAAAGGTGATA
>DASSIO010000164.1:0-6399 GCA_035691825.1 Terriglobales bacterium | reverse complement strand
CAACAGATTTCGACCTTATTCTGGATTAACGTGCTCGTTGGTCTGCTTCTAACCTTACTATCGGCGGGAATGGCTCCTGTCATCGCTGTCTTTTATCACGAGCCACGCCTTTTTGCCGTGACGATTGCTCTGGCTTTTGGATTTCTCTTCAATGCCGTCGGCGTGCAGCATGGAGCACTTCTGCAACGCGAAATGCGCTTTACAGCTTTGGCCGTAATCAACACTATTAGCATGATGATCGGCGCGGTCATTGGCATTGGAGGCGCCAAGGCCGGCTACGGTTACTGGGCTCTCGTCGCAATGACGGTGTCTGCCCCGATCGTGGGCACCGTTGGTTTCTGGCTGGCAACGGGATGGGTCCCGGGGTTGCCGCACAGGCGGGTAGGAATCCGTTCGATGATGCGTTTCGGCGGCACGATCACATTGAATGGTCTGATTGTCTATATTGCAAGTAATCTCGAGAAGGTCCTGATTGGCCGCTTCTGGGGAGCCGATGCCATCGGAATCTATGGGAGAGCGTACCAGCTGATAAACATTCCTACAGACAACCTGAATGCTGCAGCCGGCGAGGTGGCTTTTTCCGCATTGTCTCGATTGCAGGACGACCCGCGCCGCCTCAAGAGCTACTTCCTTAAAGGTTATTCTTTAGTTTTGGCACTAACCGTTCCTATCACGATTGCCTGTGCTCTTTTTGCCGATGATATGATCTTGGTTCTTCTGGGGCCGAAGTGGAAAGAGGCGGCCGCCGTTTTTCGTTTGCTTGCGCCAACAGTGCTGATCTTTGCGATAGCCAATCCTTTGTCGTGGCTACTAACTTCAATTGGTTGGGTCGGACGAAATCTGAAGCTCTCTCTATTTATTGCGCCCACCATGATAGCTGGCTATGTTATCGGGTTACCTTACGGACCCAAAGGGGTCGCTCTTGGGTATTCAGCCGTGTTGACCCTGTGGCTCCTCCCGTTGATTGCCTACTGCGTGCGCGGCACCGTGGTTTCCGTACGCGATATTCTGCATACTGCCAGCCGGCCATTTGCCTCTAGTATCATTGCTGCCGGGCTCGCGTATTGCGCAGCTCTTCTGCTAGGCACGCGGTTTTCTCCTCTTCCCAGGCTTGTAATGGAGTGCACGGTTCTTCTTGTGACCTATTTGGCTATGCTTTTGTTCGGTATGAATCAGAAGGACTTTTACGTCGACCTCCTTCGAGGAATGAGGAAGCCAGCGTCAATCGACGGGAACGCCCTGATTTCAGCCTAGCCGAAGGCGGAGCAAGCGTTTACCAAACAACCCGGGAACACGAAAATATGAGTGCCACATCGCAACCGTTAGTCAGCATCATCACGCCCGTGTACAACGGGGCGCAGTTTCTTTCGGAATGCATCGAAAGCGTTCTGGCCCAAACCTATCAGAACTGGGAGTACACCATCGTCAACAATTGCAGCACGGACGAATCGCTTGCCATTGCCCAAGAATATGCCGCCAAAGACCCCCGGATTCACGTGATAAACAACGATCGCTTCCTTCAAATCATTGAAAATCACAATCATGCGATTCGGCAGATCTGTCCGGAATCAAAATACTGCAAATTCGTCTTCGCCGATGACTGGCTGTATCCCTCATGTATCGAGGAAATGGTTGAATTGGCCGAGAACAATCCATCCGTTGGATTAGTCGGTGCGTATACGATGGATGGCCAGTCCGTGATTTGGCAAGGGCCGTCATACTCAGCCCATCAGGTTTCTGGGCGAGACGTGTGCCGAAGTAGGTTGCTGGGTGGTCCGTATGTATTTGGGACGATGACGTCGCTGTTGCTGCGTTCCGACTTGGTCCGCAAGCGCAAGGTGTTCTTCAACGAACAAAACCTGCATGCCGATCAGGAAGCCTGCTTTGACGTCTTGCGGGAATCAGATTTTGGTTTTGTTCACCAAGTATTGAGTTTCAGCCGCCCACGGGAACAATCCAATGGGTCTTTTGCCAAGCAATTCGAAAGCCTCGAACTTGGAAATTTCGTTATTTTCTTGAAATATGGGCCGATGTTTCTGGAAGAGAGCGAGTACCGGCAGCGGGTGAGGCAGGTTCGCCGGGAATATCATCGGGCGTTGGCGAAGAACGTGCTCCGAATTCGGCCGAAACAGTTCTGGAAGTATCATAGAGATAGTCTAGCGGCTTTCGATGGCCGTATAAACAGATGGCTATTGACCACAGAAGTGTTCGCAGAACTATACAGTCATATTTCGGATCCGGTTGAGGCCATCAGACGATGCAGACGTTGGTGGCTTCGATGAATAGCCCCCTCGTTTCAGTTGCCATGGTGGTATGCAATGTCGATCGATTTTTGTCGCAAGCCATCGACAGCGTTCTTAACCAAACTTTGCGCGATCTTGAGTTCGTCATTGTGGACTTCGGGTCAGAAGACAGGTCAAAGGCGATCGTGTCGGGGTACGCAGCAAAAGACAGCCGCATCAAATTTCACGAGATTCCACATTGCGGTTTGGCAGAGGCCCGCAACGCAGCATGCTTTCTGTGCAAAACTGACTACATTGCAATCATGGATGCCGACGACATCGCGGTGGAAGAGCGCCTTCAGTGGCAGATGGAATTTATGCTTAAGTCGCCAGATGTAGGGGTAGTAGGCGGAGGAGTGCAGTGGATTGATGTCCAAGGCATGGCATTGCGAAACGCCTACAACCCTTGCGACGACGCTGAAATTCAGGCGCAACTCTTATATGGCTGCCCCTTTTGGCAGCCGACAGTGCTGATGCGCCGTGAGGCGTTTGTACAAGTCGGCGGCTATCGAGATGCATTTGCTCCGGCAGAGGATTACGATCTGTGGCTCAGGATAGCGGAGCAATACAAGATGGCGAATCTTTCGAAAATACTACTTAGATACAGAATGCATCCCGGCCAAGTATCTGTACGGAAGCGGGAGCAACAAACTTTCGGTCATCTCGCGGCCCAGGTCTCCGCGTCCCGCAGGAGAAGTGGTAACCCCGATCCACTAAGCTTAGTTAAGGAAATCACACCAGCCCTGCTGCAACAATTAGGTATCGATGAACCGACAATCGAGAAAAAGTTAGCCACAGAATACGTCATCTGGATGCGCCACTTGTTCCTGGCAACGGAATACTCGAGCGCACTCGACGTCTCTTCTAAGGTGTTGCAATCTTCAAATTGGATACATGCCAGAAAAATCATCGTGGACGTTCGGCTGATGAACGCGCACATTTACTGGAAACAAAAGAAGTTCCTGAAGAGCCTAACTTGCGTGTGTGGGGCCTTCGTGAGACGGCCACTAATCGCCGGGCGCCCTTTGAGGGCGATCCTTCGCTTGCTTCAATCCTAAACACTACACAGGCCTTGACCGCAAAGTATAAATTCTCAATCGATTCGAGGGGAAGGCAGAGCCCAACATGAATAGCGCGGCAAAGAGTCTGCGGATTCTCTACGTTACACCTTTCTGGCCTTATAAAGGCATTACCGGAGTTCACATCAGGTGTTTGAACGTGCTGCGGGCCTTGCAGCAAATAGGTGACGTAGAAGTGGTGTTCCTGGGGGACGAATATTTGAAGGGCGTCCAAGCCAGGCAGCCAGGCGTAGAGGTAAAGGTCGCCCACATTCTTGAGCTGACGCCGCGGCCCAATCGGGGCCTGCTGCACAAGCTTAGATGGACATTTGACCCGGCGAGCAATTATCCGTATGGCTGGGGCGTTGGCCAGGAAGGAATGGATCGTGTTCTCCGCGAGCTCGACCTATTCGACCTGATTTGGTTTTTCAAGCCACGCGCCGCGGATATGTTTCCGAATGCAGTTTGGCCGCGCTCCGTCTTGGACATTGATGATGTTCCAAGCGCATTCGAACATACAGACCTGCAGACCGCGCGCGGCCCAATTGACCGCCTCATGACTCTCAGGCGTCTGTATACTTGGACACGCAGAGATAAACTTCTGGGCGAGCGATTCACAGTCCTTTCGGTATGCAGCGAAGAAGACAAGAAGCTGCTGAGGCGCTTGGGCCTGACGGTCCCCATTCACGTCATCCCGAATGGATTTGATGCACCGCTGGACAAACCGCCCCGGCGTGCCGCGGCGCCGCCAAGGATCGGGTTTATCGGGCAGTTTGAGTACTTCCCGAATAGGGAAGGAATCCGATGGTTCCTGGACAAATGTTGGCCGGACATCAAATCTGCAGTCCCGGACGCGCGGTTGAGGCTTGTAGGTCCAGGCAGTGATGGACTGATCCAAGGGCACGATCCGGATGCTGAAGTCCTGGGCTGGGTGGCAGATCCTTCCGAAGAGATGCAGACTTGGGCTCTGATGGCAGTCCCCATACATGTCGGCGGGGGCACTCGCGTGAAAATTGCTCAGGCGTTTAGCCAGAGATGCCCCGTGGTCTCGACTCGCCTCGGAGCCTATGGCTACGATGTCCAGGACGGAATCGAAATGTATCTGGCCGACTCCCCGGCTGCGTTCTCGAACGCTTGCATAAAGGCCATTCGCGAGCCAGAAAAAACTGCACAGATGGCTGAAAGAGCTTGGTGCGAATACCTGAAAAAATGGACCTGGGAGGCAATTTATCCGCGTATCTGGGAAGCTGCGGAGAACTGCCTGAGTTTGAGCCGTCAGACGACACGCACACCTGTGGAATAGGGAATGCAACTGCGTATGCGGCTAAATCGATCCGTCGTTGGCCGACTTTGGACATCCCTCAGCCTTCGAAACGGGTTTATAGGACGGGTCGGCTGACTGAAACTAGGAAAATGGATGCAGAGTGAATCAAAGAGGAGTTGCGCTAATGGCGGTGCAGGCTTAGCGCAAGTGATGCGCGAAAGCATGTCCTTCAGATCGTTGGAACTATGCCCAAATCCGTTTTGATCAGATTGTGGAAGCTAAAGGTTCTTCGAAAGTGCCTCGGCAGGCCATTTCTGAGCGTGAGTGAACGGCTCTGGCCCCTGCTCGCAGCGCGCGCGACCTCCGGGCCCACATACGTCTATGGCTCATTTATGCAATCGTTGATTAGGTTGCGCGAGCCACGGACGCAATATCACGGCACTTATTTCTTTCGGAATCGTCCGGAACTGCAGCTAATCCGTTTTCTCTTGGCCAGAAAGGTTAAAGAGTCGAAATTGAGAATTGCGGTACTGGCATGCAGCAATGGTGCGGAAGTTTACTCAATCCAGTGGACGATCCGTTCAGCGCGACCTGATTTGGACGTCAAGCTACATGCAGTGGATATTTCGAGCGACATCTTAGAAATTGCTAGGAAAGGGGTCTATTCGCTCAAAAGCCAGGAACTAATGGACTCCCCAATTTTTGAACGCTTGACCGCAGACGAAATGGGAGCTTTGTTTGATATTCAAGACGATCGCGTCAAAATCAGATCGTGGATTAAGGAAGGAATTAACTGGATGGTTGCGGACGCCGGAGATCCACAACTCGCCAATCTCCTAGGACGCCAGGATATAGTTATAGCGAATCGATTCCTTTGCCATATGAACCCACCAGATGCTGAAAGGTGTCTGCGAAACATCGGAAATCTGGTTGCCCCAGGCGGGTATCTTTTTGTTTCAGGCATTGATCTCGATGTTCGAACCAAAGTTGCTACGGACCTAGGGTGGACGCCCGTCGAGACGTTGCTGGAAGAAATCCACAACGGCGACCCTTCGCTAAGGCGGGATTGGCCCTGGAAATACTGGGGCCTGGAGCCCTTCAATCCCAAGCGGCGGGATTGGCGCGTCCGGTATGCGTCCGTTTTCCAATTGGGACAAGGGGCCTGATTTGGAACGGTTTGTTTAGCACCAGGTAAATATGATGCGAATAGGAATTCTAGACCATATGGGATACGGAAACTTAGGTGATGCGGCGATCCAAGAAGTGGTAATCGCGAATATCCGGCAGCGTCTCCCCGACGCCGACATTGTGGGCTTTTCATTAGTTCCCGACGATACCAGCAAGAGGCACGGTATCCCCTGCTATTCAATCCGGAGGTGGCATCCGACGCTCGAGGGTAACGAAAATCAATTCCCGAGAAGCATGAAGCTCAAAGCAAGAGTAAAATCAGCATTGAGAAACAATTCTTTTGTCGGCCCTTGGGCAAAACCTCTTTTGGACTTTGCACGTGAGCTATTTTTCTTGATGCGCTCATACCGTATATTGAGGAAGCTCGATCTGCTGATAATTTCCGGAGGCGGGCAACTTTGCGAGCTGTGGTTTGGCCCATGGTCCCACCCGTATACAGTTTTCAAGTTTTCCTTGCTTGCTAAGCTTGCGCGAAAGAAATTGTATTTTCTGAACGTGGGAGCTGGACCGCTAGAGCATTCTTTGAGTCGGCGTTTCGCGAGATGGGCTGTCCGACTCGCCGACTATCGATCCTTTCGAGACCGTGATTCTCAAGAGCTTATCCATG
>DASSIO010000163.1:0-7373 GCA_035691825.1 Terriglobales bacterium | reverse complement strand
ATTCAGCGGTCCTTCGCCATCACGTGGCAGTTTTCCTGGCTGCAGCCGGTACTTGACGTATCAAATCCGGATAGTTTTCAAGCAAGGCGCGTTTCGCATCGAGCCATTCTTGAACAGTTTGATATCCAAAAGGTTTTATCTGCCGCGATCGAATTCGAGACATCAACCTGCCGTTTGAAAGCCGAATGACCCATTGAATCAGAACTTTGCGGAGTTGGTCCTAATCGAAGCAGTCTAAACGGACAAGGTGTAATGTGGTTTAAGTCTGTTTGAGAGGTCAGTGCACGGATATCGAAATAACTGCGGACAACGAGGAACCTGCATTCTGTATGGTTCAAGTTGCGGTTCAAACGGTCGATGCAACACCATCTGGTATAAAGCTGTTTTCAAAGATGGTGTTTATGAAACCAGGGAGACGGTTTGGGCTTTCGGCCGAGCAGCAACTCGACGTGTGGCGTCGTTGGAAGGCGGGGCAGACGCTGCATGAGATCGGGCGCGCTTTTGGCAAAGAACATTCCTCCATTCGTTGTCTGGTGTCGCGTCACGGTGGGATTGCTCCGGCCGTCCGGCGGCGTGCGCTCCTCGCGCCCGCGCGGCGTGAGCGCGAGGAAATCTCTCGCGGGCTGGCTTCCGATTCGTCGATGCGTGAGATTGCCAAATGTTTAGAGCGAGCGGTAGAACGTCTGTGCCGTGATCTGGACATCCCGGCAAGCTTGTGGAGTGGTCTTTCCATTTGCGATTTCCACTTCAATCTGCCGCAGCAGCGTCACGATCTGCTCCGGCTTGTATTTCCTCATCGGCATACCAGCTTCCCGCCAGAGTGAATTCTCTCTCACTCCTGCTGGTACAAAAAACGCCGGTCAGCAGCGTCAATCATAAGCATTGGAATTTTAGAGAGAGGTCAGACGTCCGCAGCAAGAGCAGGGCTGCTAGCGCCTGAATCGCTCCTTAAATACTTGAAGGAGAATCCTGTTCGCTGACTTCGCCGCGGGGACCTGCTGTGCAAGCGGATCGCATTAGGACTCAGTACGCTTACTTCGGTTTTCAACTCGTCCCTTCTGTAAAATCTTAATCGGCGTTTGCGAAAACCAGTAAACCAACTCGGTTGCGTGGCTTCGAAAGAGCGCAGGGTGGGTGTGGCAGGCGGCCTTAAAATGGATTGTCCGATGTGCGTCGAGCTTGCATTTATCTGGGAGCAACATCGGGGGCGTAGAATCATGTGGGCTCACGCTTCCGTATCCGGACTGGTTTTTGCCCTTCATACGTAGCCTCGACAAACGTTTGCTCGAACAGCTCTCGACAGAGCTGGCCTTGCTCTGCACGGATATGCTGGAGCTGGAAGCTACTCTCCTCAAACGGCCCCTTGCCCATCCTGAGGCGCATCGCCGAAGTGCACGAAATCTGGGGCATTAGCTTGCGCTACGCCGCCGCGATGCCCGTCAATTGCAATGCCATCTTGCCCTTCTCGGCCTCTCCTCTCGGCCGTACGGAGAGTCACGTCCTCAATGCGGTGCAAACGATAGACCGCGTTCTGAACGCCTTGCTGGGTACCACCGGCTCCCTGCCGAGTCCCGAAGAGCCCGCTCTAGAGATCGGCGAGGGCAACGAGTTGCTGGAAGCCAACACCGAGGCGCTCCTCGGTCCTGCTTCACAGGGCCGAAAGGTACGCATCATGGTCACGATTTCGTCGGACGCGGCCACCGACTATGACCTTGTGCGCGACCTCGTACGGAACGGCATGGATTGCACGCGCATCAACTGCGCCCATGTCACCCTGAATGACGGTCGGATTATTGTCCACGCTACATGTTCTCTCAGAGCAGAAGGCTCTGACTGGAAAGCTTTTGTCATTCTCCGATAGACGAATGTGCAATACGATGCCCTGTCAGCAGAGATGACACCACCTGCTTACCGGCCCTCGGTGTGGTGGCTAAGTTTCGCCTCTCACCGGAAGCGGCGCAGGTATAGATCCAGTTGATCGTAGGACCGCGCGGGTTCCAGGGAGCCATCCCATTGCTTCTCGAACACATTTAAGAAGCCGGATTCGCTGTACATACGATGTTGTACATCACCCTCGAGGGCGGCCCCGGCCGGCTTCCAATCACGCCCTCGCGCGGTGCGTGCAGTGGTCAACATTTCGGAAGCTCGCCGGAAGTCATGCTGCTTCCACGCGATGTAGCCGCGCAGAAACCATACGTTCGCGGCACGCGGATTGGCCTGGCAAGCGTGTGCGAAGTGCTGTTCTGCTGTTGGGAGATTTCCGAGTGCGAGCGCCACCTGGCCCAGCAGGACGAGCGCCCCGGTCTCTTCCGAGTTCATACCTAAGGCAAGTTTCAGTGGTTGGCGCGCAAGTTCCAGTTGCGTTCGCGAAGACGCGGAGGCCGCGAGCAGCTCGCCCTTGCGCTGAAAGGCGCGATGATTCTGCGGGTTGATTCGAATGAGCGCATCGAGTTCTGCCAGCGCGGCGGGGATGTCGCCGGAAGCAGCGAGGCAGTTCGCGAGATAGTAGTGTGAATCTTCGTGGTCCGGATTGATCGCGAGTGCCTCGCGGAATAACAGCACCGCTTTTGCGAGGTCTCCCTCACGCTTCATGGCATCCATTGCGGCGTGCTGTTTGTCCCAAAACCGCACAAGCGCAGCGTTGTCAAGTTGCGCCGCTGCAACAGCGTGGCCGGCATCGGCTGTACCTGGAGAGAAGGGTCTTGCTTCTCGCTCACCCTGGATGATCTCCCAAATGTGATTCGCAGCGAGATCCGTCCATGTCTCCGTGCGCCCGCGCAGCCAGCGCACTTCCAACCGGTCGATCTTGGTTGCCTCGCCAAGGCCTATATGTACGCGATGGCTATCTTGGGACAGGTAAGAAGCGCTGGTCACGGCGCGGCGTAGTGGGATTCCCCCCACCCAGGCGATCACCGTTGCTCCGTCGCCAAATCCGAGCGGCGCTTCTTTCCCGGGAACGCGGCTGTGTAACCTGAACTCCTCCCAATTTCCCTGGGGTATGTCGTTGCGTAACAGTCGCAAGCCTTCTCCTTGATCAACGATAGCCACATCCATCGCCCCATCATTGTTGAAATCAGCGACAGCCAGACCACGGCTGACGTGTGGCTGGGACAGGGACCGATTCCAAGGCGCAAGATCGTGGAAGAAATCGTGTTGAGCGTTCCAGAACAGGAAAGAGGCCATGGGAACCAGCCGAGGAGGCGAGGTCTCCTTTTGTTCGAAGGTGCTACCGTTGGCGACAATAAGATCAGGCCAGCCATCCGAATCGAAATCGGCAAAACTGGCGCCCCATCCGATGGATTGGAACGAAGGCTGTCCGATGCCCATGTTTGCGGCCACATCGGTGAAATGCAACTCCGGTTTGCCTGACCCAACCTGCTGCTCCGAAAGCAATGATTGGTACAACGCAAAACCCTGCGCGACCCAATGCGAAATGAATAGATCGTCGTCACCATCGCGGTCGAAATCCGCCGCTGCCAGACCCATGGAGCCGCGGTACTCTTCCACCCAGGCGGCTCTGCCGGCGTCTACGAATGTTCCGTGACGGTTGAGATAGAGCTTGTTCTCGGAAATGTCATTCGCCACGTAGAGATCAAGCCAGCCATCACCATCGAAGTCGTGCCAGAGTGCGCTCAGGCTGCGGCCTTCCGGATTCGCAACGCCGAGTTGCTGTGCCACCTCGGTGAACGTGCCGTTACCATTGTTGCGGAACAGCAGGTTTCGCTCCGATTCGTAGGAGGCCGGATTGAGGGTGAAGGGGACTTCGAGTCCGAACTGGGTCGAATTGGCGGACGCATTACGCTTTCCAGGTTTGTATTTTACGTAGCCGCAAACGTAAAGATCGAGATAACCATCCCGGTTGTAGTCTCCCCACGACGCGCCTGCCCAGAAGCCCTTTGGTGATGGGAAGCTCTTATCTCGCACCAGGTGGCCGTGGTCGTTTCGAAACAGGATGATAGTGTCGTAACCGGTGACGACCAGATCCAGCCAGCCGTCGTTGTTGTAGTCGCCCCATGCGGCGCCCATCCCATGGATGCGGAGCTCGGGGAAGTCCTCGACCTTCTCGAACCGGCCATCACCTAGATTCCGATAGAGGACTGACGGCGCGAGTTGTGCTTCGGGCAGATCCAGGGACCCGCCGCCGCTCACCACGAACAGATCATCCAGCCCATCATTGTCGAAGTCGCCCCATGCCACGCCGGATCCCATGTCCTCGGGCAATTGGGAAGTGCGCGGGCCTTGGAACTGGCGGAAGGAGGCGAGCCCCGCAGCTTTGGTGACATCAGTAAAGTGCGGCTCCGGCGCTCCCTGCGGCAGCTTTCGTCCCGGGTCCAGCAACGGATCGACCACACGCGTAATCACTTTGTTCGTGATGGCTGGTGCTGTGTTTGCAGGCTTCAGCGTGGCCCGGTCGCTGAGCACGCTGGTAATATCCTTGGAAGTTTCTCCCGGCACGTACTCTTCAGGTGCGTTCTCCTTTCGAATCCGCCAGGTAACGAGAGCTCCGATCAGTACAAGCGCGAGAAGCGTGGAGGCTGCCCAGGCTGCACGGCGAAGCCTTCTAGATATTCCCCTGCGACGATTGGGGGGACCGCCTACGAGCATGGTAATGCTGTCCCGGTGCGGATCACGCAGACATTGGCCGTTGCACTTGCAATGTCAACTACCGGGGCGGTGAGGCCCGACTTCTCGCCCATTACATAATTGAGCAGGAATTGATCGATCTTGCGGTAGTGCAACGTAGCATCGATGCGCAGCTTCCCCGTTGCGGTGCCCGCGGAGATGGAGAACTCACGTTGCCCCTGCGTATTTCCGGCCGGTACACTCGGGCCACCCGATGGACACAGTACGTTGTATTCGACCGTGTCCGAATACCCCGGGAAGAGTGAGCGGCGGTAGCGCACTCCGACCATCTCCCACAAATTGTGCCGGTCAATGAGATTGCCGTACTGATCGACGGGTTCGGCCTTGAAGAGAAACGTACCGGGCGGAAGGAAGTTTCGTGCGTCACGGTCGCCTGAGGTGAAAACCACTCGGCCGCTCTCGTCCTGAACCCGCAGCTCGACCCAACTCTGGATCATGTCGAGCGGGCCTGTCGGGTAGTCATGTCCGACTTTGTTCGAAGTCAGGATCACCCGCACCGGGATCTTTTGGCCTGGTGCGATGGCTGGCGGGGTCTCGATCCGCATTTTCACTACCGGACCCTCCGCCCACTTGGAACGAATCTCCGGGATATCGATGTGGCCTTGCAGCCAGTTGGTCGTCAATTGCACGTGCTTTTCGGCGCCATCCAGATGCAGCAGCGTCGGCACAAAGTTATTCGCCGCCAAAAAGCGGTGACTGCGGTGGTTGTGATCGTCGGCGCTCCGGTTATAGTCCGAGGTGTCTCCCGCAGCCGGGTCAGTGGAATCGACCAGTGGCATGTGGCACTCACGGCACTCGACCGTCGCACGTGGGTCGCCCTTGTGGTTCCAATGGCTAGCCGCCCAGTTGTCATATTGGTTCTGCAACTGGACCCAGCCGACCCGATTCACTTCCTGGTCGATGAACTGCTTGTGGCATGCCGCGCAGTACTCCGGTTTCTTGTACATGCGCTTGCTCAGGCGATTGTGCTGCGAAGGCCACGAGCGGATGAGGAAATTGCGAGCTACCGCCCCGATGGTGTGCTCCGGACTCCATTGCCAGAGATATTCGGTGGGCTGCGTAAGGGTGTAGTTCGCATTGCCCTGTATGTCGGTCTTCTGAATGGCATGACAGGCTACGCAGGAAATACCTTCCTGGTAGCCCTGCAAACCTGTTAGTTTTTCCACGAAGATATTTTTTGTCCCCGAAAACAACGAGATGGGATCGTGACAACCTCCACAGTACCTCGTTGATTCTGGACCATTCTGCTTCGCCATGACCGTCTGGATGCCTTGGAAGATGGGGTCCATGGCGGCATAGCGGTGCGCGCTCGTTTTCCACTCATTATAAATTTCGGTATGACATCCGCTCCCTCCGCAGGTGTCCGAACCTGCGAGGGACTGGGCGTCGTATGCCCCGTTGGTGGCTGTGTGCGCCAAACTCGGCGCAAAAGGACGATCCTTGCCAAAGGGATAGCTGTAGTCTGACGGAAATTGGTTGTGATATTTCCCTCCCGGGTATCTCAGCGTGAGGACAGCAACGAGAAAGATTCCGGCAAGCGTGAGGGCGGCGGAGATTCCGAGCCATCCCGCCGCGCCTCTCGAAGCCTCCGTTTTGCGCCGTCGCAACCACGCGATAAAGACGTGGGGAACGGAAGCAGCCAGCATCAGCAAGGTGGAAACAAGATGGACATACCGCAGTGACTGAGAAGTCTTCACTCCGAACGCGGCCTGCCATGTCAGCAGGAGTCCCGACGCTCCGCAAATGATCAGGGCGCCAAGCCCCACGTAGCCCAAGAGCAGTACGTCCGAAAACGCCTGTTCGGCGTAGTCCTTCCAATGTTTCGCGAAGTACCATGCCAGCGGACCGATGACGATTATTCCCGCCCCCGTGTGCAGCAGAAGCCCCCATTCGATTGCCGGATGAAACGGACCAAACGTTATGGCCAGCCCCGATACCAACTCGAACAGGAGGATGGCTGCCGCGGTCCTGGATAGCAGCGTGGACCAACCCGTCTCGATGTGGCGAGCTAGACGTGCTGATGATTGCATTTCCCTCCCCCTATAGAAGTCGGCAAAAAAAATGAGGACGTAACAGCTTCGAGAAAAGAAAAACGAGCACGTACTTGGTGGGCTGAGAATACACAGGCGCCCCAAGATGGCTGACGGTGCGCTCAGTTTCCATGACAGGCAATACTGCTTTTGCATTAGATCCTGCAAAGCGAAACAAGAGCGGCCGGCGAGATTGAGGAACAAAGGTACTGCCAGGCAGCCGCATAAAAATAATCGCTTGACACCCGCACCACACACTGCTACATATTGAACAGTTGTTCAAACTATCGGAGTGCATTTTATCCTATATTTGTTGCCACAATCATAGATATCAAAGTCAGGATGTATGACTCCTGAATATTTGTTCAATTCGCGGGTCCACCGAAACACCCCTTACAAGAAGCAGCCATCAGTGAAAACATGTCGCCATGTGGGCGCGTCACATAGTGTCGTGACGGCGGTCACAGTTTGGTGTGACGACTGTCACTATGCTGCACACAATTCAGCTCTTGTCTCTGCAACATCGAGAGGTCTGCGGTGAGCGGCATTCAAGGGGCGCATGGATTCCAGCTGATGGCACCCAACACCCCCTTGCAGCCTTGTGAACTTCCTCTTCTTGATCCGGGTTCTGACGAAGTTGTTGTCCAGGTTGCGGGCTGTGGTATCTGTCATACCGATGTGGGCTTCGCGTTCGATGGT
>DASSIO010000162.1:0-4133 GCA_035691825.1 Terriglobales bacterium | reverse complement strand
GGGACGCGGGTTTTCGCCTCGGGGGCAGGGGTATTCAGACGGCCGGTTGTTCGCTGTAGTGCGCGCGGATGTAGTGCAGCAGTTCGCGTTTCGTCCCAGAGTGAAAGCTAGATGATCTGGATGCGGCGGTATGTGGCGTTGCGGGCCGGGGCACGGGCGGTGAGGCGCGAGGCGTATTTGTCGCTCATGGTGTGGAAGGCACAGAGGTGGTGCTCGGTACCGTCGGCTTCAACTTCCAGGTAGTCGGCGATGGCGTCGCATCCTTTGCGGTCGCAGAGGATCATTTCGTCTTCGGGGTGTTCGAGTTGGAAGTACTGCAGCATGCGTTATGGTCCCGCGGTTCTTCCGGTGCGGGGAGTTCTTCTTTTGGTCCTCGGGGGATTGCCTGAGACCTTCGTGAGTGGTCTTAGTTGTATGTCAGGTACTTATCACAATTGTAAGTGATGTCGGTCACAGCCACCTGGTAACGGGCAGCTATATTTGAAACCGCAGGAAACCGACCAACTTGGCTAGCCGAGAAGCAAAGAGTCTTGGGTTCTTGCAAACGAGGCCGACGCCGACACCGGCGTGGGCCTTTTTCGTTCGTAGAGTGACAGGTTTAAGCGTTCAGTTTCCAGTAGCCGGAGAGCGGGGCCCGCTCGACTTTTTGTTGGCTCTGAAGAAGGCCGAGGGCTCTCGCGATCCTTTCGGGTGCGCGGTGGAGAGCACCCGCAAGGTCGTCTTCGCTCACGACGACGCTGCCATCTGGGTATCTTGCTTGCATGTCGCGGGCGTATTTCGAAATTCTCTCCGCGAGTGTTTGCGTGTCCTTCTCTTTCATCTGGGCGGCGCGTTCGGGGTCTCTGTCGTGGGTCCAGCGGAGTGCGGCTATGGCTGCGACTCCGCAGGCGGCTAGTGCTGCTCCTCGCCAGTGCGCGGCGAGCCATGAGGGAACGCGGGTGACTGAGTTCAGCATCGCCCAGATGGTAATTTCGGGGTGGTGCCTGGCAAAAGTTACAGAAGTGTACGGCCGCAAGGAGCTAACGACTCGGACACTACTTGGGTGGATGCTGTGGAAACGGAGTGCTGCGGGTTAGGCGGCGGGTTTTGGGGCTTCAGGTATGAAAGAGAAGAGCCCTCGGCGGGGGTGGAGGGCTTGCGGGGGAAGGGTTAAGAAAAGGAAGTGCCCGGGGTACGACAGTGAGGCGCGCGTAGTCGCTGCCGAAGCAGAAGGTGCGCCGCAGGGTCACATCCTCTGAAACCTGCTATTTCCTCCGTGGTTACCCGGGCGGGAGAAGGGTAGTCCTGGCGGAGGGGTTTGGCAAGGGGACTTCGGGGTAGGGAAAAGGGTTGACCTAGCGGCTTAGGAAGCGTTTGGCAACTCGGGATATTTACTGCACAAGTCTTTCCATGCCCTGGCGGAAACTTCAGCGCCTGTGTAGCCGATGTCACGATACAACTGGAAGTAGTATTCCCAATCGGCCGTCTGTTCGGCGGTGAGCGTCGTGAAAATTTTGGAATCTACCATTTGATCGTCCTCCCTGAATCTCCATAAATTGTACGCCGTTACGCTCCAGTGGAAATCTAAGGGTGAGGGCGGAATCGCCAGGTGGAAATCTAAGGGTGAGGACGGGGAGGTCTCGGATTTTGCGTGGGTGGGTCACGCATTTCTCGCGAGGACTGGGTCTCGAATTTTGCGTGTGGTGGGATGGGAAAAGCCGCGTGGGGACGCGGCTTTTTGGGGTTGGGTAGAGTTGGCATGCGGCAGCGTGGCTTGCGGGGCTATGCGGCGATCTGGAGTTCTTCTTCCTCGACCACGCCTGATCCGCTGCATGTTGGGCATAGGCCTGTGCCGTAGCACTCTTCGCACGAGGATAGTCCTCCGTTCAGGAACTCTGTCTCCACCGAATCGGAAATATCTGAGAATCCGGTGCCGTGGCAAGCTGAACACTTGCCGTTCCCTTCCGGAGGATCACAAAACATTCTGACGGAATCGCAATCAGGGCAGTGGGCCATCGGGCACCTCCGTCGTTCCCTTGGGTGTGTTTTCTGAATATTTCCACCGAGGGTGTGCCTTGTCTGTGATGAGGGTCACGTTGCACTGCTGGTGCGGTGCGTCCCGGATTTTGCGTAGTGTGGTTCGTCGGAAGTGGGATGGTGCGGACTATTCGGTTACGGCTTGTGCGGAGGTGGTCGGGTGGCCCAACGGGAGAGGGGCTGCGGTGCCTTATCGTCTCGACTCCGTCCTGAGAGAGTCGACCGCCCCGATGTGCGCGATGATCGCAGCCCCCGAATGCAGACGTGCAGACGAAGTGGCGAATACTATGTGGCGAAAAACATGCCGCTCTACATGCGAAGGGGCGTGACATTGGCTGCATCCTCGCCACCCAAGCCCCCGCACCGGGTAACATGAATGCGTACCGTCACCGCCCCTGCGCTTGCAGCTGATACGCTCTCAGATTAGGTCTTCAAGGTTGCCAATGCTGTGACCGCGGTCACAATTATTTTGCACAGATGCGGAGGTCGCGGTGCAAAAGGCGCGTTTTGGGGCGTTGCAAATATTTCGGGAGTACACTGTGCGTCAAGCTCTGGCCTGCCCGCGTCACGCTCATGCTCTCACACTCCTTCTCATGGCGCGGGTTTTTCTCGGCGCGGAGCACTTCTATCCTGCTTTTTTGATGCGGTTGTCTACCGTCCGTTGGGCGAGGTCTGCAAGCATACTGAATGCGCACTGGAGGCAGCAGTGCCCCGCGTGTGCTCCGGTACATTTCAGTGTCGCGGGGTTGTGGCCGCAGAAGTGACAGTCGTACGTCCCTGGGCTCTCCTCGATTAGGTCAAACGCCACTGAGGATTTGGGCATGGCAGCCCTCCCAGTTTTTTCGAGCTTGCCCCAACTTCGGGCAGATATCAGTGACCGCGATCACAGGTCTTCTCATTGGTGAGCAATGAAAAGCCCCGGCGCAAGGACCGGGGCATCGGAAGGTCTTGCATTTGGGTCAGGCCGCGACGGCGGTTACGAACTTCTTGGGAATGGTCTCGTCGACCGTGCAGTGCTTCACAACGATGGGTGCGGTGAGGAACGGTTCCACCATAGCTTTGACCTTGGGGAAGTGCTCTTTTGTGTACTTCTCCATGTCCTCCCTCTCGTGCCAGAGCGAGATCACATAGAACTTAGTGAACTCGGTTTCGACTTCGAGCGGAACGAGGTCAAAGAAGCCTTTATACGTCTTGAGAATTGGGAAGATTTCCTCTTTCATCTTCTTGATGAATTCGGGTTTCTTGTCGGGTTTTACGGTGAATTCAAGGAAACGGGCAAACATATAGTGCACCTCCTATGATTTGAGATATAGAGGGCCCCGGTTCGACCGCCGCGAGTTGGCGGGAAAAGAGTTAACGGGCAAGTCGGGCGCACGGTTATGGGACGTGCAAGCGTCGCGGAACCTAGTTCGCGCGCAGCTGTGTGCGTGTTCAGTCCGGCGCGAGAATCAAGGTCCTTCGTCGTGGCCGGTGCGCCCGACAAGATCAGAACTGTTCTTGGGCCGATCTTCGAGTCGGGCGCACGGGTTTGCGCAACGCAAGCCGATGAAGCCCCGGTTCCTGCCGGCTGCTGTCCTGCTCCACGATGGGCAGCCGCGGTACACGGAAGGGCCAGTTCTGTCGGCCCCGGTGCGCCCGACAAGATCAGTTACCATCTTTTGCTCGTGACCGGAATTCGTCGGTGATGCGTGACACGTCTCTCTGTGAGTTTGTGCCGGAGTGGGAATGATGAAAGCTGTAATGATGGAGATTGCGGGTGATATCACACTCACTACTTTGCGAGGAGGTGCTTGCGGCGATCAGTGTCGAATCGCTTCTGGCGCGGAAGGTCGAGGCGGTCTTGCAGGCGTTTGCCTTCGTTGACAGCACGACGGGAGCGAGCGCAGAGGTCGCGGGAGCGCGCCTTCGACTGCGGCGCGGGTACCCGAAAAACGTGCCGGTTAGGATACCGTTGCACCCGACCTGATGATGCGCTGGCGCAGATTAAGAAATACAAGTGAGAGGCGCTCTTGTGAGCGCCTCGGACTTGTTGGCGGTTTGGTCTAGCCCTGTTTCAGCTCGCATTCTGCCTGCAACCAGTGGTTTAGTGCGTATCCTTCTTCTCTTCCTTGCTGCTC
>DASSIO010000161.1:0-6089 GCA_035691825.1 Terriglobales bacterium | reverse complement strand
TCTGGGCGATCGATTTGAAATCTTAACCGGCCCGTAACACGGAAGGAGCAAGTAACGAACCAAATGGCAGCGGGGGAAGAGAGAGCGAAGAACGCCGTAAACAGATGAATTGCTTTGGGTTAACTGGTGAGCAGGAAAGGGTGTTTCGCAGAAGGGCGGTACTAGTCCTTGCAATCTTTACCCGTAATGACCCACTTTCGGAGTTTCTTACGCTTCCGAGAGACTCAGTCAACATCCACGCCGAAACTTTGGAGGGCGGAAGCTAGTTGAGCCGGGGACTGAAACTGGATGGCCTTCATCCCAAGGCGCTGAGCGGCTTCGACATAGGCCGCAATGTCATCTATGTAAAGGGCTTCCTCGGCACGGGCCTTAACGGCGCGAAGGGCCTCGCGGTAGATCAGGGGGTCAGGCTTGCTGGCTCCCACAGCACAGGAATAGATCCTTGAGGGAAAGTAGGCGAAGAAACTATAGGTTGACTCCAGATTGCGAACGTGAATGGGGTCCGTATTGGAGAGCAAGGCGAGCCGGTAGCGCGGTGAAAGCGACTTGAAGAGCGAATCATCATGGATGGGAACAGGATCGAGGGCGCGGTTCCAGACTTCCGTGAACTGCTCGAACGTGAGTCCGCCGCCAAGCCGATTAGCCAGATGATGATACCAGTCACGCGGCTTAATACGTCCCTCCTGCCAGTCAGGCCAGCGTGGATCCTTTTCGATAGCCGACCAGAGCTCCGAGGGCGTCAGCGAAGTTCCTGAAGCTAGCCCCTGCATGGCCCGGGCGACATCGACTCGGACGAGTACGCGGCCAATATCGAAAATGATGGCACGGAGTTTCGTGGCGGGCATAGCTCATTCAACCTTGTGGTTGAGAACAACTGGGCTCGTACTTGCCCGGGGTGCCTTTCTGGATCGAAGGACGCCGATGATGGGCGGGAGGATAGAGAGAAAGATAACCACCGCAATTACGTAGTGAATGTAGTTGCCGATGTTGGGGATGAAATGCCCAAGCGAGTAGCCGCCGAGAATCGTAGCGCCCACCCAGAAGGTGCCTCCACAAATATCGAAAAGCAGGTAGCGCGCATAGGGCATTCTTGCGGCGCCCGCGACAGGGGGGCAAAAGGTTCGAATGATCGGAACGAATCGCGCGAGAATTACGGCCCGACCGCCATATTTCTCGTAGAAATCATGGGCTCGCTGAAGATGACTGCGCCGGAAAAAAAGCGAGTCTTCGCGGCGGTAAAGCGCGGCCCCAGCCGAGCGGCCAATCCAATAGCCGACCTGGTCGCCCGCGATGGCGCAAAACATTACAGGCAGCAAAAGCCACTTCAGCGGTATGACGCCAGCATAGGAAAATATGCCGGCCGTAATAAGCAGGGAGTCACCGGGAAGAAAAAACCCGACAAAGAAACCGGTTTCGATGAAGACAATGGCACATACAAGCGGAGCGCCGCCAGACCGAATCAGTTCTCGAAGTCCGTCTGTGCTATAGAGCGAGTGGAGAAAGTGGAGGATGGATTGGAGCAAGCGGGGCGTTTCCTCGAAAGGTTTATTTGAGAAACAGGCACCGGAGCGAGCGCGCGAGTGCGCAACGTCGCGAAAGCACCCAATCCAATACGGTAACAGAAAATACCGATATCTTCTCCGCATTCATACCAGAGAACGAGGAATGCGATAACGGCGCCAAAAATGGCGGCGAGGCGAATCATCGGGAAGCCTCCGCGAGCCACAGATAACTTTTAGCTTCCGCCTCGAGCCGGGCTTCGAAATCAAAAGCGGATTCACCGGCCGGATTAAGAAGTTTCTGAATGCGCGGAAGCGCCCGTCGGGCCGCAGCGGCGCCAGCCTCGATTGCCTCGTCGGCGCGATCGAAATCATCCCAGGCTAGAGACTGAACGTCGGGACGAAGAACCAGGTCCGCGTGGCGCTCCCATATTTCGAGTTGGTGCTTTTGGGCTGCGTTAACGGCCCTGCAAACTACCTGGAATATATTGGAAGGCGCGCCGCGGCTGCCATCTTCAACGCCGACGGATACGCCGATGACGCAGCGGGCTCCAAGTTCGCGTGCGGCACGCGTGGGCACGGGCGCGACAAGACCGCCATCCGCCAGACAACGCGTTCCAATTTTTACAGGCTCGAACAATCCCGGGAAAGCGCAGCTTGCACGGATTGCGTCCGACAAATTCCCGTGCGTGAAGACGACGGGCTCCCCGCTCGCAAGGTCTGTTGCTACCACGGCCATGGGAATCGCCAGGTCTTCAAAGCGCCGGGACTCGAATACCCGCTCGATCAGATCACCCAGCCTGTGATTGCTCGCGAGGCCCAGACGTGAAACCCGCCATCGAGCGATATCACGGAAGCGGATAGTGCGGCATGTGGCCATGATGCGCGCAAGCGGCGCGCCACTGGCATAAGCGGCACCGAGTATGCTGCCAACGCTTGTGCCGGCGATATAGGAGACCGGGATGTGATTCTGCTCGAGGACTTGCAAGACGCCAAGGTGGGCGAAACCGCGAGAAAAGCCGCCGCCTAAAGCCAGGCCGATGCCTGCCCCTTTGGACGAGGGCGTTGCCCCTTGGATCAGTGGGAGCTGATGGGCGCGCGTCATGAGAAGAGAATGCCATTCGCCAGCATTCTTCCCAATGGCCCGGGGGTCCTGAAAATACGGTACGGGCGTACTTGTGTTCCGGCCTGTCAAAAGCTCCATGACAGGAGCCAAACAGTACCATCTTACTAGGCTAGTACCCTCTCTGTACCATTGCGAGCGGCGGAGTGTTCGGCGATTCTGTGCCCGTCAACGAGGCCTGTACATCTGCGGAGGGGGAATGGAAAGCGCATACGCAGCTTGGGTTGGCCAGCCGGTCGTGCTGCAAGTGGCCTTGGGAGATATTCGGGTGCCGCTCCGTGGCACGCTGCTGAAAGATGGCGGCGAAACGGTGCGGATGAGGATTGGAGAAGGCTGGGATGTGGACATCTACAAGACCATGATCCTGGCCGTTGAGCAAGATGCTATGACGTTACTTCCGGCGTGAGGAGGAACTGTGAATAGCCAAGTGCCAAAGTACGTGACGCAGGGTCGAGCGGCGCTGCTGCTTGGAATTTCCGAGGACGAACTCTCGCGGCTTTCGCATGAATCCGGATTGGGCCATAAAGAGTGCGCCGGAGACCAGGAAGAAACGTTCTTCACGTACGAAGAGCTAAGAAAGATTTGCATGTTGACAGTGCAACAAGTGAACTAAAGGATTTTTCGAGTTTCCTCCGGCCCCCCTCAGCAGTAACCCCCACCCCGGGTCGCTCCCCCCAGCGACTCGGGGTTTTTATTTCTCCTCTTTGATTTCGGAGGAGCTGAGCGAGTGCTGGCTGGATTGGAGAAATTAAGTTTTAAGCGGATCGTGACTCGCCAGTTGAAGTGGTTCGAGAAACTGAATGGCCGTGATCGCCCTGGAACTGGTAGATCACTGCTCGCGGAGAAGTATGACAGGATCGATCGAAAGAGCGCGTTGGGCCGGAATCAATGTAGCCAGCATGCCGAGCAACGCCATGGCCAGGACAACTCCTGCCAATACCAGCGGATCGCGAGGGGTTGCCTGATACACGATGGAAGCCAGGACCCGGCTAGCAAGGATTCCGAGGAGCAGTCCGGTCGCTGAACCAAGAACCAACAATTTGAAGGCGCGCCCCAAAGCCGCCTGAAGCACTTCCTTACGCTGCGCGCCAAGGGCCCTGCGAATTCCCAACTCCCGCAGCCGCTTGCTAACCGAGTAGGCCGCCATACCAAAGATGCCTGTGATTGACAGCATCGCGCCCATCATACCCAGCACGCCCAACGACATCGTAGCAATGCGCGGGGCAAACAGAGGGTGATCTAATTCCTTTGTCCAGGTTTGGATGTAAATCGGCAGCCCGCTGTCCAGATCTCTTATTGTGTTCCTGATTGCCGGCCCCAGTTGCTGCAAGTCCCCGTTCGAACGCACCACCATCCATGTCTCACTCGAGGGCGACTGCAACAAAGGGACAAAAAGGGCCGGCTTAGCATCCTCAACGAGACTGCCGTATTTTCCCTGCTCAGCAATTCCCACGACCTTAATGCGCGTTCCATCCTCACTCTTGAAATATCCGCCCGCGGCGCGGGTTACGGAGCCAAAGATTTTGCGGGCGAACTCCGCATTGACCACGGCCACGCGAGGCGCTGCTTCATCGTCATGCCATGTGAAGCTTCTTCCTGAGAGAATGGCAGTCCCGGCCGCGTGGAAATATTCTGGAGATACCTTGTAGAAGAAGACGTCGGCAGCAGCATTCGCCGGCGTCAGGTTCGCCGTATCGTCAGTAAAAACAAGTCGGCTCACCGACCCCGCATACAATGGCGCCGGATTAACCAGACCGACAGACTCGATACCTGGAATTGCCGTCACGGCATTCAGCATCCGCCTTTGCATTGCGGGCGTTTGGTCGATTCGGTAGCCGGCCATGCTCAGATCCGTGTCTGCGAGGATTGCGTTCCGCGGATTAAAACCGAAATTGCTGTGTAGCGAGTGCACCAGTCCACGCACTGCAACCATCGAGGACGTCACGAGCACGGCGCAGATGGCAATCTGCACGCCGAGCAGCAGGTCGCGGAGGGTAAGCCGCGGCCCAGGATTGCCGAGCGATCCAGACTTGACGATCTCATAGGGATCTGTACGAAGCACCTGCCTTACAGGGACGGCACCGAAGAAGAATCCACTGGCCAGAGCCAGAAACAAAGCTACTGCATAGACATTTATGCCCGAGTCCACCTGGAGATGGATAGGATACCTGGTGAACGGTTGCCACAGACTAAGAGCACGCACGAGCACAACGCTGCCCAGTAATCCGGCAGCGCCCCCCACGAGTGAAATCAACATGGCTTCGGTGAATAGCTGCCGCAGAATGCGCATGCGGCCGGCTCCCAAAGCGAGCCGCAGAGCAACTTCTCTGGAACGGTCCGCGGTGCGTGCGGCAAACAAACTACCCAGGTTGGTGCATGCGGCCAGCAGAATCAACCCTGCCAGCAGCATCAACCCAGTCATGAACGCGCGGACGGGCCGCCCGAGATAGTCGCCGTAGAGACTTGGACGGCCCAGAGTAAAACTCATCTGGCTATCGTCCTTGGGATAGGTCTTTTCCAAATAGGTACCGATATCGTCAAGGTCGGCAATGGCTTGATCCGGAGTGACGCCCGCCTTCAGGTGGCCCAACACCGAAAAAACCCAACGCTTGCCGCGTGCGTCCAGGTTGTTCTTCCCCTCAAGCTGTTCCTGATTGACTATCGGCACAAAAAAATCAGGATAGAAGAACACAAGAGTCCCGTGGAACTCAGGGGGCGTCACGCCGACAACCGTAAATGGAACTCTATTCACATGAACAATACGGCCCACTACGCCGCGATCATCCTGAAAATGGTTATGCCAATAGGTATAGCTGAGGACGATATACGGAGCACTGTTTGCACCATGCTCATCGGAAGCGTGGAACAAACGCCCAAGATACGGCTGCAGGCGTAGTCCGTCGAAATAGTTTCCGGTTACCAGCGCCACCCAGGCGCTTGTTGGGTTTGCACCCGTATCGATCCCTGCGACAGTGGCCCCATACGCGACCAGAGCATCGAAGCTGCGGTTGTGATCGCGCAGATCGAGATAGTCTGGATAAGATTGAAAACCGTCTTTGCCTTTACCACGCATGAGTTGGTAGAGGCTCTCCGACTGAGGGACATTCAGCGGGTGCAGTATCAACGCATCCATCACACTGAAGACCACGGCGTTTGCGCCGATGGCCATTGCCAGCGTCACAACGGCGACAGCGGTGAACCCCGGAGACTTGCGCAACAGGCGCAAAGCGAAGCGCACATCCCCCAGCAGATTCTCGATAAACACCAGCCCTCGCTCGGCGCGATAGTCCTGTCTCATCGCTTCGACGCCGCCGAACTTCAGCATGGCCTGGCGCCGTGCTTCGACCGGTGATAAGCCGGCGCGAAGATTTTCGGCCGTTTGCAGCGCGATGTGCTCTTCAATCTCCTCTTTCAACCGCTGGTCGGCTTGCCGCCTCGTGGCGAAGCTCACGAGCCGCGAGAGGAAA
>DASSIO010000160.1:0-28977 GCA_035691825.1 Terriglobales bacterium | reverse complement strand
TCGCAGTATGTCTGAGCAAGAGATCCGTAATGAGCTACTCCTAATGCTGGTCTTTCGGTACGAACAGCAGCGCGATCAGTATTTGACGTTATCGCAGCAAGCTATCGATTGCTCCTCTGCCCGGTTGGCGATCTCCGAACTGAGAAATGAGGGACTGGTGGAAGAACAAGTGCGTGGGGTGATTCGGCTGACTGCCCTTGGATATCGGAAGTACCGGAGTGCACCCCTTTCATACGCCACCGGGGGTTGCAGTGTGTAGGATAAGGGCAAGTCAGTCTATGGCCATCGTCTGCCCGCGACGTACATGTTCATTAGTAACCTGCCCTGAGTGATCGATTCTGTAGCATATTCCATTGAATGAGCTCCTCCGATGAATTCCCACGTCGAGGCTCGAAGGCACCATCTGCCGGCATGCCTTCAGCTACGATCCGATTCGGGGATGGGCAGCGTTCGTCCGCTAGACTTCAGACCATTTCTGCCAAAGGCGGGCTGCTTCGGGTGCTCAAACCGCTCAGCCCCGGAGCAGTGGTGGAATTGATGTTTTCGACACATGTTGGACCTGTACTCGCCATGGCGGAACTACTCACCCCTCATGCAGCTTCCCCGATCGGCTTGCAGCCATTTCGCTTCATCACTATTGATCGTTCCGAGCTGCGAACTTTGCGCGCTGCAATCGTGTCGTCCTAGGCAGCAGCAAGGCCGACAAGGTCCGTTGCGATTGGTGCGCTAGCCGGAACCTTAACTTGCATCACGGCGGATTTGGACAATGCGCGATGGAACTACGAAGGAGGATCGCCTGAGATCCAGTCGTGCGGACATGGATAGCCGACGCGGACGGGTGAAAAGTTTAGCGCCGCTCTATGGAAAGGGTCTGTGACGGGTGTCACATCGGGCGCTCCCGATCCTTGTTAGCCTTCCCTTCGCAAGTGGCTTAGAACAAGGAAGGATAGGGCTGCTGAATTCTCGGGGGATTACGGCGGCCCTATTCTTCTTCTGATCTCACTAAGCGCCACATTTTCTGCAAGTCAAGCGCAGAAATATCCAGCGCAGAAAACTCAGGCAGCCCTCTTTGCTTTCGCCGTGCCTATCGCTTTGGCCACGCAATGGTGCTCATCCGCGCAATAGTCGCAGAGGGGCTTTCCGCATCTTGGGCATCTGAGGACGTGCTCCTCACATCCGGCAGACTCGCCGCCTCCGCGCAGGCGAGTGCGACGGCACCACACATGATGGCCTTCTCTCCGGTGGGGTCATTGGTGAGGGCGGAATATACTTCGCAACGGAGCATGGCGTTCCCTCCTGTCACGCAAAAAGAAATTTTGAAGCGGCAGGGAAATACTGCCCGCGAGCTAGGTCTCTCTCTCTACGCGGCTTCTTGCATCCCATATTTAACACTATTTAACATTTTGGACTTCTCGCTCGACTTCGACCAATCTGCGTTCTTGCGACGTGATCATGGTAAGTAATTGTTCGGAAATCTGAGCAACGCTGCGTTCGTAACCTTTCCACTGTATCTTGAATGCCCGCAAGGCTGACACGCACAAAATCCAAATCTTGTTGTTGCAATCAGGTCCAGAGAATGTGCGGAAATCCTGGGTTTCAGGCGCCCCTACCGCAGCCTTCTCCCACCTTGAGCAACGGGCGTATCATGCAAACTGTCCTGCCTCGGTAATTGTCGGTTTCGGCGGTAGTAATATGCCGTGGTTCTCGCGCCCCCCCGATAAGCGCCGTTTCCCTCGGTTCAAAGCGGATGTTCCCGCGACCGCCAACCTGGTTCGTGACCGCGAAATCATCTCTCTTCGCACCCGCTGCGACAGTATCTCGGAAGGCGGGGTTGGTGCTCGCGGTCGCGGTCTGGAGCCGCTGCACTTGGGTGATCTGGTCACAATGGAGCTGCACATTCCGGTTGCAATACAGCCCGTGTGGGTGGATACCATCGTGCGCTACGTGGTTGCGCGTCACAAGACTGGCCGGTGCGGATTGGAGTTTCTCTCCCTTTCCGAAGACCAGCGCAGCGTCATCAAGCGCTACTGCCAGCAGCAGCCCCTGAAGAAGCGCTGGCGATGGATTTCAACTCATCGAGACCATCACCCCTTGGGCTCATGATCGGACGAATTTGATCCGAACACGGTTGTGGCTTGAAGCAGGCCCTGACCTATGGACATGGCCGGTATTGGACGGTAGTCATCTTTCCGTACTACCCGAACCTCGCCCACTGTTCGTCAGGCAGTTACGACTCCTGTCTCAGATCCCCGGAGGAAATGATGAGAAAGTCCGCGAAAGCCACAACAGGTGTTGTTTGGGTGCTGGTTTGCGTTTTGGCGAGCTATGCCTCGGTCCCCTTGCTCTCGGTTATGGCTCCCAGACGAGCGCACGCAGGCGGCCCCTGCAAATCACATACGCCGTGACGAATCCGTTAAGCACGCCGCTATCTCTGAACGTCCAGCACTCGATTACCGGGCCGTGCGTCAGTGAATCCGGCTCGCAGACATTGAGCATGGCGAGCGCAGGACAGGTGGGTTCCACTCAAACAAACACCTTCACCTACACGCTCCCTTCGACCAACTGCGCCGGCACCTACACTATCAAGATAAGCGTGACGTACGATGGAAACCAGGTGGCAAGCGTCAGCAGGACGGTGCCGGTGAACTGATCCACAATCGGGCAATAGCGCTTCGACGCGGCTGGTCGAATAGTTACTTCGGTAACCATCCTGCCGCAACATTCTTTATCCTGGAGCGTTGTTCTAACGCAACTAAGGCCGGGTTTTGGAGTTAAAACACTCCAGGAGGTTTGGTATGAGATTCGGTCACGCGATGGTGATGGCGGGAGTGTTGTGTTTTGCAAGCTTGGGGTTCGCGCAGCGTCCAGGAGGGGGGATGGGCCGTCCCTCCAGTGCCGGCGCGCCTGGCAATGTGGGACGTCCTTCAGACGTCGGTCCCGGCAGTATGGGGCGTTCCTCTGATGTCGGACCTGGTGGCCGTTCCAGCAGTGCGATTGGGTCGCAGTCCCCAACCACGCTACTCCAGAACAACAGCCACCTGAATACTGCACTGACCAATGCCTTGGCGAAAGCTGGCGTCACGGTACCCGAAGGCGATCTCCAGAGCGCGTGCTCTGGATTCAAGAATCTGGGTCAGTGCATTGCTGCGCTTCACGTCGCCAAGAACCTTGATGTTCAGGGCGGCTTTGACGCTTTGAAGGGCAAGATGACGGGGAAAGGTGCCGTGAATCTTGGCAAGGCCATTCAGCAGCTTGACCCCAATGTGAAGGCCAAGGCGGAAAGCAAGAAGGCCACCAAGCAGGCCAATGAGGACTTCAAAGCTGCGCAATCACAGTCGTAGCTGGTGGCAGATACACTGCTTTAGTAACCCCGGTCTGAAATCGGCCCGGGTTCTGTTTTTGACAGTACAAAGCAATCGGCGAGAGTCGCGAATTCCGTACTCCTCAGGCACCAAAGGCAGGGCTAGCCTTTGGGGAGGAAATGGGTGACAAGCGAAAAATTGTGTTTTTGAACTTGGGGGCGGCTGAATCAACAATGATCAGATGCGAAATGTGCTCGGGATGCTGTGCGGCATAGGCCATGACCAAATACCTGCCCCAAGAGTGACCGAGAAGCTGAATCTGGTCGGCGCCGAGATGCGCACGTAAATCTTCGACGTCATTGATCTGGTCGGCAAGCCTGTAGGTCTGCTTGGTTGATGATGGCGAGCGGCCGGTGCCGCGCTGGTCATAAAAAATTACACGACGCTTCTTGGCCAAGACGTCCCAGGCTGACGACACATGCTCGTACGTGTGATCGAAGCCAGGGCCGCCATTGACTACGATGAGCGGCGTGCCTGCCCCGGAACCAAGCACCTCGAAGTAAATGGTCGCAGACTTCGCCTGGAAGGTTGTTCCGTGTTCGTCGCCGGCAAGCGCGGGCAAAGCAGACAAGGTGCAGAGAAACAAGATCGATTGCCAGTGAGAAACGGCGTTGAGCTCTGTAGACGTCTTGCGACGTACACTGGCCTCCCTAATTCGGACTTACGTCAAGAAAGCCGCCATTGCACTAAAGCTCAGTCACCACGCCCGGCAGAATTTCCACGCACTTTTTCGATGTCCGGAATCTATGGCTTTTATTTATTAGTGAGCATCTCATAAACCCTTCTCGCCGGATTTCGTCACTCTGGCACTCGAACCGGTTTATTCCGAACTGCGTTGTTTGCGGTGTTCCAAGAAACGCTGCCGGCAAGCTATACCTAGCGAGCGGATTTCGGAGAACTGTGGTGTCGCGCGCAGCCTGGCCAACAAGGGATCGGTCTCCATCTGCGGATAGGCGCAGTAGTTTTGTTGGATGGCCCGGCGTAACTCGCGGGAGGCAAGCTCTGGTTGCCCGCACAGAGAGTCCCAAGCCGCCAGCAAGTATTTAGAAAAGGGGTCGTCCTCAGTCATGAGTGCCGATCGCAACTTCTGAACCGCCGTATCCGTACTTCTGGTCGACCCGCGCTGCAGGCACGGTTCCAGTAGCGGCCGCCCGTAAATCGCCGGCAAGGACTTCAAACGCTGAAGCGCCTGGTCCTGCTTTCCCTCGCGTAGAAAGATTTCCACCTCGCCCGCCCGCTCAAATTCCGCGCCTGATTGCAGCTGCAGATACTCCCTGGCGCGGTCGTATCTACCTAAGCCCATAAAGACATACGCGCACGCGGCAAGGTCTGTGGTCCCCGCATCCAGGGATCGGGTCTTTGCGCATTCATTGGCTGCCTGGTCCAGCAGACCCGCGTACCAGAGCACATACGAGTGGACCAGATGGACGGCTCCACTATCGGGACGTTGGTGGAGAAGCCTGGTAATGTCATCGTAGGCTCGGTTCAGCTCGCCTTCTTCGCTTTCGATATTGATGAGGTCGCTTGCGGCGTCAATGCGGCCAGGATCCAAGGCCAAAGCTCGGCGAAGTGCGGCCTTGGCACGTGATCTGGCGTCTTCGCCGCTCTCTTCGAAGCCGATGTCATAGTAGTAGCGGTGACCCAATGCCGCCCATGCTGAGGAGTAGGCGGGATCAAGCGCCACAGCGCGCTCAAGAAGCCGGATCGACTCCTTGTTGCTGGAAGAGAAAGGACTTTGCGCATTCGTGAGATCTTGTTGTGATATAGCTCGCAAATACAGCTCATACGCTTCCGCGTTGTGCGATGTGTTCGAGGTGCCACTGGAGCCAGCGTTAACGTCCAGGGCGGCAATGAGTCCGCGCTGGACGCGGGCAGCGATTTGCTGCTGTATTCCGCGCAGATCTCGAACTGAGCCGCGCATGGTGTCTCGCCAGAGCACTCGGTTTTTTGTGGCGTCGATAGCTTCCAATGTAACGTCAACACTGTCGCCAGCGACCGCAAAATGACCAGTAATGATGTGCCCCACGCGCATTTCCCGGGCGGCCTTCTGCAAATCGACATCCGGTCCGGCATAGCGATTGCTGGTCCCGAACGGGCGGATGGATAGAGCAGGGAAATTGCTCAGGGTGGTTGCAATGTCATCCGCCAATCCGACGCGAAGGAAGTCAAGCTCTTTTGTGCTACTTGTGTTTTGGAGGGGCAGGACCGCTATCGACTGAGGGCCGGCGGCTTGAGGTGGGGCCGTCCGACGCATTACTAGAACAGCAACAGCGATGGCGATCGCAAGAACCGCCACCCCACTGATCACTAGAATCTTCAGCCCTCGCGCGGAGAACCTTGCTGGACTCTTTGGTCCCTCCGGCAATGCCTCCGAAACAGGCGCCGCCTGGTCCGGCCCGGAATCCAGCCAGTTGGCGGTAGCAATGAACCGGTAGCCTTTTCGGGGAAGAGTCTCGATGAAGCGAGGCGTGTCGGCCGAATCCCCCAGCGCTTCGCGCAAACGGCCCACTGCGTTGTTCAGCCCATGGTCAAAGTCGATAAAGGTGTCGCCCGGCCACAATTTCTTCCTGATCTCTTGCCGCGTGACCAGTTCTCCCGGACGATCCAGCAGCATCGCCAGCACCTGAAAGGGCTGGTCGTGAAGCTTGATTTTCACCCCTGCCTTGCGTAGTTCTCCCGCGCGGAAATCCGCTTCGAAGGTCCCGAAGCGCGCGACCCGAAGCGGGGCCAAAGAGGGAGACATGGACAGAACACCCGGTGGGTGAACAGTTTACTACTCTCGGGCGATCTTACATGACCAGACCGCTTGAGAGGCCAAGCTGAATCAGCATTATTATCAGCGAGTTAGAGAGGGATGAACATTGGAGCTCTGCGGGATTGACCGAACTCCCTGTTGATGGGAAGGTATGCGACAAATTGCAAGTAACTCGGCAACGATTAAGCGAGAACTGAGGCGAGGAGTTTTTTGGTGGGGAGATGTCACAAAGTTCAATTCCGCTCCTGCTGATGCTAAGAGTCGCGCCGTTGCTGCTTCCCATCACTTGTTCGTCGTTGCTGTAGGGAAGTTTAAGAAGAAGGGGTGAGTTCGTGGGAAATCCTGGCCTGTTCCCGGAAGCGGCACTGCAGCTTTTTCATATCCTCCTTTATTGCATGGCTTACATCTTTGGGGGAGCGGCGTTAATTGCCCTCTCCGTTTACATTGTGCTGGTGTGCTCGGAGATATTCTCCCAACCTCGTTCGAAGGGTGCCAAAGTCCCCGAACCGGCTCGCCGTGTTCCTGTGGCCGAAGAGACTCTCGTCCTGTCCCCCGCCGAAACGCCGATTTTGGCCGTGCCAGGACGTCGAAGGGAGGAAGCGGAGTGGGTGACTGCTCCTCCACATGGCGCGCAAATTCCGATGACGGTTCCTGCCAATCTGGAAAGTGAACCCACTTGGACCTGAGGTTTCCTTAACTTCCTGCGGTTCCGGTGGAAAATGATTGAGTCGCTAATGCACGAAGATGGCAAGGATGATCAGTTTCTTCAGAGCTCACAAGCGCGTGATCACTTTCTTCTTGGTCGCCTGGCTCGTGTTTTTCGTCTTCTGGCTCATCCCCAATTGGAGCGAAGGGCCCTTCTATTTCGTGTTCTTCTCTGCGATGTTCTTGGTGCTGGTTGCCAGCCAGCTCTTCTGGATCCGCCAGGTGGGCGAACTGGGTAAAGGGCTGGTTCCGCGCAAGCGCTGGCGCAAGGTCTTGGGGGCGGCTGGGTTGCTGGTCTATCTTCTTCTGCTCGCCTTCAATCTGTTCGCAGGCATTAATAAGGGTTCTGGCTTCAATCTCCGGGCAGCCCTACTGGAAGCTCCGTTTTCGATTTGGTTCGTTGGTTCCGTGCTAGGATTCTTCGTCGTAATGTTGTTGTGGACTGCCACTTGCTTCGCGCGTGTGATCAGTTGGGCTTTCAATAAGTTCACAATTCCTTTCAAGCCCGAGCCGCAATCCCTGGCCAGGCGGCGATTCCTCGAGGAAGCTGCCATTGTCTTAAGCGCTGCCCCCTTTGTTGCTGGCACCTATGGGCTCTTCTATGGCCGGCTCAACCTTGAAACCACCTATCGGCGGATCAGGCTCCGGCGCCTGCCGAAGGCCTTCGAAGGTTTCCGCATTGTCCAGCTCTCCGATCTCCACATCAGCCCCTTCATGAGCGCCGAGGAAATTCGCCGATACGTTGCGATAGCCAACCAATTGAAGGGGGACCTGGTGGCGTTGACCGGCGACTTCCTCACCTACGATCCCACAGGACAAGGAGCGGTGGTGCAAGAGTTGTCGGCTCTCAAGGCGCCTTATGGTGTTTTCGGCTGCCTGGGCAACCACGAGTACATGACCGAAACCGAAGAGTCGATTACGCGCCTTTTTGCTAACGAGCAGATCCGAATTTTGCGACAGGAACGAGTAGCGATTCAATCGCACGACGGCACGCTGAATCTGATCGGAATTGACTATCAGCAAGCACGGTTTTCCAGAGATCATGACGGGCACCTAGTTAACCGCTACATGGAAGGGAGCGAAAGGTTGGTGGTGCCGGGGACGGCTAACATTTTGCTGAACCACAACCCCAACGCGTTCGACCGAGCGGCCGAACTGGGCATCGACTTGATGCTTAGCGGCCACACTCATGGAGGCCAGTTGTCGCTGGAATTGGTTCACCGTGGCTTGTGCTTCAGCCGGCTTGCGACACCCTACATCAGTGGAAGGTACGAAAAGGCCGGCAGCCAGGTGTACGTCAATCGCGGCATTGGCACTATTAGTTTCCCTATCCGCCTGGGTGCCAGGCCGGAGATTACGGTATTGGAGTTAACCAGAACGTGACCACAGCGTGCCGGGTGCCCACAATCGGTGGGACAGGCAGCCTTTTCCTGGCCTACCGGTACGTGGTCGTTCATTGGCGCACGATCATTTTGCTGTTGATCCTTGCTCTTTCCACATTCCTGATCGCGCACGCAGCTTTCTTCGAGTTGTTCCTGTTCGCATTGCTCCTAATCTTTATCGCCAGCCAGTTGTTCTGGATTGGCCGTATCCTCGACCTCGGGGAGCGATTCATCCCCGGTAAGCCCCGCCGCGCTTCGCTTGCGATAGCCGCGGGCCTTGTCTATCTGTTTGTCTTCGTTTATAGCTACCCCCAATGGTCCGTGGGGCACGGCATCAGCGCCTCTGACTACCGACTGCAGAGCATCCTCATTCATGCGGCATTCTGGTGGTGGCTCGTTGGATCGATATTGGCATTCTTATTGGTTAGTGCACTCGGGATACTTGGCCGCGCGGGCCGTGCCGCTGCATGGGTGTACCGCAAAACACGCCAGAGTACCCATGCGCCCATGGCGGCTTCTCATTCTGCCGTGCTTGCCGGTCCAACGTCGCCCGGTCGTCGTCAGTTTCTGGAACAGGCCGCCGTTCTTGTGAGCGCCACGCCTTTCTTGGCTGCGGGGTATGGTCTGCTCTACGAGCGATTCGACGTCGAAGTTGTTCGCCAGCGCATTCGGTTGGCGCGGTTGCCGAAAGCGTTCGAAGGATTTCGCATCGCCCAACTTTCCGACATTCACCTCGGGCCCTTCACGAGTGCCGTCTACATTCGCCGTTGCGTCACGATGACGAACGGCCTGAAACCTGACCTGATCGTGCTCACCGGGGATTACGTCGCGTGGGACCCGGAAGACCAGGTTGAAGTGGTTCGTCTGCTCGCGGGCCTGCGGGCGCCTGACGGCGTTTTCGGATGCTTGGGAAATCACGAGGCGTATGCAGGGGTTGAAGACTCCATTACTCGGTTGTTCGCCGCCCAGGGCATCCGCATGCTACGCCAGGAGCGCGCGCTGATCAGGCGTGGCGATGAAACGATCAGTGTGATCGGGATCGACGATCCGGGTGACAAGCCCGTAGAAGAAATCAGGCAACTTACCCACCGCCGCCGGCAGCAGCTCAAAGGCTTGCTAATGCCGGATACGGTCAATGTCTTGCTGACCCATTACCCGCCCTTTTTTGGTGATCTCGAATTGGTCATAGACTTGACGCTGGCTGGTGACCTTCATGGCGGTGGCCAGTTATCCCTCGATTTCGTCCGTCCCGGCCTTAATCTCGCGGGCCTGCTCGGAGTGCCCTACGTCAGGGGGTTGCACGAAAAAAACGGCGCGCAACTATACATGAACCGCGGAATCGGCATCACTGGCTTTCCCATTCGGCTTGGTGCCCGACCGGAGATCACGGTACTTGAACTGGCGCGCGAAACGTAGCTTGGTTCGTCGTCATCGAGGTTCCGATGACCTGCTCCCTGGAAATTAGTCCATTGGCAGTGTGACTTCTCCCATTTAGGATGGCCCACCCAAGGGCCAAGAGGAGGAGTCGTGCGCAAGACTCGATTCAGCGAAGAACAGATCATTGCCATCCTGAAGGAGGGCGAAGCCGTGCCGCCGGCACAGCTCTCCCGGCTCCACCTGTCGGAGGTGAGAAACGCGACTAGTTTTGCAACTTCTGATGGCCTGTTCGGTCGCCCCAGTGGGATTCCGCCCAGCATGTTCATCAACTTTTATCGTGCAGTCGTGTAGTCACTCTTACCCTTGTCAGCCATGCGGTCGATCATTCTCGTTGCGGCGTCCGTCTCGATGAAGCCAGCGGAAACCGCGATCGCCCGAACCCCCTTAGAAATCGTCTTGCGGGTCACATGTCGTGGTCTACCGTGACCTGAACCACAACACATTGTGGTCAAAAAAGAGGAATTCCGAATACTTGGACACACTCCCAGTATACCGCCCTGGAGCTACGGGATCCGCCCTGCTCCCGTTATTGCGAGGCACCCAGATTTTTCGAAGAGACGCACATTACCGCACACTCATGGCCTGGGAACGCGGGATTCAATGAGCCTGTGCAGGGGAAAAGGTAGATGGAACGTCACTCGAACCGGCGAGCAACCTCTGCCGTAAACATGGTCCCAGACCCTCGTCCAATCACGTGGGAAGACCTTCTCAATACTGATTTCGTCTGTCGTTGTGGTCCCGACGCCACCTCCGCTCCAAACTGCAAGTTGCGTCCTCAGAATCGACGAACTGCGCCAGCACCCCGCCGCACGAAGAATCACAGCTAAGGAGGTGTTACAGCTGCCCTGCTAAAAGCTTTATACTTCCCCGATCTCTCCGCTACGGCGCTCCAATCGAACTATAGGTCGACTCGCGAGGCGCTGCCCGGCGCGATATACCAATAGGATTACAAGAATCCCGCCGTAGATCTCTGGCACTCGCCGATCGGCCTTAACCAGCCATAAGTAATGGATTACCCCCAACGTCGTACTAGCGTAAATGAACCGATGCAACATCTGCCAGCGCCGCCCCAGTCGCCGGATCATCCTCTGGGTTGAGGTAACAGCCAATGGAATCAGAAGCACAAACGCCGTGAACCCAACCGTAATGAAAGGACGTTTGTAGATGTCTTTCGCCATTACGTGTACATCAAAGAATTTGTCGAGCCAAATGTACGTGGTGAAATGTAGTACGCCATAGAAAAAGGCGAAAAGGCCCAGCATTCTCCGGAAACGAATTAGCCATAGTGCACCGGAGAGCTTACGGACCGGGCTGATGCTCAACGTGACAAGAAGAAACACGAGGGTCCAGGTGCCAGTCGAATGAGTGACCACTTCGATGGGATTTGCGCCGAGACCTTCGTGGAATGCCTTCCAGACCAGCCGAACCAGCGGCACTAGGGACGCAACGAAAACCAGAAACTTGAAAATGGCAATTCGGTGCGCCATCAGAAGTTCTTTCGCAGATCCATTCCCGCATACAACGACGCGACCTGGTCGGCATAGCCATTGAATTTCAAGGTTGGACGTTTGAAGAACTCGCCGATACGCCGTTCCCTTTTCTGGCTCCAGCGGGGGTGATCAACTTCCGGATTGACATTGGAATAAAATCCGTACTCGCCGGGCGCAACTTTGTTCCATGTGGTCGCGGGTTGAGTATCGGAGAACCGGATCTTTACGATGGCTTTGATGCTCTTGAACCCGTATTTCCAGGGCACGACTAGGCGCAAGGGTGCGCCGTCCTGGTTGGGCAGAGTCTCGCCATATAAGCCGAAGGCCAGAATCGCAAGCGGGTGCATTGCCTCATCCAAGCGCAAGCCCTCAACATAGGGCCATGGCAGAACGCCCCGGTTCTGATCCGGCATCTGCTTGGGATCGTAAATGGTCGTGAATTCGATGAATCGCGCCTTGCCCAGAGGCTGCGCCTTCTCAATCAGCTTGTTTAGGGGAAAGCCCAGCCAGGGGACGACCATGGACCAGCCTTCTACGCAACGGTGCCGATAGATGCGTTCTTCCGGCGCAGTCAGTCGAATGATCTGGTCTACGTCAAGCGTCTGCGGCTTGTGTACCAGCCCTTCAACCTTTATCGTCCAGGGCCGAATGCGGAAATTTTTAGCCAATGCCGCCGGCTCGTACTTGTCGGTGCTGAATTCGTAATAGTTGTTGTAATTAGCAATATCCTTTAATGGCGTCAGCTTTTCACCCGTCGTGCTCAGGGGACTGTTGCGGACCCCTTCAATCTTTGTATTCGCCAAGGCCACCGCGCTCGGCGAAATCATCTCACCCAGGATCCGCCTGCCCAAGACCAGGGCTCCGAGCCCTGCCGACGCGCCCAGCAGAAACTTTCGACGGTTCAAGGAAATGCTTTGAGGTGTTATGTCTGAGGATGCAATGTCCGTGGGCTTCTTAATCACCATTACGAACTCCTGAATCCGGCCAGCAAATGTCAAAAACTCCTATCTCCATTCGTTCTGATGCAGCATCCGGTCGAAAGTAACGGATTCCTGATCACCAGTAAGGTGAGAAGTTCAGTGGACGTAAGAGCCTGGAGGAGCCGAAGGTTCGGGCAAATAGTAGGGATTGGGCTGCAGCTTGTCGCCACAGACGGCGAGAGGATGAGTTTCGAAGCCTCCTTTCATGATGAGTCGTCCGGGAAGAGTGTTCACGTCATACATGCAGACGACGACGCAGGGGAAGCGAGCGGCCATAGCGGTAACACTGCTTTCCAGTTCCAGGACCTCATCTTCGCCTTTGCCCGGCAAGGGGGCGCGCCCCATGCCCAAATTGCCGAGAAAGCGGATCGCAGGCGCGCCGGCCCGCAGGGCATCTTCAAAAACGCGGGAGATATGGGACAGCGTGACAACTGCCGAAGATTCACGCCGCAAAACGGTCAGACGATGCTCGGTGAGCAATCGTTCGGGCTCGAGGCCGTTGCGCCGCAGAATGGCCAACACCCGATCCGTCGCTTCGATGTGTCCAAAGAGGACGCAGTGGTCATCGGCGCGTAGGCCGACTTTGACGAAACGCACACCACGTTCGAACTGGCCTTCATCCTGCCAGAAGTAAATCAGGTGGGAGCCGAGTTCTACCCGGTCGTCAGTGATTCCCAAAAGAATGCTTGAATGCCGCTCCCCTTCCTCTTGCGCCGAGTGGTGCCGCAGCTTTGAGGCAAGCCGGCGCCCGAAACCCGGGGGCACGTCAAAGGCTCGGCTATCACCTGACAAACGCACAACGTTGCGGGCTCCGTCCAAAACAGCGGAACAGCGCCGACAAGTTTTGAAGTGCGCTGCCATACGCCTGCGAAGAGCCCCATCTATCTCGCCGTCGAGATAGTTGGAAATCTCGCGCACGACCGCTTCGCATTTGATCTCAACTATCAACTAAGTCATCCATCTTTGTTGCTCCGCCGCTGACCGGCCGCGCACGTCGAGGCATGAGGTGAGCAGCCCTTTTCCATGTGATTCTATGCGGAGCTAGAAGTATCAAAGTTTGCCAAGTCACTGTTTTCAGCCACTTAGCCAGCTTACTTCTCTACCACTTTGGCCGCAATGCGCTGGCGCAGGCGCTCGCTGAAGCCACGGGGGAGATCGAAAGCCTGGCCGTCCGCTACCAACTGGATCACATTTCGAGTCCCGTCCAAAACTGCGGTGCAGTGGGAACACACCCTGAAGTGAGCCTCCATGCGGGCGCGAAGTTCGGGATCCACGTCTCCTTCCAGATAGTTAGAGATTTCCCGCCAAACGTGTTCGCAACTGATCTCAATAGAACGTTGCACTTCTCACCGGCCTGTAATGTTTTTCTCCGCGGGTCCAAGACCCGTCGTAGCCTGGGGCCAAGGAGTCGCGCATCTGCAAGCGCGCGCGCATCAGCCGCATTTTAACCGTGGCTTGCGTAATGCCCAGCACCTCGGCGGCTTCGGCGATACTCATGCCCTGAACATCGCGGAGGACGAACACTTCGCGATACTTCGGTTGCAAGGATGCCAGGGCGCGCGCCAAGGCTTCTTTCAACTCTTTGTGCGCCAGCGCATCGGAAGGAATTTCCCGCCAGTCAGCGACATCCATGGGCACGTAGTCGCCTTCCTCGGTTTCCTGTCCGCTATCTATAGATTCATACCGATCCTTATGGTCACGACGCAGCCGCATTTTTGCTTCGTTGATACAGATCTGAATCAGCCAGGTGCTGAACTTGGCCTCGCCACGGAACTGGTCAAGGTGAGATAAAGCCTTGAGTACCGCTTCCTGGGCTACGTCTTCTGCATCCGCCTCATTCTGCACGATGGAAAAGGCGGCCAGATACAGACCACGCTCGTAGGGCTGGATGAGCGAATAAAAGAGCTGCTTCTCGCCGGCTTTGATTTGCGAGATGAGTTCCTGTTCCGAGTAGGGCTGCATTTGCGGCGCTTCCATAAGGCACTCGCGAACGGGGCTAAAACACTATACGACAAAGCGTTGGGTCCGGCACGGCCTGACTAAGCAGAGATCTTGGTGACATCTGAGGGGAACTGGCGAGCAAGAGCCTCTGCCTCCTTGCTGTCCATGTAAATGGCTAATTTCCAGTGGCCTCCGCGCTTGTGCCAGATTTCCAGGTAGCGTTGGCGGCGCACCGTGGTCTGACCACCGGACCTGGGAGTAAGGATGTATTTGTGCCAGCCATAGTCAAAGGCCCATTCGTCCATGCCGCGGACTCCGATGACAATGGGCTGCAGTTCCACGATGTGGGTGGAAAAAAGTTGATGCAGCCGGGCTTGAAGTTCGTCGCGCGCATCGCCGCCGAACAGGCTGGCCTGGCCTTCCGACATATCCACAAAGTCTTCAGACAGAACGTTGAGCAGGCGGGGAATATCACCGTCGTTGTAGGCGTTACGGAACTCGGTTTTCGCCATTTCTATCGCGTGCTCGATATCTTCCATTGCGATTTCCCCAGGCCCTACGGGCTGGATGGCGTCGAATTATATACCAGCCGGTACGTTTCGCAGCTTTGGCATCCCACCACAAAAATCTTTATTAGGTTGTTACCTGCCCGGAGCGGCTGCATCAGATGGCCGACCATGAGCAGCACCCACGAACGCGAAATGCTGATGCACATCCTGCAGCAGCCCGACTTCACATTCGCAAGCCGTGCACGGCGGTTCGCTTGGACGGATCCAGCGCGAACGGCGCTGCTTACGCACTGGCCGGAATATCTGATGGAATCCGCCGAGTTGGCCGTGTTCATGCTGGCTGCATGCTTTTTTACTGTGCTGCTGCAACATCCCGCCTCCCCGCTGCGGATGGCAATTGCGGATCCGATGCTCCGTCGCGTCCTGACTGGCGCGGCCATGGGGGCAACAGCCATAGCTCTCATTTATTCACCTTGGGGCCAGCGGTCGGGCGGGCATCTGAACCCGGCTGTCACCTTGACCTTTGCCCGGCTAAAGAAGGTCGCCCCGTGGGACGCGTTCTTCTACGTGCTGGCGCAATTCTCGGGAGGAGTGCTGGGGGTTCTGCTCGCCAGCTTTGCGCTCGGAGCTTCAGTCAGCGACCACGCGGTCCGTTTCGCCACGACCGTGCCCGGACCGCAAGGATCGGGAGTGGCGTTCATCGCCGAAGCCATTATCTCTTTCGGCCTGATGACCATGGTGTTGAACGTTACCAATTCTTCCCTGGCGCGATACACGGGGCTATTCGCTGGTTTGCTGGTAATGACTTACATCAGCTTTGAAGCGCCGCTTTCGGGTATGAGCATGAACCCGGCGCGCAGCTTTGCTTCGGCGCTGCCGCTGCGCCTTTGGGATGCGCTGTGGGTGTACTTCACGGCGCCTCCCATTGGCATGCTTGCGGCCGGCGAACTGTATGCCGGCCTGCGCGGTGCGAGATCCGTTATCTGCGCCAAGCTGCATCACCAGAACGACCGGCGCTGCATTTTCCATTGCGGGTACCGCGAACAGGGTCAGTACTAGAGCAATCAATCAACTCATAAGGAGAGTGTGTATGAATGGCAAGAAAGCAGTTCTGGGGTTAGTAATCGCAGTTGTAGCCATAGCCGGTTGGGCGGCGTTCCGACCCGAGCGGCTGTTCGTCAACGCCAAAGTCAACGAGAGCCTTCCTGTGAGCAACGCCTCTGCCGGCGAACAGCAGGTGCTGGCCTCCGGACGTTTTCACGACGGCGCTCACAAGGGATCCGGCGAAGCCACCATCTATCAGCTGGCAAACGGCAAACGTGTCCTGCGCTTCACCAACTTTGAGACCTCCAACGGCCCTGATGTTCACGTTTATCTGGTGGCCGCCAATGACGCGAAAGACAGCGAAACCGTTAAGACCGCTGGCTTCGTAGAGGTCGGCCCTTTGAAGGGTAACATCGGCGATCAGAACTATGACCTCGCATCCGACGTTGACCTGTCCAAGTACCGCGCCGTCACCATCTGGTGCAAACGGTTTAGCGTGAACTTTGCCACGGCGCCATTGGCGTCGGGAGCGATGGCAAATGCCAGCACACCGCTGGAAACCGGAGCTTTCCATGACGTTGCCCATACTGGGAAAGGGATGGCCAGCATTTACCAGCTTGTCGGTGGCAAGCGCATCCTGCGCTTCACCAACTTCGAAACCTCCAATGGCCCTGACGTGCACGTGTACCTGGTGGCCGCAAACGATGCTAAGGACAGCGAGACGGTAAAGAAAGCCGGCTTCGTGGAAGTAGGAGCGCTTAAGGGTAACATTGGCGACCAGAACTATGAGCTGGGTTCCGATGTAGACCTCTCGAAATATCGAGCCGTGACCATCTGGTGCAAGCGCTTTGGCGTTAACTTCGCCACCGCGCCGCTGAACATGAGCCAGAACACCATGGGCCAGAGCCTGGCCCGCAGCAACTAACTAACCCAAACTACGCCAGGGAGGCGCTTATGAGCTACGACACCCACTTCGACGTGATCATCATCGGGACCGGAGCTGGCGGCGGTACCCTGGCGTACCACCTGGCTCCTTCCGGAAAAAGGATCCTGCTGCTCGAACGTGGTGACTACGTTCGCCGCGAAAAGGAAAACTGGAGCACGCGGGCGGTGAATCTTGAAGCCAGGTACAACACCAAAGAGGTTTGGCGGGACAAGGACGATAAGGAATTGCATCCCCACACCAATTACTACGTCGGCGGCAACACCAAATTCTACGGCGCGGCACTGTTTCGCCTACGCCGCGAGGATTTTGGCGAGCTGCGGCACAAGGGCGGTATCTCGCCAGCCTGGCCGATTTCCTACGAGGAGTTGGAACCATACTATCTGCAGGCCGAACGCCTTTATCACGTTCACGGTAGGCGTGGCGAAGATCCGACAGACCCGCCGGCGAGCGGACCCTATGCATATCCGGCGGTCAGCCACGAGCCGCGTATTCAGCAGCTTGCGGAAGACCTCGAGCAATCGGGTCTGCGGCCCTTTCACGTTCCGCTCGGCATCCGACTCGATGAAGACATGCCGGTGAAGAGCCGTTGCATCCGCTGCGCCACTTGCGACGGTCACCCCTGCCTGGTTTACGCCAAGTCGGACGCGCAGGTGCTGTGCGTTGATCCGGCGCTGGAATATCCCAACGTGAAGCTGCTGACGAACTGCTACGTTTCGCGCCTGGAAACCAGCGCTTCCGGGCGAGAGGTAACCAAAGTGGTAGTTGAGCGCCAGGGCAAGACGGAAGAATTCTCTGCTGACATCGTGGTGGCCTCCTGCGGCGCCATCAACTCGGCCGCGCTCCTGCTGCGTTCAGCTAATGAACAGCACCCACGCGGGTTGGCCAACAGTTCAGATGTGGTTGGCCGCAACTACATGGGCCACGTCAATTCGGTGCTTATGGCCATCTCCAAGTGTCCCAACCCAACCACCTTCCAGAAGACGCTGGCGGTGAACGATTTTTATTTCGGCTCGCGCGACTGGGAATACCCGATGGGGCATATCTCGTTTGTCGGCAAACTGGATGCGGATACGCTCCGCGCGGGCGCTCCGGCCCTGACTCCGGGGTGGACGCTGGAATTCATGGCTTCGCACTCCCTGGATTTCTGGCTGACTTCGGAAGATCTCCCCGATCCCGACAACCGCGTGACCCTGAATCGTAAAGGGGAAATTGTGCTCAGCTACACGCCTAACAACGTTGAAGGTCACGAGCGATTGAAGGCCAAGCTGCAGAGCCACATGAAGCAGACCAATTGCTCGATTCACGGCCACGACTGCCACCAGGGCCTATTTGCCCGCAATCTATACCTCGGGCAACAGATTCCGCTGGCGGGGGTGGCGCACCAGAACGGCACCATTCGTTTCGGAAGCGATCCCAAAACATCCGCCCTAGATGTGAATTGCAAAACTCACGACCTCGACAACCTCTACGTGGTGGATGCGAGCTTCTTCCCATCTTCGGGCGCGGTAAATCCGGCGCTGACCATTATGGCCAACGCGCTGCGTGTGGGCGACCACCTGCTGGAACGTTTAGCCGCGAAGAGTACTCGCATTTCCGAAGTGGGCACAGAAGCCGGAATGGCGCGGGCATGAGGACGCAAACATGAACCGAACGGCCAATCGCGGACGTTCCTGGATGGCGAGCGCCGGTTTTGTCCTGGTGCTGGCGTTTATCATGCCGGCGTCCGCGCAGCCAGGGCCTACCATCCAGGGGGTGGCGGTGGTGGCCACAACAGTCAGCGACATGGATCGCGCGGTGGAGTTTTATTCTCATGTACTGGAATTTCACAAGCTCTCCGACGTAGAGGTCTCAGGCGAGGAGTACGAACACCTGACTGGTGTCTTCGGAGTTCGCATACGGCTAGTGACGCTTGCGCTGGGAGACGAAAGCATCGAGCTACAGCAATACCTGGCGCCGCGAGGACGGCCAGTTCCAACAGATTCGCGCAGCAACGATCTCTGGTTTCAGCACATCGCTATCGTGGTCAGCGACATGGACCGGGCGTATGCCTGGTTGCGTCAAAACAAGGTAGAGTACGCCTCATCGGCTCCCCAGCGTCTCCCCGATTGGAATAAGAACGCGGCTGGCATTCGCGCGTTCTACTTCAAGGACCCGGACGGCCATCCATTAGAAGTCATCTGGTTTCCAGCCGGCAAAGGCGCTGCCAAATGGCACCATGCCGGCAACAAGCTGTTCCTCGGGATTGATCACACGGCAATTGTCGTCAGCAATACCGAGCGCACTCTGGGCTTCTACCGCGATCTGCTGGGTATGCGTATCGTGGGCGAAAGCGAGAACTATGGCACGGAGCAGGAACACCTAAACAACGTATTTGGGGCGCGCCTGCGGATTACATCCCTGCGCTCAGCAACCGGTCCGGGGGTTGAACTGCTGGAGTATCTGGCACCACGCGATGGAAGACCATTTCCCTCCGACGAACACCCCAACGACTTGCTCAACCGGCAGACCGTTATGTTAAGCAAGGATGCAATTGGCATCGCACGGCAGCTCTATTCCAGCCGAGTGAGCTTTCTATCTTCCGGGGTAGTCGCGAATCCAGCCTCCCGGCTTGGGTTCAAGAAGGCTTTGCTGGTGCGCGACCCCGACGGGCATGCCGTCGAAATAGAAGAGCAATAGCACGGAGTAGAGTGAAGCACCCGGGGCTGAAGGCTAGTGGCGCCGAGACCCCAACAGCTGCATTTGTCGTTGTTCGCATCGAACCCGAGCGTTCCTCAAAGGACCGGGAATAAATGGACTTTTAATGAGGTTAGAACAGGGTGAACACGGCGCTAATTATCCGCCGATGGTCCACGGGGCCCGAGCACGCCGTGTTCATCGCCGCGATCCGGATCCGAGTCTACTGAAGCTTTAACTTCGATGTGACAGCTCGTTTTTGTTACGTTTGAGCCTTCTGTGAATCACAAGGGATAGCTCGGTAATGGGAGACTTCGCGTGACGCAAGAACAGATGAGGCTTTCGGAATCCGCAGCACGGAAGAAGCACTGGAAGCGCTGGGGCCCCTATCTGAGCGAACGTGCCTGGGGCACGGTTCGCGAAGACTACAGTGCTTACGGCACCGCCTGGGATTACTTTCCCCACGAGTATGCCCGCTCCCGCGCTTACCGCTGGAACGAGGATGGCCTGGCCGGCATCTCCGACCGGCACCAGATTGTCTGCTTCGCGGTTGCCTTGTGGAACGAGCGTGATCCCATCCTCAAGGAACGACTTTTTGGCCTGACCGGCAGCGAGGGGAATCACGGCGAAGACGTGAAGGAATACTACTTTTACCTCGACAGCACTCCTACGCACTCCTACATGAAGTACCTGTACAAGTATCCACAGGCTGAGTTTCCTTACCAGCAATTACTGGAGGAGAACCGACGCCGAGGCAAACAACAGCCGGAATTTGAACTGCTCGACACCGGAGTATTTGAGGAGGATCGCTACTTTGACGTGATGGTTGAATACGCCAAGGCAGACGTGGACGACATTCTGGTTCGTATCAGTGTGAGTAACCGGGGACCGAAAGCTGCGCCCCTGCGACTGCTGCCCACAGTATGGTTCCGCAATACCTGGTCGTGGCCTGACGGGAGTGTGAAGCCTGAACTGAAAAAAGTGCCTGCCGCGAGTTCCGTTTCTGCTGTCGCCTTGGCGTGTGAGGAATATGGCCATCGGTATTTATATTGCGAATCCGCGCCAGAACTCTTGTTCACGGAAAACGAAACCAACATCAAACGACTGTTCGGCGGCGAAAACCAATCGTCGTACGTGAAAGATGGCATCAACGACTACATCGTCGACGGCGTTAAGGCGGCTGTCAATCCAGACGCAATCGGCACGAAGGCTGCGGCCCACTACGCGCTGACCGTCGCCCCAGGGGCGACAGTCACGGTTCGCCTACGGCTGACCGGGACGCATTTTGCCGAGCGTACGCCTTTCGGTCGCGAATTCGACCGCATTTTCGCCCAGAGAAAGGACGAAGCCGACGAATTCTATGCCACGGTTATTCCTCAGGACCTATCGGCCGACGCGCAGAACACCATGCGGCAAGGCTTCGCCGGCATGCTGTGGTCGAAACAGTTCTATCACTACACCATTCGCGAGTGGCTGAAAGGCGATCCGGCGCAGCCAACTCCCCCGGCTGAACGCCTGCATGGCCGCAACCGCGATTGGATGCACCTCTACAACGCCGACGTTATTTCCATGCCGGACAAGTGGGAGTATCCCTGGTATGCGGCCTGGGACCTGGCGTTTCACTGTGTACCCCTGGCATTGGTGGACTGCGACTTCGCTAAGGAGCAGCTGACACTACTCCTGCGCGAGTGGTACATGCATCCCAACGGGCAGCTGCCGGCTTACGAGTGGGCGCTGGCCGACGTCAATCCTCCGGTGCACGCCTGGGCCGCCTGGCGTGTCTACAAGATTGACAAGAAGCGCACCGGCAAAGGGGATGTGCAATTCCTCGAGCGCGTCTTTCACAAATTACTGCTGAACTTCACCTGGTGGGTAAACCGTAAGGATGCCGAGGGCATGAACATCTTCCAGGGTGGGTTCCTGGGCCTGGACAACATCGGTGTATTCGACCGCAGCGCGCCGCTGCCCACCGGCGGCTACATCGAACAGTCCGATGGCACCAGCTGGATGGCCATGTACACGCTCAACCTGCTGGCCATCGCGCTGGAACTGGCGCGCGACAATCCTGCCTATGAAGACGTGGCCAGCAAGTTCTGGGAGCACTTTATATATATCGCGCACGCCATGAACCACCTGGGCTGTGGCGACAAGGGCTTGTGGGATGAGGCTGACGGCTTCTACTACGATGTGCTGCATTTCCCCGATGGCCGCCACGAGCCCATGAAAGTGCGCTCCATGGTGGGATTGATTCCCCTGTTCGCGGTGGAAACCCTGGAGCCTGAACTGTTGGAAAGGCTTCCCGGCTTCAAGCGGCGCCTGGAGTGGTTTGTGGACAACCGGCCTGACCTGGTAAGCAATTTAGCCTGCATGCGCACCAGCGGCATGGCAAAACGCCGGCTATTGTCTATTGCGGATGGCGAAAAGCTGCGCCGGATCTTGCGCATCATGCTGGACGAGCGCGAGTTCCTCTCTCCCTACGGAATACGCGCGGTTTCGCAGTTCCATCGCGATCATCCCTACACCCTTGCAGTGAATGGTATGACCCACCGCGTGGACTATGAGCCGGCGGAGTCGAGCAACGGTTTGTTTGGCGGCAACTCCAACTGGCGCGGGCCAATTTGGTTCCCGGTGAACTATCTGCTAGTGGAATCGCTCCAGAAGTTCCATCACTACCTGGGCGACGATTTCAAAGTTGAGTTTCCCACAGGTTCCGGCCAGTTTATGACCTTGTGGCAAGTGGCGGGTGAGCTTTCGCGCCGTCTGACCGGCATCTTTCTGCGCGACGTTACGGGCAAGCGGCCGGTGTACGGCAATCTGGAGAAGTTCCAGACGGATCTTAACTGGCGCGACCTCGTGCTCTTCCACGAATACTTCCACGGCGATACCGGCGCGGGCTTGGGTGCCAGCCACCAGACCGGGTGGACCGGCCTGGTGACCAAGATGCTGCAACAAAGCGGCGAAAGCCACTCGCAGCGAACCTCCGTGGCGAACGCCGTGGCCGCGGATTGAGCCAAAGTGTTTTAGGACACCTTTTGAAGGAGAAACGTTATGAAAGCAATCAGTGTATTTCCAGGCAAACCCGGCAGCGTCCATCTGGCCGAATTGCCTAAGCCTTCGGTTGAGGAAATCCCCGGCGGGCGGGGCGTGCTGGTCAAGGTGCTGCGGGTGGGCGTGGATGGCACTGACAAGGAGATTAATGCCGCCGAATACGGCGCTCCGCCGGCTGGCTATGATTTCCTCGTGCTGGGGCACGAAAGTTTAGGTCAGGTGGAAGCTGTCGGAGGCGACGTGACCGAACTCAAGCCCGGCGATTACGTTGTGGCTACGGTGCGGCGGCCGGGCAAAAGTATTTACGACCTCATCGGCACCAATGACATGACCACCGATGACGTATATTTCGAGCGGGGAATCAACCTCCGCCACGGCTACCTCACGGAACATTACGTTGACGATGCCGAGTACATCGTAAAGGTGCCGCAGGGGCTGAAGGAGGTAGGAGTGCTGCTGGAACCGTTCACGGTGGTGGAAAAAGGCATTGCTCAGGCTTACGAAATTCAGCGCCGGCTGCGGGTGTGGCGGCCACGCAAAGTGGCGGTTATGGGCGCCGGCACCATCGGCCTATTGGCGACGCTGGCGCTTCGCCTGCGCGGTCTCGATGTCACCACCTTTGCGCTTGCACCCAAACCCAACAAAAATGCGCAACTGGTCGAGGACCTCGGCTCGCGCTACCTCTCTACCAAGGACATTTCGATCAAGGACGGAAGCGCAGAGTACGGGCCCTTCGATCTGATCTTCGAAGCCACGGGTGCGTCCTCCGTGGTCTTCGACAGCATGCGCGCCCTGGCCAAGAATGGCGTGCTCGTTCTTTCCAGCGTGACTGGCGGCGACCGCATGATCCAAGTGCCGGCAGACAAGATCAACCTGGAGTTTGTGCTGGGCAATAAGGTGATGGTAGGCACTGTAAACGCTAACCGCGAATATTTCGAAGCCGGGGTGCGGGATATGGCGCAGGCGGAATCGGAGTATCCCGGCTGGCTGCCGCGCCTGCTCACCGACCCAGTGGACGGCTTGCACAACTACGAAGAGCTGTTCCGAAAACTGACTAGCCCAAATGGCGCTATCAAAGTGTTTTGCAAAGTGGCGGAGATGTAAGCATCTCAGAGGTGGCAGTGTGAGCGCAAAACGACCGACAAGAATCGTGATTCTGGGTGGCGGCTTTGGCGGCCTCTACTCCGCCATCCACCTCGATCGAGCGCTGGCCCGCCGCTCCGACATTGAGGTCACGCTGGTGAACCGGGACAACTTCTTTTTGTTCACGCCCATGTTGCACGAGGTAGCAGCCAGCGATCTCGACCTCAGCAACATCGTGAACCCAGTGCGCAAGCTTCTCAAGCGGGTGCAATTCTTTGCCGGGGAGGTGCACAGCGTTGATATTGAACGTAAGCAGGTGGTCGTTTCCCACGGATTCGACCACCACCATCACGAGCTGCCATACGATCACATCGTGTTCGGCCTTGGCTCCATCACCAACTTCTACAATCTGCCCGGTCTGGAGGAGCATGCGCTGACAATGAAGACTCTGGGCGATGCCATCCACCTGCGCAACCGGCTGATCGCGCTGCTGGAAGAGGCGGACACGGAGTGCTGCGAGGGCAAGCGCATTCCGTTACTCACGTTCGTGGTGGCCGGCGGCGGATTCGCCGGGGTGGAGACCATTGCCGCCATCAACGACTTTGTCCGTCACGCGATCCGGTTCTACCCGCGGCTGCGTGAGGACATGCTGCGAGTGGTGCTGGTTCATCCCGGCGAATTTATTCTGCCCGAACTGGGGGCGAAGCTGGGTAAATACGCGCAGCAGAAGCTGGCCGAGCGCAAGGTTGAGATTCGGGTCAACACCAAGGTGCTCGGGGCTGGCGCTCGCGGCGTTGAACTCAGCGACGGCGAGTGCATCGCCACGAATACCCTGATCTGGACGGCCGGGACTTCACCCAACCCGCTGCTGGCAAACATTGACTGCGAGAAAGACCGCGGACGGCTGGTGGTGGACGACACAATGCAAGTAAAGGGAGGGCCCGGAATGTGGGCGCTGGGTGACTGCGCGCTCATCCCCGACCGCAAAACCGGAGCCTACTATCCTCCGACCGCGCAACATGCGCTGCGCGAAGGACGGGTCCTGGCCCACAATCTCCTGGCCGCGGTGGACGGCAGGCAATTAAAGCCATTTTCCTTCTCTACTATCGGGCAACTGGCGGCAATCGGGCGACGTACCGGTGTGGCCAACATCCTGGGCGTAAATTTTTCCGGCTTCCTCGCCTGGTGGCTGTGGCGCACCATTTACCTGAGCAAGCTGCCCCGCTTCGAAAAGAAGCTGCGCGTCGCTTTGGACTGGACCCTCGATCTTCTCTTTTCCAAGGACATCGTGCAGTTTGTTACTTTTCGCGCCCCGACCGTATCTCAAGAAATGGAAGACGGCAGTGGGCGTTCCTTTGCTGCGACCAGCGGGCCCGTGATTCTCAGTCGAGGACAAGCGCATGATCACCCTTAATTCCGACATCTGCGCCAATTTTGACACCGCCCGTGAACGCGAGTGGCTGGAGACCAACGGCCTGGGCGGATACGCATCCTCGAGCCTGGCAGGTGCCAACACTCGGCGCTATCACGGTTTGCTGGTCGCGGCGCTCCACCCCCCGGTTGGCCGTTTTGTGCTGCTGTCCAAGCTGGAAGAGGTTCTTATTGTTAACGGCAACCGCTATGAACTTTCAGCGAATCAGTGCCCTGGCCTGGTCCATCCCCAGGGATTCCGGTACCTGAAGGAGTTCCGGCTCGATCCTTTCCCGATCTTCACGTTTGACATCGAGGACGTCGAAGTCGAGAAGACCATATTCATGGTCCATGGGGAAAACACCACGGTGGTGCAGTACCGGCTGTTGAGTTCGGCCGCTGCGAACTGTGAGCTTGAAATCCGGCCATTGATCGCGTTTCGCGACTACCACAGCACCACGCACGAGAATGGCGCGCTGGACTCCCGCGTCACGCAGGAACCTGGAATAGCAAGCGTGCAGCCGTATGCGGGACTGCCAACATTATTTATCGGACACAACGCTATTCAGGTGGAAGCGCAGGGTTACTGGTATCGTCAGTTCGAATACTTTGAGGAGCAGCGGCGTGGGCTGGATTCTGTCGAAGACTTATTCAGCCCCTTGGCATTGCGCTTCAATTTGCGGCCTGCGAAAGCGGCTACCATTGTGGCTTCAACAGAGAAGCGGGCGTCGGCCCAAGCCGAACCCTACCGGCGGGCGGAAATTGCTCGTCGCAAGGAATTGGTCAAGACCGTGGACTCCGATCCTGCGATCGAGTTGCTCGCTATGGTGGCCGACCATTTCATCGTCTCCCGTGCCGAGCAGAAGACCATCATCGCCGGTTACCACTGGTTTGGCGACTGGGGACGTGACACCATGATTGCCCTGCCCGGCCTAACGCTCGCTACAGGCAGGCCGGAGGTGGCCAAGAGCATCCTGCGTACCTTTGCCCAGCACGTGAACCAGGGCATGCTCCCCAACCGCTTCCCCGAAGCCGGCGAGACTCCCGAATACAACACGGTGGACGGTGCGCTCTGGTTCTTTGAGGCGACGCGCGCCTACTTAGAGCATACAGGCGACGCTCAGTTTGTTCGGGAGACTCTCTATCCCGTGCTTGCCGACATAATCGCGTGGCATGTCCGCGGCACCCGCTATGGAATCAAGATGGACTCAAGTGGTCTGCTCAGCGCGGGCGAACCTGGCGTGCAACTCACCTGGATGGACGCCAAGGTTGGCGATTGGGTGGTCACGCCGCGCCACGGCAAGCCGGTCGAAATCCAAGCCCTCTGGTATAACGCCTTGCGCATCATGGAAGCCCTTGCGCAACGCTTCGGCGAGGAAGCAGCCCGCAAACGCTATCACAGCATGGCAGCGGTCACTCGTTGGAGCTTCAACCGGCTATTTTGGAACGAAGCTGCCGGCTGCCTCTATGACGTGGTGAACGGCGGCCCGCCCGACCCATCTATTCGTCCCAACCAGATCTTTGCCGTCAGCCTGCCACATAGTATGTTGAGCGAGGACCGGGAACGCAAGGTGGTGGACCTGGTAGAGCGGGAACTGCTTACGCCCTATGGCCTGCGCACTCTGGCGCGGTCTGATCCGCGTTACCGGCCACGCTACGAGGGCGGCGTCTCCGAGCGCGACTCCGCTTATCACCAGGGCACAGTGTGGCCCTGGCTCCTGGGGCCCTTCATCACGGCCCATGCCAAGGTGAACGGAAACAGCCAGGAAGCGCGAGACAGGGCTGCAGGGTGGGTGGCATCGGTAATGGAGTTGACGCGCGAAAAGGGGCTGGGCCAGCTTTGCGAAATCTTGGACGGCGATCCGCCGCACCGTCCCTGCGGCTGCATTGCGCAAGCCTGGACCGTCGCCGAAGTTCTGCGCGCCGCAACAGAGGCGGTTGTGCAGATTCAACCACACGCGCGCTGGGTGAAGGTCGCGGACGCGGTGGCGGTGTGATAGGAGACACGCGAGTGAGAAAACGCTTCGCGATCCTTGCGCTTCTACTTCTATCCCTGATCGGAGTGGTTTACGCCGCCGACAATCTCCGCCTCAATCCCAAGCTTGATTATTCCAGCGACAGCAATGACGGGCCGCTGATCACCGGCGACCACTTGCAAGATGGCATCGTGGCGGGCCGGCCGAACTACATGTTGAGGATAGAAGTTTAACCGTCCCGACCGGGAAGTCCATGGGGGCATTGGATGGGCGCGGAAATCACGTGGGTGATTGTAATTGCTTTTGCCATCACGGCAAGCCTGTTTATAGGCATCAGAAACATGCATAAGAATTGAAAGACGCCGCTCGAAGGACACGATCTTGATACCGGCCCCTGAGTCTGCCCCGTGTGCATCTTTCGTGAGGAGCCACCATGATCACTTCTCCAGTACAAATAGCCACTTGCACTAAACATCACGCTGGACCAAATTCTGGAGAGTGTTGTCGTCTTGAACTGGGAAAACTTGCTGCCGGGCACGAGAACAAACCTGGTCCACGTTGAATACCGGCTTGCGCCCGCTGGAGCACTGGAATTTCTGAAGGTCTGGTCATCCATAACCAGGGGCCACCAGTATCTTGTGTGTGAATGGGCGTGTACTCCATTGCCTCCTACCAGTCATGTGACTTTCAGCAATGATTTCTACTCAAAAGATTTGGCTCAGATGTTGGAATCAATTATTCAGCATCAAGCCGCCTTTTCTAAGGATCTCACGTTGCACCGCGATGGGTTAGTCCAAATCCATCCACCGACAGAAGAGGACCAACGGTCAGCTGAGGCGTGCTTGACCGAAGCGTCCCATTGGTTCGTTGCACTCCGGCAGGATCGCCGACATTACACGGAATGAGGAGGAGGACACGATGTCGAACATCCTACGGGTTGGAGCTCTTTTCATGCAGGCGGGCACCTTCGTTCCCCGGTCGCTGGGAGTGGAAACGGAGGCCTGTTCGCCCGGCTGGAAATGGATTACCAATTTGGACGGGGATAGCTTTGACCGCAAAGTGCGGAACGCCGGCTGGAGCTTCTTTTTTCTGGCGGCAAAATCCAGGTGATCGTTTGAGGTCATTGGACCGACAAACTCGTCGGCAAGGCGATCAAGCGGGTGTTGGCGAGAGCACGGCCGGCACAGTTTAATTGCCTTGAGGTGACCGAACTGTCTGCTCGACGATTCTGTGGCATCCTTACGTCGACCTCTCAGCCCATTCGCGGCACATCCAGGAAGGTGCAGTGTTGCCCGGAATTGCGGAGTGAAAACGAGCTAACGCTGCTACCGCATGCGCTATGGGATAAGGGTCCTCAAGGGAAGGTGTTGTGCCTTGAGCAAGAATGCCAGGGAGGTGAGCATGAGTAATATTTTTGTCGGCAACTTAGCTTTCCGGATCAGAGAGGCTGACATTTGTGCCCTCCATCTAACCCCAAATGGCTGGGTGAGCGGCAACCGTTGCTATGTTGGCCAGGTTGAGGAGCCAAAGAAAGAAGTCCCATCTGGTCGGGTGGAGACCTGGACTGAACATACGGAGCAGAGTTCTTCGCTTGCCCAGAAAGATACCATTTGGAAGTTAACCTGGAAATCAGAGTTCGTGCGTGATGAAAGGCGTGGCGCCCTGCGCGACCAATTTCCACGTCCGGGGTGAGGAGTAGGCGATCATCACAGGAGACGACATGTCGTTGCTCAATGGCGATAAGGCAAGGGAGAATCGAAGACGCAAAGCGAGGATCAAAATGCGGGTAAAAGGGCGTGCAATCAGGCAAGCCCTTGAAAGAAGGCGCCTAGAACAGCAGCAGGGTGGCACATCCTAATCCCTTTACTGGGGTGATCGCATTCTGAAAACTTTCGGGAAGGAAAGTCTCCGTCTGTCACAACCACACGCGGCGAACCCTGGGCCAGAACGAAACCTGGACCAGGCCAACGATTACCGTTAACACTCCCAATGCCAAGCCCACCAGCATTACGCCGGTGCCGATGCTGAAAACAGCAACAAGAATCCCCAATACCTCCAAGATCAGACCCAGCCACAGCCGCCACCCTGCGCCCATCTCATATCCTCCCCTCTTGACATTTCATATGCGACTGACTAGCCGTGCAGATGCGACTCCAAAAAGTAAAGATCTTTGTCTGCAGTCCGGACAACTTCAGTGAACAAATCCGAGGTGGCGCGATCCTCGAGCTCGTCCGAC
>DASSIO010000159.1:0-6055 GCA_035691825.1 Terriglobales bacterium | reverse complement strand
AGAACTGGCCCTTCGCGGTCTCCAACACTCTCTGTTGGACTTGTCCCAGCTCAATCTCAAGTACTTCTTCAAGTTGTTCTCGCTTGAGGGGGTGGAACACGACCACCTTGTCCAGCCGGTTCATGAATTCCGGTGAGAACTTCCTCCGTGCCGCTTCCACGGCCGTCCTCTCAACCTTTTCGTCCAATCCCGTCTCAGGTTTGTCCTTCGGCTGGATGAAACCCATCCCGCCTTCCATCAGTTCCGTGATTTCTCCCCCTCCCAAGTTCGACGTCAGGAATATGACAGTCTGCGACAAATCAACCCTTCGGTTGTCTCCCAAGGTTAAAGTCGCCTTATCCAGCATCCCCAGAAGCAACTGCCAAAGAGCATCCGAAGCCTTCTCAATCTCGTCAAAGAGCAGAAAGCTCAACTTCAGCTTCTCTGTATGACTCTTGGCCAGTTCTTCCTGGGTGATCAGAGGATGTGTCTCTCTATGCCCCAGATAGCCCGGGGGTGAGCCGATCAATTTAGCGATCTCGTGCGAGTGCTGGAATTCCGCACAGTCCACCTTGATGACCGCGCGCGGGTCTCCAAATAGGATTTCGGCTGCCGCTTCCACGATGCGCGTCTTGCCTGAGCCTGTCGGACCCAGCAGGAGGATATTGCCCACGGGACGTCCCGGCGAGTTCAGCCCCGCGCAGAAGACTTGATACAGGTCCACTAGCGCCTGTACCCCTTCCGCTTGTCCAACGATCTTCGACCGCAGCGCGGTTTGAAATTCAATCGTTGTATTGCTTCGCAGGTTTGGATCAAGTGGCGCTGGTTGGGAGCTCATAGTCTCCTCCTAGCGGCCCTGCATTCGCAGAGTCGCGGTACCAAAACGTCCGCGTTTCCGGTCGAACTGGTTCAGTTTCACCTGAAGTGTGGACTGCAGGAGCCGCAACTGCACGAGCAGCTCCCGCGCCACAGCGGGCGTTTCAGAAATCCGGAGAAGCGGCGGAAACAAGTCCGCCAAATCCATATTCAGAGCTCGTAAGTCGCCAACGAGTTTCTGAATCGCCGGGGAGCTTGCATCGGCCATATCGAGCTGAGTGCTGATCTGTTCACGCAAAGCCTGCCAATTCAGCTCCACGAACGGGTGCTTCTTGGAAACTGCGCGCACCACTTCATCGGTGATCCGCGCGCGTTCCCCGAGACGCGCCAAGTGAAGTTGGCGCACTTTTCCGCCGCGGCGCACATTGTGCACCAGGTAATACGAGTTCCCTTTTCGGCGGACAAAAGCCATGACGTCACCTCGAGCCATTTTCTGGGTCTGTAGTGTACTCACCCTCCACTACGCCGTCAATAAACGACGACTGCGAATGCTTATGGCTGCGTTCAATCGGTAATGCGCGCAACCTAGCGAATTTGTACCAGATTCTTACATCCGCTTTTCGCTTTGTTTCATCGGTTCCATGCATCGCCGCCGTTCGTTTGTGCTTTCACTCTCTCAGTTGATTAGATGCTAGGCGTACGAAATAGATTTTTCTCGATTTCTTGTACGCCTGATCTCAAGTTATCAAACACGGCTCCGGCTATTTTTTCTCTTGTCGCTCCTGGCGTGTCCCCCTACGATGTTCCGAGTGATTCCCAAAGCTGCCATGCCGGAGTCCTTTTGACGTGTCTTTTGAGCCTGTCTACAAGCTTGTGAAACAAATTCCCCGCGGACGGGTTCTAACCTATGGGGCGCTAGCCCGAGCCCTGCGTCTCCCAGGTGGCGCTCGCACCGCCGGCCGTGCCATGGCCGCAACTCCGCGCGGAAAGGGAATTCCCTGGCATCGCGTCCTTGGCGCGAACGGCAAAATCCTCATCCGCGAACCATACGCATCTCTTCAGAAAAAACTTCTTGAAACTGAAGGCGTCTCCGTTGTCGAGCGCCGCATCAACTTGAAGCGTCATCTCTGGACTCCGCCCCGCAAGAAACCAGCCGCGCGGAGCAAAGCTCGAAGTTCGGTCGCGCGAAGGTCCGCTCGGGATTAGGCGGGCAAATTTCGTTCGAATAGAGATTCTTGGCAACCCTGGAGTCGCCGCATTCGGAAACGTTTAGAGCCTCCATTTACGTAACCATCTTCCTGCGGAACTCGTATGGATAGATGAAGCCGCAGTTCTCTGGCTTCGGTTTGCTGGAGGGTCTCATGTCAAACGAACAGGCTGGGGTAGGCGGTGACTCAGGTCACGGCGCTCATTGGCTTGCGACGCTAACTTCGCTGATCATAGGCACTTCCTTCTTTGCACTCTGGTTCTGGCTGCTGCCGCCGTGGTTGGGCTTTCACGTCGATCTCGCTAGTGTGGCCCGTTGGCGATGGCTTGGCGCTGTGTTCTCGGTGCTAGGTTTTTCCGTGGCGCTTCGCTGCGTTTGGGATTTCGGATGGACGGGCCACGGAACCCCGGCTCCATTTGCACCGCCGCAGAAGTTAGTGGTTGTTGGATTCTACAGGTACGTACGAAACCCGATGTATGTGGGATTTTTCTCGGGCTGGCTGGGCCTTTGGGTCGTGTTCGGCACAGCGAGTTGGCCGGCCCTCATGATTGCGCTCGTGGCGGCGCTAGCGGTAGGTCTCTTTGTGCGGCTCTACGAAGAGCCTACGCTACGCAAAATGTTCGGAGCAGACTACGAAGTATATTGCAGGAATGTCTCCAGGTGGATTCCGCGCCTTCGCGCATGGAAGCAGTAACAGCTCTCTGGTCCGGCCAGGCGATCAAAGCTCGGCTCGGTCAAGGCTTATGCTTGCGAATCTACTCTAAATAGTCCCTGGCTAGCCCGTGCCGCTAACCTGTCATGAGCCAAGAATCTACAATCCGTCTTTGCACCAGGGCTAGTGCTCTTCCGGTGCGCTGCGATCCGGCGCGATAGCTGCAGCCATTCGAAATACTGCGGCAAGCACTTCAAGGACAATGCGGCAATAGAGAATCCAGAAGAAATATGACACCAGCGCGGCAATTAGCGCGATAAGACCCTGCACCGGGGCCTGTTGAAACGCAACAACAACCCAGGCTACAGCGGCGACTAGCCCTACAAGCAAGTGCAAGGCGTACATGAATTTGAGCATTTTAGGAGTGGCGTATATGCGAAAAGAAAAATCCATCAATCCTTCCCACATTCCCTTAGCTTCGGGCATTCTTGCCTCCTTTAGGTAAGATGGAAATGCATTGAGTCTTCAGCGACCACAAGAGAGTCTTATACCCCGGAGAGCGCGGAGTGCGCTCGGCGGGTAAGTCTCCGCTACCTGGATATCAGCTACTGGATATCAATATGGAAAACGGCCTGAATCACATTAGTTCGCCGGTTCAGCAGGACGATGTGCCCGCCAATGACGACGTTCGCGCAATCCGGCGGAGGTGGCGGCAGCCGACGGACAAGCTCCGGGGGACAAGGCTGAATCTTCTTCTGGAGTCCCGGTGGGAGAGTACCGCGCTCCTCTAACTGTTTTTCCAACCCGGGTGGCAAGCGGTCCCGCTTCGCAAGTCCCGGCGGCAGATTGTCTTGATGACCCGCATACCATGTGCGGATAGCCTCACGGTCCTGCTCTCTGTAATAGTTGTCTCCCTGATCGCCATTGTCTCCGTGTTTGTTGTGACCCTTTCCTTTTCCCTGTCCGTGGCCCTGGGCCAGAGCACTACTCCCGCCGAACAAAAGGGCTACCAGGGCACACGCGCACATCCATCTCGTTAGTCTCATTTTCCCTCCGGGGCCGGTATTTCCTAGACTAGCTGGAAATCTCCCGTGTAACAATGCGCTCGGATCGTTTTGTCACCTTACTTTCAACATCCCTTTTCGCATAGCCGCGCACATCGCTCAGAGATGCCCTCTCGGCCACCAAATCCCGCTGGTCACAGCGTTGAAATTATTCTGCGCGGGACACTCCAACATTGCCGTGAAAGTGCGTACATGCGTTATCCTAGTGGGTCACTTTGCGTACAGTTCGGTAGTCTCGAGGATCATGGCGAATCCCATCTTGCTGGTCGAAAACCTGGTCAAGAGTTACGGCTCTGTGGAAGCCGTTCGCGGAGTCAGTTTTTCCGTCGAGGAGGGCGAGGTCTTCGGACTACTGGGCCCTAACGGCGCGGGAAAAACATCCACGGTCGAAATTCTTGAGGGACTGCGCGACTTGGACAGTGGCCGAGTCTCCGTTTGCGGCCTTGACCCACGGCGCGATTCGCAAAAGCTAAGACACGAAATTGGCGCGGCTCTGCAGTCTACCTCCCTTCCCGACAAACTGCGCGTCATGGAGGCTCTCCGTCTTTTCTCCAGCTTTTATAAAAGGCGCCGCAGTCCGGAGGAGCTCCTCAAACGGTTCGGCTTGGAAGAAAAACGGAACACTTTCTACAGCCAGCTTTCTGGGGGGCAAAAACAGCGTCTCGCTCTGGCTATGGCTCTCGTCAACGAACCTAAAGTCCTCTTCTTCGACGAGCCCACCGCCGGTCTCGATCCGCAGGTCCGCCGCGAAATCTATGACATCATCGAAGAGCTTAAGCACGAGAAGAAAACAATCGTCATGACCACCCACTACATCGAGGAAGCCGAGCGCCTTTGCGACCGCGTGGCCATTGTGGACCACGGCAAGGTTGTCGCTCTGGGGACCCCGCGCGATTTGAAGTCGCGTGCTGGCGGCGCAACTCGCATCGAAGTTCGGCTCTCAAAGCCTGAGCCGGATGGCGCGCTGAAAAGCTTGGAGGGTGTTGCCGATGCGCGCGAGGTCGACGGCACCTACGTGATTCATTCCAATCGACCGCCGCAAACCATTGTCGCCATCGTCAAGCACCTGGAAGCAGAAGGCAATGAGCTCGTCAGCCTGGAAATCGCTTCTCCGTCTCTTGAGGACGTTTTCATCGAAATGACCGGGAGGAGGCTCCGCGATTGAAAAATTTTGCCACACTCACGCGAATGCGCATTCAGCTCACCCTGCGCAATAAAATGTTCGTATTCTTCAGCCTGGTTATGCCGTTCGCGTTTTTCTTCCTCTATGCCGGCATCTTCGCCAAAGGGCAGCCGCAAGTGGTCCGCTTTTTTCTCGGGCCGGTCCTTTCTCTCACGGTGATGGGGAGCTTCTGGGGGCTCAGCGCCGCGCTGGTGATGTTTCGCGAGCAGGGGATCCTTCGCCGGTTTCATGTAACTCCGGTCACAGCGAGCGATATGCTCGCCTCCAGCGTCGTCGCCAATTACGTGCTTATATTTCCGACTGTTCTTCTGCTCTTTTTCCTCTCACGCTCCATCTTCCACGTCATACATTTCGGCAACTTGTTCTCGTCCTTCGTTTTGATCAGCATTGGCGCCATCTCGTTCTCCTCCATGGGACTGGTTGTTGCCAGCGTCACGAACACCATGCAAGAAACGCAGGTCATCAACCAGCTCATCTGGCTGCCCTTGATTTTTCTCTCTGGCGCCACCTTTCCCCTCGCTTTCCTGCCTCACGTCGCGCAGAAATTTTCCTTATTCCTGCCCGCCACATATCTCGTTCAGGGTCTGCAACGGGCGATCTTCGACTCCGTTCCAATCTGGCAGCTCGGCGTGGAAGTGGCCTCGCTCGCCGTCTGGGCTGTGCTAACTTTTTTTCTCTCCGCGCAGCTCTTTCGGTGGGAACCGGAAGTAAAAGTACCGCGCAAAGCGAAGCTGCTTGTCGTGGCCACCGCAATCCCGTTTTTGCTCCTCGGTCTTTGGGAGAACAAGTATGGGAACATCCCTGTGCTCGCGCAGTCGGCATACGACTCCCTAAGCAAACCCGCGAACTCTGGCGCCTCGGCTGTCAAGCCGAAATAACTTGATGTCTAGCCCGCGCACTCCTTCAGCGCCAATTTGGATTACCCGCTGGGCCCTCCAGCAAACAAGGTTCATTGACGCTCACCCTCCTGTCCCGTATCCTGCACTTTCAGGCCTCACGTAGAGTGGCGCCATTAAATAAGGACATCATCATGCCAATCCAAAAGACCGACAAAATCTGGCACAACGGAAAGTGGATCAATTGGGACGACGCCACTCTTCACGTGCTCTCCCACGTCGTGAGCTACGGCTCCGCGGTCTTCGAAGGCATCCGCT
>DASSIO010000158.1:0-5258 GCA_035691825.1 Terriglobales bacterium | reverse complement strand
CCGAAGCCTCGGAACAGCCAGGAACGAGCCAATCCTCCAGCAGCAATGTGCGCCCTCGCGCTTTGGAACCAGCTTCGATTGTCACGCATCACTCTCTCCTTCGTCATTCTCAAGCGGCAACCACACGCCAATCCGTGGCTGTTGAGAAGCCACCTTGTACAAATTTAGTAACATGGAGGTTTCGCCGTCACAATCCGGCAAACTTCCTAACCTGAACGCAGGGGAATACTTAGAAGAGCCTCAGGGAGAACCTCGACGGGGGTTGCCAGGTTGCAGAAAGGAGCCGGCGTTTAGTGCCTTGGGTAGCGAATTCAGAGCACCGCGCCTGCCGGCTTAACCCAATCCTGTACGAATGCCTCAACTCACCGCAGGCATTCCGACCTGAAGACACTCAGCGGATGGGTGCACCGGCCTTTGTAATATTCCTGACGTGCCCGAGAAGAATTGCCGGAATCTTTTCGAACTCCGCGGATTTATCCACGAATTCATTGGCTCCAGCGGCCAGGCATTCTTCGCGATATTGAGGGTAGGCGTAGTTCGTGCAAATCATTACAAAGAGTTCCGGCCGCTCGGGACGAATCGCTCGAAGAATGTCCAGACCGCTCCCCCCGGGCATTTGTAGATCCAGGATGACCATATCGGGATTCAGAAGCTGGATGCAGCGGAGCGCGTCCGGCGCATCCACTGCCCGGCCCACGAGTTCCACTCCAGGCACATCGCTCAAGAGATCGGCAAGGCGCTCGACGACAATTTCCGAATCGTCTGCAATCACCAGCTTCATCTTAAGCTTTCTCCTGGAAGGCTTTCCGCACATCTCTAGAGGATGGCAAATTGGCACAAAAATACATCGGGTATTCTCAGGATTCTTGTGTAGGACAAAAGGACTAACCCAGGACGGAGCGGGTCCCACAAAATCAGCAAGTTAGGGCAAGGCGCCGCAAATTGTGGAAGGTCCGGTTACTTCCTGCGAGATCCGCCCGTTCGCTAATCTACTAATTGGGTTTGCAGCGCATACCGGATTAGGTCGGCCGTGGTTTTCATTCCCGTCTTTTCGAGAATGCGAGTGCGGTAGGTGCTGACCGTCTTAATACTTAAAGAAATTTCGTCGGCGATCTCCTTCACCGACTTGCCGGATGCGATCATCCGCAGCACCTGGAATTCACGGTCCGACAGGAGTTCATGCACCGGAGTATCCGCTCTGCTCCCCAGGTCATAAGCCAGCCTCTCCGCCAAGGTAGCACTTACGTAGCGGCCGCCCGCAAGCACCCTGCGCACCGCGTTTTTCAGCTCTTCCGGAATGCTCTCCTTCGTCAAGTATCCGGCCGCGCCGGATTTGAGGGCGCGCCGGGCATATTGGGCTTCAGGGTACATACTCAGAAAGAGTACAGGCATCTTTGGGCGCAACCGCTTCAAGTCGTCCAGGATGTCCAGCCCGCTCCGCCCAGGCATGCTGATGTCCAGAATCACCATCTCCCAGTCTTGGCGGCGCACCGACTCGAGAGTCTCCTGTGCTGTTTTGGCCTCGCCGAAAGTCGCACGGGGAAACGCTTCCTTGATCGTTTCTTTGAGCCCCCGGCGAACGAGTGCATGATCATCGGCGATCAAGACTCTCATCTCGAATCCCGCCCGGGCAGGCTTGAGGGGGGCCATGGAATCCGCAGAGTCATGGTTGTTCCAGCTCCGGATACTCCTTCAACATTGAGTACGCCGTTCAGCAATAGGGCGCGCTCTTGCATTCCGACCAAGCCCAACGACCTGCGCGCTCGCGGTTCCTGAGGGTCAAAGCCCTTACCGTTGTCGCGCACTTCAAGCATGAGGGCATCACCTTTAGCTTCCAGGCGCGCCACGACGCGAGTGGCCTGAGCGTGCCGGGCCACATTCGTCAACGACTCCTGAAAGATGCGGAAGATGGCGGTAGACATTTCCGGATCGAGCGTAAGGGGCTCCTGCGGCAAAATCACATTGCATTGGATCCCCGTGCGGCCCTGAAACTCTTGGGCCTGCCATTCCAGCGCAGCGGTTAGTCCCAGATCATCCAGTGTTCTTGGCCTGAGCTCTGAGGCGATTCTTCGAAGCGAAGCGATCATGTTGTCGGCGAGTTGCATTGCCGATAAGACTTTGGCCTGCAGCTGCGTTTGCCTCTTGGCTGCTTTCCGCCCGATCAGGGCAAGATCCATTTTGATCGCCGTGCAGGCCTGGCCGAGTTCATCATGAATCTCACGGGCCACATTGGTGCGTTCTTCTTCGCGCACCAGTTGGAGCCTGGCCGCCAGAGCGCGCAACTGCTCAAGAGACATCTTCAATTTTTCTTCAGCGAGTTCCCGCTCAGCCACTTCCGTTCGCAGTTCCTGATTCACGCGGAGCAGGACCGCCGTCCGCTGCTCGACTCGTAGCTCCAGTTCTTGTTTTGCCCGTTTCAAGGCCTCCAACTTTTCCCTCTGTTCCGTCATGTCCCGAGTGAGCTTTGCGAAACCCTGCAGGTCTCCCCTGGCATTTCGCAACGCCGTGATGACCACGCTGGCCCAAAAGCGCGAACCGTCCTTTCGCGTGCGCCAACCCTCATCCTGGCTCTGGCCTTTCCGCGCCGCTTCCGCTAGTTTCTCGGCAGGCTTTCCACTTTGCACATCCGCGGGCGGGTAAAACACCGCGAAGTGCTTTCCGATAATTTCCTTCGCCGTATAACCCTTCAACCGTTCGGCACCTGCGTTCCAGCTCATGATGTGGCCGCCCGGGTCCAGTTGGAACAGTGCGTAATCTTTTACACCCTCGACGAGCAGCCGGAACCGCTCTTCGCTTTCGCGAATCTGGTGCTCGGCATGTCTGCGTTCCGTGACATTCTCAAACGCCACAGCGAGAAACTCCTGGCCGAGCGGATAAATCTGAACGGAATAGATTCCTTGCCGAATGTGCTCATCACCGTAGGAAATATCCCCCAGGTTCTTCAGCTCTCCCGCGCGGAATGCGTCCAGGCAGCGGCTTGGGAACGAAATTTTCAACAATCCGGGAAACTCGGCCAGACTCTTGCCCCGGAGGAACTCAATTGTTGATCCGGTCAGGTCAGCGGCGGCCGGGTTAAGGTCAACGATTCTGAGTGTCGTAGCGTCCTGTGGTTCTTCCAGATGCAGCAAGACCACGCCCAATGGCAATCCCCTGAGGATTTCGGGATACAAGGTAGCAATCGTTTCTTCCCATGGACTCAATGCGGATTTGGCGGCGTGGCCCTGCGGGCCGGAGGTTCGGCGAATTGTCATTATGCCCCGTGAAACGCAAGTGTATTGACTTCGCTCCGCTGGGCCATCAGGCAAAGTCAGCGACCGGGACGCTCACACCGTCTCGATCTCTGTTCAGATTTTCCCTCCGCTGCGAACTCGACTTCTACCGGCAAGGACAGTTTGCACCTGTCCGCCTGTAGGAGCATGGGAGACAACCTGGAACGCTAAGGTCTGACGCAAGAATCATTTTCCCACCGACAGAATCAACAATGCTACTGCATTAACCTCTCGCTTGTGGGTGCAAGTTTAAGAAGCGCATAAAAATCTGGGTCTCGCGTTTCGTCTCTCTTCTCCGGCTCATAGCCCAGAAATTTGCTCTTCTAAATTGTCGCCAGGTCCCCCCGGCCCCGGATCCCTCCCGAGACTTTCGACTGTGAGAAGCCCGCGAAAATCTTTTGGGAGGCATTCTGTTGAAAACTTCAAGAGTATTTCAGGCGTTCTGCGGCCTTATCCTTCTGCTACTTATTTCGGGGGCAAACACGCGCGCATTCGCGAGTCCAACGTACGCGCTGTCCGTGTCGACCAGTGCAAGCCGCGGCAACGGCGCAGCGTTGCAAGGGGCAGCTCTCTCCGGCTCCGTCTACATTTTTACGAGCAACGCCACAAGTCTTCAGAATTACAATCCCACAGGAATCAACAAAGTTTGCTACTGGCTCGACAACACCGCGATGTCCGGCACCGCCACGCATTGCGAGTCAGTCTCGCCCTACGATTTCGTAGGGACTGCCGCTGATGGATCGGCTGAGCCATGGGACACGAGCAAGATTTCCCCTGGTTCTCACTCCCTCACACAGGCAATCACACGTTCGAATGGCGGCAAGGAAGTGGATAGCGCTACTTTCACGGTTAATTCAACTGCGCTTCCCCCGCTTCCTCCCGCAGGTTCAACGGTCGTATTTCGCAACTTGAACAGCAATCTTTGTGTCGATACCGGCGGTTCTTCTACTTTCACTGCACTTGTGCAGTCGGCATGCTCTTCCAACAGTTCGCAGCAGTTCAAGCTCAACAGCTCTCCAACAACTGGATGGTATTACCTTGCCGGCGCCACTCCGAATCTCTGCTGGGACATTGCAGGCGGTTCTCTTTCCGCTGGCGCGATCATCCAGCAGTACACCTGCACCGCCGTTTCTCCGGAATACTTTCAGCTCAAGGCTGTCGCCGGCGGCTACCAGATCCTCCCCAAGAATCTTTCCAATGGGTGCGTTGATATCGTAGGCGCCTCCACTTCCTCGGGAGCACAGATCGAGCAGAACACGTGTAATGGCTCGGCCAACCAGAATTTTCAGGTTTCGGTGATCAGCGGTTCGGCTCCCGTGGCGCCATCGATCAGTACACAGCCTGCGAGCCAGACGGTCGCCGCGGGACAGTCGGCAACCTTTAGTGTTGCCGCCACCGGCACCGCCCCCATGACCTATCAGTGGCAGAAAAATGGCGCGGCCATCTCGGGCGCAACTTCCTCAACTTATGCAACTCCCGCCACCATCTCCTCCGACAACGGCACTAAATTCGCCGCGCTCGTCAGCAACTCTGCCGGAAGTGTCACCAGCACCGCGGCTACTCTCACGGTCAACACTGCCGCTCCTCCCTCTGTCTCCATCTCCTCTCCCTCGAACGGCGCCACCGTCTCCGGTTCCATCACCGTCTCCGGCACTGCCTCCGACGGCGTGGGCCTAAGCTCCGTCCAGGTGCAGGTCGATAGCGGGGTCTTCTCCTCCGCTTCCGGTACCTCCAACTGGTCCTTCTCCCTCAACACCTCTTCGCTCTCCAACTCTTCTCACACCATCACTGCCCGCGCCACCGATACCTCTGGCATCTCCGCCTCCAGCTCCGTTTCCGTCTCCGTTTCGAACGGAACCGGCGGTCCCTCCATCAACGTCAAGAACTACGGCGCCACCGGTAACGGTTCCACCGACGACACTGCCGCCATCAACTCCGCCATCGCCGCTCTCTCCTCCGGCGCTACTCTCCTCTTCCCTTGCGGCACTT
>DASSIO010000157.1:0-5485 GCA_035691825.1 Terriglobales bacterium | reverse complement strand
CCGCAACATTGAACTCGAACTCGGCCAGAATGACGTGCGCGATGCCAATATCCGAAATGCACAGGTCGCCCTCGCACTCGGGTTCTTCGCAGGGCTCCGCCCCTCAGAAATTGTCGCGTTGCGCTGGGAGAACGTCGATGTCGCCCGGGGGACAATCAAGGTCTGTGAATCGGTGGTCGAGAAGGTCCACGCCAAACGGACAAAGACGAGTGAAAATCGAGTGCTCACAGTTCTTGAGCCTTTGATTCCGATTCTGCAGGCGTGGCACCAGCAAAAGGGATGCCCGAAATTAGGGCTGGTTCTGCACGCCAAGGACGACAACGGCACACATGTCAACCTCGGCGACCTCTCCGAGCAAATCATCACGCCGAATTGTGAACAGCACGGGCTGGAACGCTGGAAAGGGACTGCGTGGTACGGCCTGAGGCGTGGCTGCGGTACCCTGCTCGTCCACCTCGGATGCACCCCAGTTCAGGTTGCAAAGTTTCTGGGGAACACGATTGCAGTCGTGGAGAAGCACTATTTTGTGGACAAGGGGGAAATGGCGGCACAGGCGGCTGATGTCTATCGGCAGCGCAAACTGGCGCAGGCAGGGTTGACTGAGCAGAAGAAGCTGCGCGGCGAACTGGCCGCGCTCGGCCTGAGTGATGGAGGTGCCCAGTGACAGCCTACTTGAAACTGAAACCAGGGCAGACGGTGCTGCAGGCGATGGAAGCACTCCTTAACTCGAAGCTGAAAGCTGTCAAGGATAGCGACGGGAACGTCACCTTCGTCGAGGAATTGAAGGACTCGGGCAGCGCCGTGATGACCATCGAAGAGGTTGCCGCTCTGCTCCAGAAGCCTGTCTCCGCAATCCGCGAGATGTGCAAGTCGCGGGCTCAAAAAGGACTCCACCCGCTGCCGTTCTATCGCGTCAACGGGAAAGGGGTGAGGTTCGACAGAGCCAAGGTCATGGAGTGGCTGAGTGGAATGCCTGAACGTCACGCACGCCCGCGCCGAACATTCGCACAGGAAAAGAAGGACCACCCCGAGCGGTTCTGCAAAGCGGCGAAGTGTCTGTGGCGAGTCACTGACCGCAACGGCAAACCCCTCAAGCCGTGCCCGAAACATCCCGCGTAACTGGCTGGAGACGACACCCGAGAGACGACGCCCGCGACAGAAACGGTCATAAACCGACTCAACGGCGGGCTCTCCCCCGCCTACCCGTTCATTAGACCCGGCGCTTTGCCCGAGAAATGGTGCAAATAGGATAATGTGCGTGAAAGCCCGTTCACGCTCGTCCCTTTCCGCATGCTCCATGAGGTACTACTTCAGGCCAGTGACGACGTACAAATCAGCGAGCGCGCGACTGAGGGTGTACACATAGTGTTTCCCGTCGCCGCTGATGTAGGGAACTGAGGCGGCGCCGGCGCCGGTCCAATCAGCCGGGCCGAGGCTCTTCCAAAGTGTCCGCTTCCCAGTGGCGATATCGAAAAGATACACGCGCCGGGGCCGGGCTTCCGCCGGGATGATTAAGTACAGTTGCCGCCCGTCTGCGGTCCAGGCAATTGGGGTTTCGCCGGCTTTCAGTCCGGTAACGGGGGTTGGATCGCCACTCTCTATGGGCCATCTCAGCCAGGCTTGCTTGGACTTGGCGACCACATACTTCCCGTCAGGAGAGAGCGCGTAGCCGGCCACGCCCTCGGGAGTGATCGGCCTCGTCGCGCCGGTGTCGAGATCGAGCAGGAACAGCCTGGCAGGGCGTCCGGGTTCGCGTCCATAGAAGAGGACACGCTTGGCGTCGGGCAGGAATATTCCATCGCCATGATCGATCTGGTCGTGGGTGACGGTGCGCGCTTCTCCCGCGCCGGTGGGCTGCAGGATAAATTGTGCTGGGGATTTCAGGGTCGCGGTGAGCGCCCATTTGTTATCCGGGGAGAATGCAACGCCGAAGCCGCGTCCCAGCGCGATTGCCGGCGAACCGTCGGTCGGACGCATGTAAACCGTGTAATCGTGGCCGCCACCCTCACCCTCCTCATCAAAGAGGACGTACTTGCCGTCTTGGGAGATGTTGTCGAGATGGGACCAGTCCAGCCAGTCGAGTTTGCGCTCCGCGGCTTGACCGTCACCGCCGTAGATCTCGAAATGCATGGCCTGCTTCCTGAGCAGAACGCGTCCGTCCGACGCCACGTCCTGAAGGACGACATCTGCGGGCATGCTAGCGAGGCGGCGAAGTTTGCCGTTCGTGCTCACTGCGTAAAGGTTGTGAATCACTCCCGTAGAAGTGGCGGAAAACCAGATTTCCTGACCGTCTGGCGACCAATCGAGACCTTGCAGGCTCGACCATCCGGTTGACAGTGTGGTCTTCTTTCCATTCAGATCAACCATGGCTACGTCGCCACGATCATCGCCGATCGAGTTTCCGTGGTCGAAAAACGCAATCTGCTTTCCGTCTCGGGAGATACGCGGTGCGCTGATCCAAACGGCCCCCGCGAGCAACACTTTCCCGACCGGATACTCGAGTCGCCATTCTTCCTTGGATGGATCAAAACGGACGACTGCCATCTGTTTGCCATCAGCGGCCCAATCGATATCCGCGACGTCGTCCATGACTGGCCGTGGCGCGCCGCCGGCGGTCGGCACTACCGACATAACTCCGCGAGATGCGAAGTTGGAGCGTGCAGTGGTGTCGCGAATGGCGATTTCGCCCGCAGAAGAGATCGCCAGCAATTCGGTGTTGGGGAAACCCATCGAGCGTTCGCCCAGGCTGTCTATCCGGCCACTGTAGATGTCCGCAGATCCGCCTTCCCATGAGGCGGAATAGAAGACGGTTTGCCCATCGGGTCCAAACCTGGCGTTGCCGATGCGTCCGCTGCGAAACGTAATGGGCTTATAGTTAGGCAGCGGAGGACGGGCACTGCGGACACCGAGCCACCACGTCACGGCGCAGGCGATTACTAGCCCGGCAGTACCAACCGTTGCGTAGAGGGCACGACGATTCAATCGCGCTCTAGCTGCGGCGGGCGCACTGGCCGCAATGGCGCCCGCCGAACTTCCGGAAAACGCCTCCAGGCCGAACGCGATGTCGCTGGCGGAGTGAAAGCGCTGGTCGGGATGCTTCTCGAGACAGTGTTCGACGATCCGTTCGATTGCGGGTGGGACGGCGCGATTCGTTTCCGTCAGATCAGGCGGATCTTCCTTCAGGATCGCACTCATCGTGTCGGCAGAGGTCTCCCCACGGAAAGCACGCTTGCCTGAGAGCATCTCGTATAGGATCGCCCCGAAAGCAAATATATCGCAGCGATGGTCGGCGGCCTGGCCGCGGACCTGCTCGGGCGCCATGTAACCGACGGTGCCCACGACCGTGCCGGGCGAGGTACCTTCCTCCGTTGGGGCCGAGGTGTGGACGTCGTCTAGGTTCCGCTCGGTGAGCTTGGCCAGGCCGAAGTCGAGGATTTTGGCGCGTCCATCACGGGTGATGAAGATGTTGTCTGGCTTTAGGTCGCGATGGACAATGTGCTTATCATGAGCGGCGGCAAGGCCGCGCGCGATCTGGGAGGCGTAATCCACCGCTTTGCGCAAAGGGAGAGGGCCCGAGCGAAGTCGGTCGCGTAGGGAATCGCCTTCGAGCAGCTCGGTGACGATGTAGGGCGAACCGTTCGCCTGCGCGCCGATGTCGTAAATGGCGAGAATGTTGGGATGACTGAGAGCAGCAGCGGCTCGCGCTTCCTGCTCGAAGCGGCGCAGACGGTCGGGGTCGGCGGCGAACCGCGCGGGAAGGATCTTGATAGCCACTTCGCGCGAGAGCCGCGGATCGCGCGCGCGATAGACTTCGCCCATACCGCCAGCGCCAATCGAGCCGAGAAGCTCGTAAGGACCCAAAGAGGTGCCCGGAGCAGCCATTCTTTCCCCACTTTCGTTTGCGGAATGGTACTACAGGACGGGTCGAGCACGACAGCGTGCTTCGGTCACGCGGGATGTGGCGATACTTTCCCGATATTCTGGTTTCCGTCCGAGATCGGCTTCCACCTCCATCCAGCAACGACTTTCAGGGCCCAACCTTCATTCTGAGGAGTGGAAGAGAGGTCGACTAACAGGTGGCAGCACCGGCTACAACGAGAACGCCCCACTTGGACCCGGCATGTGAGCTTTTGGTTTTCCCTTTCCACACCAGTTCATGAAGTTCACGTGTGGTGGATCCGAAGCGTCGAATGTGCTTCAGTGGTTTGCCGGCCTGTGCGATAAGAACACAGGCCGTGATCGCGGACTTATGTACATCCAGTCCGTAGCACCGCGTATATAAGACTTCCATGGCTGTCTCCTTCAGCTGTGCGACGTAAGGATGCACAAATCGCGAAAATCTCCCTCGCGTGCTCTCCTCCGAAGAGAAGGCGACAGTCTGTTGTTCTTCAAGGCATCCAGGGTCAAACTCATCCACGGGCTCTTGGCGCCACTAAGGCCGACGACCACATACGTCCACGGCTCCGGCAGCTTAACCCGTTTTCATAGCCCGTTGTGCTCGAAAGAGCATGTAGAACTCATCCCATCTGTTCACGCCAGCTGTACGGGTGATAATATCTTAAAATTTCTTTGCGGCTAGTACGAGGAGACAGCTTGTTACATTCGGAGCTTGCCATGACAACCAGCGTGAAAAAGCTTTGCTTGGTTCTCTTCAGTACAACGGTCCTAGCGATTTCTGGTCTCGCCCATGCTGAAAAAGACTTTGACCGGGAATCGGCTGCTAAAACCATTGCCGAAAGTGAATCATTTACGGGATGTCACGCTATTCCTGGTGCCCGCGATGTATGCGATTGGACTATATACACAGGCCGCTGGAATCTCATTGCCGACCATTGGAGCAGCACGACAGCCCACCTCCAGCCAGATGCCTTGAAAGGAAGTCCAGTCGGGTACTGGCTGTACACGAACGGCTATTTGCAGTGACCTGCTCTCGCCAAACGACATACTGACGCTCTCGGAAAAGGGAAGAATTGCCTCAAAAGATTGGAAACATGTGACAGCGCCGGGACGTGAGGCAGAGACTTCTCAAAGCAATTTTGAAGCGTGGGAGATTCCGCTCGCGACAAAGAAGTTCCTTACTATCACGAACGTGCTCCGAGGGTGGCGAATGGGGGTGCAATTTTCTGAGGTCGACTACCTTTGGTCTTACGCACTGACACCGTTTGGTAGTGACCTATTCAAGAATGAGCGGCTTCCAAGCACGAGAAGAAATGCGGGACGCTGGATTGCACCAGCCGAGCTTACTGGTATTGACCCGCATAAGACCTATTCGAGCAAAGCAATTTTCGTGCTTCACAGGGAAGGCTGGCGCATAAACCCTGATTGCAACACCATAGACGCTTGCGACTGACGGCCTGGAGCGCATGTGCTCGGAGTGAAGTGTGCCAGGCGGCCTTGAGCTCGTCGGAGCGGCAAGTTTGAGGGACATCATCCGTGCAGCGTGCAACCCTAAGACATAAGGCGACTTACCCCACTCCCAAACCCA